>CBFDDT010000010.1:0-46995 GCA_965603635.1 uncultured bacterium | reverse complement strand
TTGGTGACGTAATCGTCGGCGCCGGTGTCCAGGCCGCGGATGCGGTCGGCTTCCTCGCCCTTGGCGGTCAGCATGATGACCGGCAGCGCGCGGGTCGCCGGGTCGCGACGGATGCGGCGGCAGATTTCGATGCCGCTGAGATGCGGCAACATCCAGTCCAGCAGCACCAGATCCGGCTGCTCCTCGGCCAGGGCTTCGACGGCCTGCTCGCCATCGGCGGCGACGCGGACCGTGAATCCCTCTTTTTCAAGGTTATAGGCCAGCAGCGTTGACAGCGCCGCTTCATCCTCAACGATGAGGATGCGCGCCGACACTAATCGGACTCGCCGGTGATTTCGATCCGGTCCGGCAGCGAATCCTTCAACGGTTTCGCCTTGACCCGGAAATAGATGGTTTCGGCGATGTTGGTGACATGGTCGCCGATGCGCTCGACATTCTTGGCCACAAACAGCAGCGTCGTGTAGGAGCCGATATTGCGCGGATTTTCCATCATGTAGGTCAGGTACTCGCGAAACAGGCTGCCATAGAGGTCGTCAACTTCCTCGTCGCGCAGCCAGACCTCCACCGCCTTGTCGGTATCGCCGGACAGCGAGGCGTCCAGCACATCCTTCAGCATCGCCAGCACCAGCTTTCCCAGGCGCTGAATGCCGGCGACGGCGGAAGCCTTGGGCGCGACCTCCAGCGCGGCGCCGCGCCGGCACATGTTTTCCGCATGGTCGGCGATGCGTTCCAGGTCGGAGGCAATGCGCAACGCCGACAGGATATAGCGAAGATCGATGGCCATGGGCTGGCGCAGCGCCAGCAATTTTAGCGCCAGGGCGTTGATCTCCGCCTCCAGCTCGTCGACCTTCGCATCGCTGCGGGCGACCTGCTTGGCCAGTTCGGTGTCATGCTCGAAAACGGCGCGGATGGCGTCGTCTATCTGGGCCTCGGCCAGACCGCCCATGCGGCCGATCATCTCGTTAAGCTGCTGCAGTTCGTTGTCATAGGCGCGGACGATATGTTTGCTCTCGGGCATGTCTTACTCCTTATACCAATGCTCGTTGATAATGATCCATTTGATGGCGCGCGGCGGCCCGCTGGGCAGGCGCGGTCCGCCGCGCGATGCCCCCGCATCGGGCAAGGGCCGCAACGCACTCGGCGGGTCGCCGCGCGTCACCGAAGGCCGGCTTCCCATGACCGCGCACAGCGTTGCGCTCCGCTTGTGGGGCGCGGCACCACGGCGCGAACCGCGCCTGACGAGCGGACAAGGGAAGCCGGTCAAATGGGTCATTATCAGCGAGCATTGGTATTAGCCAAAACGGCCGGTAATATACCCTTGCGTTCGTTCGTCGCGCGGGTTTGTAAATATGTCCTCGGTGTCACCGACCTCGACCAGATATCCCAGATGCAGGAAGGCGGTGCGCTGCGAAACCCGCGCGGCCTGCTGCATGGAGTGGGTGACGATGACGATGGTATAGATCTGGCGCAATTCGTCGATCAATTCCTCAATGCGCGCCGTGGCGATCGGATCTAGCGCCGAGCAGGGCTCGTCCATCAGGATGACTTCCGGGTTTACCGCGATGGCGCGGGCGATGCACAGGCGCTGCTGCTGCCCGCCCGAAAGCCCGGTGCCGGATTCGCCCAGCCGGTCGCGGACCTCGCCGATCAGGCCGGCCTTTTCCAGGCTGGTGAAAACAATCTCGTCCAGTTCGTCGCGGTTGGACGCCAGGCCATGGATACGCGGGCCATAAGCGACATTGTCGTAGATCGTTTTCGGGAAGGGGTTGGGTTTCTGAAACACCATGCCGACCCTCGCGCGAAGCTCAACCACATCCATATCGTTGATATCGCCGTCGTCCAGCGTGATATCGCCCTCGACCCGGCAGATATCGACCACGTCGTTCATGCGATTGATGCAGCGCAGGAAGGTGGACTTGCCACAGCCCGAAGGTCCGATCAGGGCGGTGACATGATTGACCGGCACGTCGAGATCAACGTCGAACAGCGCCTGCTTGGCGCCGTAAAACACATTGACGCCCTTGGCGCTGACCTTCAACGGGGTTTTCGCCACCGTCTGATGAGCATAGCTGAGCAATGAAGCCTGATTTGGCATAATGTTTTTCCTACCAGCGGCGTTCGAATTTCTTGCGCAGCAGCACCGCGCCGAGATTCATGAGAATAAGGAATACAAGAAGCACGATTGTCGCGGCGGATGTGCGTTCGACGAAGGCGCGTTCGGGACTATCGGCCCACAGGAAAATCTGCACCGGCAGCGCGGTGGCGGCGTCCAGCGGGCTTTTTGGGAGATCGACGATGAAGGCCACCATGCCGATCATCAACAGCGGCGCGGTCTCGCCCAGCGCCCGGGCCATGCCGATGATCGCGCCGGTCAACATGCCGGGCATCGCCAGCGGCAGCACGTTGCCGACCACCATTTGCATCCGGCTGGCGCCCAGCCCCAGCGCGCCCTCGCGGATCGACGGCGGCACCGCCTTCAGCGCGGCCCGGCCGGCGATAATGATCGTCGGCAGGGTCATCAGCGCCAGCACCAGACCGCCGACCAGCGGGGCGGAACGCGGCATGCCGAAGAAATTCAGAAACACCGCCAGCCCCAGCAGGCCGAAGACGATGGAGGGCACGGCGGCCAGATTGTTGATATTGACCTCGATAACATCGGTCCAGCGGTTCTTGGGCGCGAATTCCTCAAGGTAGATCGCCGCCATCACGCCCATGGGAAAGGCCATGATCAAAACCGCCAGCATCGTCCAGAGCGATCCCAGCGCAGCGCCGGCGATGCCCGCCAGTTCCGGCTCGCGGCTGTCGCCGCCGGTGAAGAATTGCAGATTGAAGCCGATCGATAGCCGGCCCTGCTCGCGCAGGGATTCAATACGGGCGATCTGTTTGTCGGAGACGCGGCGCTCGTCTTCGGGCAGGGCGGCGCTGATATAGCCCTTCATATACATATCGACATCGTCGGAAGCGTGGATCCAGAGGGAAACCGTCTGCCCGACGAGCGCGGGGTCGGCCATCACCTCGTCGCGCAAATCGAAGGTCGCGCCGCTGCTGACCAGATCGTAAAGCTCCCGCTTTTCCTTGCGTTTTTTGACGTCGGGGAACATCTCGCGCAGCGACAGTTTGACCAGTTTTTCATAATCGGCGCCCGACAGGACCTTCGGGTCGCGGTTGCCGTCGGGGTCGATTTCGGCCGCGTCGACCAGCACATCCATCTGGACATAGGTCTGGCGGAAGGCGGACCAGCCGTTGCCGATGATAGTCCCGAACATGATCGCCAGCATCAGCAGCGCCACGCCGATCGCGGCCATGCCATAGGCCTTGAAGCGGCGTTCCGCGGCGTAGCGGCGGCGCAGGCCGGCCTTGACCGCCTGGGCCGTATCGGAGCGCAATGAAGATGTATCAGTCATATTCCTCGCGATACCTCCGAACCACATAAAGCGCGATGACGTTAAGCGTCAGCGTCACCAGGAACAGCATCAGGCCCAGCGCGAAGGCCGCCAGGGTCTTGGCGCTATCGAATTCCTGATCGCCGGTCAGCAGGGTGACGATCTGCACCGTCACGGTCGTTACGGCCTCGAAAGGATTTGCGGTCAGGTTTGCGGCCAGGCCGGCGGCCATGACCACGATCATGGTCTCGCCGATGGCGCGCGACACGCCCAGCAGCAGCCCGCCGACAATTCCCGGCAGGGCGGCGGGCAGAATAACGCTGACAATTGTTTCCGACCGGGTCGCGCCCAGCCCGTAGGAACCCTCGCGCAGGCTGTTGGGCACCGCCGCGATGGCGTCGTCGGACAGCGACGATACGAAGGGAATGATCATGATTCCCATAACCGCGCCCGCCGCCAGCGCGCTTTCCGACGCCACGTCCAGCCCCAGCATCCCGCCGCTTTCGCGCAGGAAGGGCGCGACGGTCAGGGCGGCGAAGAAGCCGTAGACGACGGTTGGGATTCCGGCCAGGATTTCCAGCAGCGGCTTCAGCACCGCGCGCACCCTGGGCGCCGCATATTCCGCCATGTAGATCGCCGACAACAGGCCGACAGGCGCGGCGACCGACATGGCGATCAGGCTGATCAGCGCAGTGCCCGCGAAGACCGGCCCCGCGCCAAACGCCCCCGACGATCCCACCTGATCGGCGCGGATCGCGGTTTGCGGGCTCCATTCAGAGCCAAACAGGAATTCGGTAATCGACACCAGACGGAAAAACCGCATGGCCTCGAAAAGCAGCGAAAGCACGATGCCGATGGTGGTGACTACGGCAATCATCGAACTGACGAACAGCATGCCGCGCACGATCTTTTCCACCATGCCCCGGGCCCGTAATTGCGGCGTAACCAAGCGCAGCCCGATACCGGCGCCGGCCAGCAATATGGCGACCGAAAGGGCGGAAAGCGCCAGCGGGGCGCGGCCGATGAGAGAGGCGTAATGCGCGGCGGCATCGGCCAGATTGGGATCGGCCGGCAATATGCCGACCGCCACGGCGTTGCGAATGTCGTTGTAGATCAACCCGGTTTGCGAGGAGGGCAGCGACCGCAGGTCGTCGGGCAACCCGGCAATGACAAGGGTCTCGATCACGCTGGGCTGCAGCGCCAGCCACAGGCCCGCCACCGCGGCCGCCGGCAGAAAGCCCCACAGGGCGACATACCAGCCGTAATAACGGGGCAGGGCCGAAAGATTTTTCGGCATGCCGCCGGCCAGGGCCAGCGCGCGGCCGCGGCCGGCCCGAAAGCCGGCCGCGGTTAACGCCAGAAGAACAATTGTCAGAACAAGCAGCAGCATTCCGCTTCCCTTGTTACATGGCGAGCGGCGTCAGGCCGGCGGCCTTTTCCGCCCATTCCGCGCGCTCGTCGTCCAGCATGGGGATCAGGCCCTTGTCGGCAAGGTAGCCTTCCTCGCCCCAGGCCTTGTCGCTGGTGAATTCGGCCAGGAATTCGGCGATGCCCGGGATTACCCCCACATGCGCCTTTTTCGCATAGAAATAAAGCGGCCGGGATACCGGATATTCGCCTTCGGCGATCAGTTCGAACTCGGGCTCGACGCCTTCGATCTTGCTGCCCTGCACCTTGTCGGAGTTCTGATCGAGGAACGAGAAACCGAAAATGCCCAGCGCGCCCGGGTTGGCTTCCAGCTTCTGGACAATCAAATTGTCGTTCTCGCCGGCCTCTACATAGGCGCCGTCCTCGCGGATCGTGTGGCAGATCGATTTGTACTGGTTCTTGTCGCTCTTTTTCAGCGCCTTGATCCACTCAAAACTCTTGCAGCCGCCCTCCAGCGCCAGCTCGACGAAGGCATCGCGCGTGCCGGAGGTCGGCGGCGGGCCAAGCACCTCGATCCTGGTCGCCGGAAGGTCGGGATTGACGTCCTTCCAGGTCTTGTAGGGGTTCGCGATCAGCTTGCCCCCGCCATCGGGGACTTCCTTGGCCAGCGCCAGGAACAGGTCCTTGAGCGTCAGTTCGTACTGGGCCGTCTTTTTCGAATTGGCCACCACGATGCCGTCATAGCCGATCTTGATTTCGATGATTTCGGCAACGCCATTGTCGGCGCACATCTTTACCTCGGACGCCTTGATCCGGCGCGACGAGTTGGCGATGTCGGGATTTCCGACACCGACCCCCGCGCAGAACAGCTTCAGGCCGCCGCCCGAACCGGTCGATTCCACGACCGGTGTCTTGAAATCGGTGCTCTTGCCGAAACGCTCGGCGACCGAGGTGGAGAATGGAAACACCGTGGACGATCCGACAATCCGGATCTGGTCGCGCGCCTGTGCGGCGCCGGCGCCGATAACCAGGCCCAGGCCGGCTATCGCGAATATCCTTTTTAACATCATGGAACTCCTCATTGGGTTCTGTTTTCTTTCGCCAGAACCTCTACGGTCTCTCCATGAACCCTCTACAACAGTTCCATGACAGTTATATGACATCCCCATGCCATATCACTGCAACCTGTATCTTTAAGGGGCGGTTTCCAGCACCGGCTCGGTCGGCAGGATCACGGAAAACCGGCTGCCCTTGCCGGGCTCGCTCTCTATCAACAGCCGCCCGCGATGCCGGCTAACTATATGTTTTACAATCGCCAAACCCAACCCGGTACCGCCGCGTTCCCGGCTGCGCGCGGCGTCAACCCGGTAGAAACGCTCGGTTAGCCGCGGGATATGCTCGGCCGGAATGCCCTCGCCCTCGTCTTCAACCCAAACAGTGATATGCCCGGCCGGTTCCGGCCTGGCGCTCACGCGCACCGCGCCACCCTCGCCGCCATAGCGGATCGCATTACCGATCAGGTTTTCGAAAACCTCGGCCAACTGGTCCCGGTCGGCGGCCAGCGACGCCAGGCCATCGGGTAAATCAACCTTTATGTGTAAATTACGCTTCGCGGCCTGCGGCTCCAGAAGGTTCGTTACTTCATCCAGCAGTCCGCCGATAGATACGCTGTCCGTCGGGCGGGCATGCTCATCCAGCTCAATGCGCGACAGCGAAAGCAAATCGTCCACCAGCCGCGCCATGCGCCGCGCCTGTTCGTCCATGATGGCCAGAAACCGCGCCTGGGCCTCGGCATCTTCGCGTGCAGGTCCTTGTAAGGTCTCGATATAACCCATCAGGCTGGCAAGCGGCGTCTTCAGCTCATGGCTGACATTGGCCACGAAATCGGTCCGCATCCGTTCGGTTTGCTCCAGCGCGGTGAGGTCGTGGAACATTACCACCGCGGCGTCCGGCGAGTCCGCGCCCAGCGGTTCGACCCGGACCGCATAATGCCGCTCGACCGGCACGGGGAAGGATATTTCCATGGATCGTCCGGGCTCGCCGGCAAGCACGGCATCAACCGCCGTCAACAGTTCCGGATTGCGTAATCCGGTCGCCAGATCGTAACCGGCAAGGTCGATTCCAGCCAGGTCCCGCGCCGATCGATTGGCCTGGGTAACACGACGGTCGCCACCGACCAGCAGCACCGGATCGGGCAGAATATCCATGATACGCGGCTGTTCCGACGCCTCGGCCGCCAGCCGTTCGGCCCGCTCCCGCCAGACCCGGACCAGCCTGTCGAAAGCCCGGTTAAGCCCGTCGCTTGCGCCTGGGCGGCCAGGGTCTTCCGCTTCGGCGGCCAACACATCAACACGCCTGCGCAAGGCGTCCCTGAGGCGCGCCGGGCGCCAGGCGATCAGGCCAGCCAACAAAGCCGCCAGAATCCCGGCCATCAACGCATGGCGAAACGCCAATTGTCCCGCCACGACAAGCAGCAACAGCACTGCCCAGGCCGGCACGGCGCCGCGGAGGCTGATTTGAATCCATTTTCTGGGGCGCTGAAAGCGGTTCAAGATATTCCATCGTCCTGGTTGCCTAAACTCTGTAAACCATACCAGAATTTCGACCGACATACAGTGATTGCCGGTTACGCGCCGCCAGTTCTGCGTCGTTTGTTAGGGCAAACTTAACGAAACATGGTGTTTTATAGGCAGGCAGGAACTCAGTACCATTGGGAATGGAGGTCCTCCTCGCTACATGGGGGAGGATGGAAGAATGAACAAGTTTATTGGTATTTCGATTCTAGCCGTTGTTTTAGCCGCATCGGCGGCGCCGGCATCCGCCGGAAAATACACCGGCCCCGGCCTGTCGGCCGACATCGTGATAAAAGACCCCCGACTAGGTAGTGGCCGCTACACTGGCCGCTATCACTTCGATCGTGGTGGCTACCGCATCGAGATCGGAGGTCGCGCCCGCATTAAATCGTTCGTTTTCAACAGCTTTCATAAATATTTCATTTCCATTGGAGCGAACAAGCGCATGGAAATTGAAGAGGACAAGCATGGCGCCCTGGCGATGCTTTTCAGCGACGCGCCCTGTGCCGGCTTCAATAACACATTCAACGTGGGCACGGATAACAGCGGTGGACGCGAACTTCAGGTCTGGCGTTGCGACATTCCCAAACAGGAACTTTTAGATGCCGGTTACAGACCGAATCACAAGGTTACGGTCTGGTACGACAATTCACTGAAACATTTCGTCCGCAAGGAAGCGAGCGATGGCGTCAAAATTGAATTGAAAAATATCGTCCCGGCCCGTCAATCGCCGGTGCTGTTCGATATGCCGACGGAACCCACGATGGCAACCTCGACCACGCGGATTGCAGACGTCGAAACGGTGGAGTAATACTCTCCAGCTACCGTAATCAACGGAAAAACGTCAGTGAAAAACTTAACAAGAGCGTTGGCCGCATGGGTTGTTGCCTTAACGGCGGCGGTCGCATGGGCGGGTCCGGCTGTCGCGGACGGCTACAAGGGCGCCCCGTTTTCTGCAGAAGCCTGGGTCGGACACGATGAAGCGCTGGAACTGGGCTACAAATTTTATGTTGGCAGCGCCGGTTACCGCCTCGAGACGATCAAACCCGTTGAAGGACCAGACATAATCATCGCGCAATTCGCAGCTCGGCAATCCATCTATATCGACCTGAATACGGGATCGGTCAACTTCCTGCCGATCGGTGAAAATGACTGGGGCCGTTTTCATGGCATCGCCTGCGCCGATTTTGAATATCGGAAAAAGCTGGGCGCCGAGAAATTGGGTGGAAGGGATACCGAGGTCTGGCAATGCATAAGCAGCACCCGATACGCGCAGGATACCAAGATCTGGTGGGATCCCGCGCTGCGATACCAGGTGCGGTCGGATGAGCAGGGCTATGTCACCGAATTTCGCAACATAATGCCGGGCGAACCCGACCCCGCGCTGTTCGACGTGCCGGCGGCGCGGAACTGAAAATCGGGCCGCCGCCGTTTCCCTGTTGTTAACCTGAGACGGTTTATCGTTTTGGTGGGGGCGTTTAAAACCTGAAATATAATGGAGTAGTAGCAATGAGGACGAGTTTCAAAGTTGTGGCGACGGCCGCGGTTTTCCTGCTGGGATCCGCCTATGCCGCAAACGCCGGAAATTACGGCGGGCCGGGGTTTTCAGGAACTGCCTGGTTCGGCGAAGGCGGCGCCAAGATCGAGCAAATGGGCACCATTCATGTCGGCGACGCGGGCTTCCTGATGAACATGGAAAGTCAGGGGCAGAAGATTTCCTCACTTGCCAAATGGGATTCCGATGTCATCGTTACCCTGATGCATGACCAGAAAATGTATATGGAAATCCCGCCGGAGCAATCAGGCTGGGAGGAATACGAATCCAGAGCCTGCATGGGCTACGAAAATGGCGAAAAACTGGGCTCTGAAACCATTAACGGCCGCGGCACCGAGAAATGGCATTGCACCGGACAAACGATGGTCCCCGAGGGCGAGAAGGCTGTCGATGCGACTGTCTGGTATGATCCGGAATTAAAGTTCGGGATAAAATCCGTCGAGGATAACGGCAATATTTTCGAAATTCATGACATCCAGATCGGCGCCCAGGACGCCTCGATGTTCAAGACACCGCCTGGCTACCAGAAGCTCGATATGAACGCCATGATGCAGCAGATGATGCAGCAACAGCAGTAGTTTCACGAGCGGCGGCGAGTAAAATGCAGATCGCCCCGGACCATTAATCCGGGGCGAATGCAAACAAGATATAAATCAAAGATCAGTAGATCGAGCTGTCCAGCGCGGCGATCTTGGCCTCGGCGATGGCAAGGGCCTTTTCCGCCGCCGCTTTCTCGGCATCATCGCGGCCAGCGTCTACGTCGTCCCGCAGGTCGGCGAGAGATTTTTCGATCGCGGCACGGTCCAGGTCATCGAGAACGGCGGCCTCGTCGGCCAGCACGGTACAGCGCTCCGGGGTTACCTCGGCGAAACCACCGGAGATGAACACCCGCGAGGTGACCGTGCCATTCTCGAACACGGCCAGCACGCCCGGCCGGATCGAGGATACCGTCGCGGAATGACCAGCCAGAACGCCGAAATCACCTTCAGCGCCAGGCACGACGACCATTTCGACAGCCTCCGAAACCAGCAGTCGCTCGGGCGAGACCAGTTCGAACTCTACTTTTTCAGACATCAGGCGAATTCCCTATCAGGCGGCTTCCGCCGCCATCTTCTTGGCTTTCTCGACCGCCTCTTCAATGGCGCCAACCATATAGAAAGCTGATTCCGGCAGGTCGTCATACTCGCCGGCAACGATGCCCTTGAAGCCCTTGATGGTATCCTCCAGGCCGACCAGCTTGCCCGGGGCGCCAGTGAAAATCTCGGCCACGAAGAAGGGTTGCGACAGGAAGCGCTGTATCTTGCGCGCGCGGGCCACGACCAGCTTGTCGTCTTCAGACAACTCATCCATGCCCAGAATTGCGATGATGTCCTGCAGCGACTTATAGGTCTGCAAAACCTCCTGCACCGAACGGGCAACCGCATAATGCTCGTCGCCGATGATGCGCGGATCGAGCATGCGCGACGTGGAGTCGAGCGGATCGACCGCCGGGTAGATGCCCAGTTCGGCAATCTGACGCGACAGAACGGTGGTGGCGTCCAGATGCGCGAACGACGTGGCCGGGGCCGGATCGGTCAAATCATCGGCCGGCACATAAATGGCCTGCACCGAGGTGATCGAACCCTTGTCGGTCGAGGTAATGCGTTCCTGCAAGGTGCCCATGTCGGTGGCCAGCGTCGGTTGATAGCCCACCGCGGAAGGAATACGGCCCAGCAGCGCCGACACTTCCGAACCCGCCTGGGTGAAACGGAAGATGTTGTCGATGAACAGCAGCACGTCCTGGCCTTCCTCGTCACGGAAGTACTCCGCAAGGGTCAGGCCGGTCAGGCCGACGCGCGAGCGTGCGCCCGGCGGCTCGTTCATCTGGCCATAGACCAGCGCCGCCTTGGAGCCGTCGCCCTCGAGGTCGATAACGCCCGATTCGATCATCTCGTGATAGAGATCGTTGCCCTCGCGGGTACGTTCCCCGACACCGGCGAACACCGAATAGCCGCCATGCGCCTTGGCGATATTGTTGATCAACTCCATGATGATAACGGTCTTGCCCACGCCAGCGCCGCCGAACAGGCCGATCTTGCCTCCCTTGGCGTAGGGCGCCAGCAGATCGACAACCTTGATGCCAGTGACCAGGATTTCGGATTCCGTCGACTGGTTGACGAAAGCGGGCGCCTCGCGATGAATCGGGAATTTCTGTTTGGTCTCGACCGGGCCGCGTTCGTCGACCGGGTCGCCGATGACGTTAATGATGCGTCCCAGCGTTTCGGGGCCGACCGGCACGCTGATCGGGCCACCGGTATCGGTGACCTCCTGGCCGCGCACGAGACCTTCGGTCGAGTCCATGGCCACGGTACGGACCACCGATTCGCCAAGATGCTGCGCCACTTCAAGCACCAGTTTCTGGCCCTGGTTCTCGCATTGCAGCGCGTTCAGGATCTCAGGCAGGTCGCCTTCGAAACGCACATCAACCACGGCGCCCATGACTTGGGAGACTGAACCAACAAGGTTCTTTGCCATCTTATAAAGCTCCTATTCGCATATTCCTGGTTTCCGGGCCGGTATTGGCGCCCTATAGCGCTTCCGCGCCCGAAATGATCTCGATAAGTTCACTGGTGATCGCCGCTTGACGAGCACGGTTATACTGGATGCTAAGGCTGTCGATCATATCGCCGGCGTTTCGGCTGGCGTTTTCCATGGCGGTCATGCGCGCGCCCTGTTCGCTGGCGGCGTTTTCAAGCAACGCGCGATAAACCTGCACGGAAATATTCCGCGGCAACAGCGCGTCCAGAATTACAGACTCCTCCGGCTCATACTCATAGAGCACGTTGGCGTCGGCGGCTTCCTCGCCGCCCGCCGCCTCGGGCGGCGCGAAGGGAATCAGCTGCTGCGGCGTCACGACCTGCGTCATCGCCGACTGGAATCGGTTATAAACGATCGTGCAGATATCGAATTCGCCCGCCTCGTACATGCGGGTGACCTTATCCGCGACTTCCCCGGCGTCCGCGAAGGTCAGCGACGGCTTCCCGATATCGGTGACGACATCGATGATGCTGCTGCCGTACTCGCGGCGCATCTGGTCGTGGCCCTTTTTGCCGACGCAAAGAATCTTCACCGTCTTGCCCGCATCGCGCAAATCGCGGATACGGGCCCGCGAGGCGCGCACGATCGACGAATTGAAACCGCCGCAAAGACCGCGGTCGGCGGTCGCGACAATCAACAGATGAACATCGTCCTTGCCGGTACCGGCCAGCATCGCGGGCGCACCGGGCCGGCCGGCAGCGGCCGCCGCCAGGGCACCCAACATGCGATCCATGCGCTCGGCGTAGGGGCGGGCGGCTTCCGCCTGCTCCTGCGCGCGACGCAGCTTGGCCGCGGCGACCATTTTCATGGCCGACGTGATCTTCCGCGTCGATTTAACGCTGGCGATCCGGGTTTTTAGGTCCTTGAGGGTAGGCATACCGTCCGATCCCGCCGATCAGGCAAAGGTCTTGGCGTAATTATCGAGAAACGCGGTGAGTTTCGCGTCGGTGTCGTCCGAGATCGCCTGCTCGGCACGGATCGCCGCCAGGATATCCTCGCCCTTGGCGCGGACATCGCTCAGCAATCCCTGCTCGAAGCGGGTAACATCGGCAACCGCGATCGGGTCCAGATAGCCGCGCACGCCGGCGAAGATGGAAACCACCTGCTCTTCGACGGGAAGCGGGGAATACTGGTCCTGTTTCAAAACCTCGGTCAGGCGCGCGCCGCGACTCAACAGTTGCTGCGTCGCCGCGTCAAGATCCGACGCGAACTGCGCGAAGGCCGCCATTTCACGATACTGCGCCAGTTCCAGCTTGATGGAGCCAGCCACCTGCTTCATCGCCTTGATCTGCGCCGCCGAGCCCACGCGGCTGACCGACAGGCCAACGTTGATGGCCGGACGGATGCCCGAATAGAACAGCTCGGTTTCTAGGAAGATCTGACCGTCGGTAATCGAAATCACGTTGGT
The DNA here is from genome assembly GCA_965603635.1 of uncultured bacterium. GTDB lineage: Bacteria > Pseudomonadota > Alphaproteobacteria > UBA8366 > JADFVY01 > JADFVY01. Next base: position 34,131 of record CBFDDT010000010.1, on the reverse strand, counting down.
CGGGATATAGGCGGAAACGTCGCCGGCCTGGGTCTCGATAACCGGCAAGGCGGTCAGCGAACCGTTGCCGGCTGCGTCACCCATCTTCGCCGAGCGTTCCAGCAGGCGGGAATGCAGATAGAAAACGTCGCCCGGATAGGCCTCGCGGCCCGGCGGGCGGCGAAGCAGCAGCGACATCTGGCGGTAGGCAACGGCCTGCTTGGACAGATCGTCATAGACGATGACAGCATGCATGCCGTTGTCGCGGAAATACTCACCCATCGTGCAGCCGGTATAGGGCGCCAGGAACTGCAGCGGGGCAGGCTCCGACGCGGTCGCGGCGACGACGATGGAATATTCCATCGCGCCCTGGTCTTCCAGGGTTTTCACAATCTGTGCGACAGTGGAGCGCTTCTGGCCGACCGCAACATAGATGCAGTACAGCTTCTTCGACTCGTCGTCGCCGGCGTTAATGGTTTTCTGGTTGATGAAGGTATCGATGGCCACGGCAGTCTTGCCGGTCTGACGATCGCCGATGATCAGCTCGCGCTGACCGCGGCCAACCGGCACCAGGCTGTCGACCGCCTTCAGGCCGGTCTGCATCGGCTCATGCACCGATTTACGCGGGATGATGCCCGGCGCCTTGACCTCGACCCGCTGGCGCGTGGCGCCCTCGATCGGGCCCTTGCCGTCGATCGGGTTGCCAAGACCATCGACCACGCGGCCCAGCAGGCCCTTGCCCACCGGCACGTCGACGATTTCGCCTGTCCGCTTGACGGTGTCGCCTTCCTTGATGTCACGGTCACTACCGAAGATAACGATACCGACATTGTCGGTCTCGAGGTTCAGCGCCATCCCCTTGATACCACCGGGGAATTCGACCATTTCACCGGCCTGCACCTTGTCAAGGCCGTAGACGCGCGCAACGCCGTCACCAACCGAAATCACCTGGCCAACCTCGGCAACTTCTGCCTCGGCACCAAAATTGGCGATCTGTTCCTTGATAATGTTGGAAATTTCCGCAGCCCGGATTTCCATCAACCTGCCCCTTTCATCGCAAATTTAAGCTTCTGCAACTGTGTGCGAAGCGAGGAGTCAATCATGCGGCTGCCGACCTTAACGATCAGACCGCCGAGAATGGAGGGATCAACACGAGGCGCGAGGGCGACCTTGCCGCCAAGCGCCTTCTTAAGTGAATCTTCAAGCGCCTTGACCTGGGAGTCGGTCAAGGGATGGGCCGAAACCACGTCCGCCGTTATTTCGCCACGGTGCGAAGCCAACTTTTCCAGATAGGCACGAATTATTCCAGATAGCACGAACAGGCGGCGGTTGGCCGTAACCAGGCCGAGAAACTTCTTGGTCAGGTCATTGGCCTTCATTTTGTCGAGCAACGCCGACATCGCCTTCCACTGTTCGTCGCGATCGAGCACGGGGCTGCGCACGAGACGAGTCATATCCTCGCTCCCGTCTAGTGCCTGCCGAAGCGCCATGAGGTCTTCCGCGACCGCATCCAGCGCCTTGCCCTCGTCCGCCAAATCGAACAAGGCCACAGCATAGCGGCCCGTGAGTTCGGACTCAGATGCCTTGCCTGCCAAGGGTAACTCCCTGAAAAAATACCAAACGAAATCGCACGTTCAACGGACATGCCCGTAAGCCCGGTAAGCCTTGATATCAGCCCCCGTTCGTCCGCGGCGCGCCGTCTTTAACATACGGCACAGTGGGTGGCAAGCCGAGTCTGGTCGGGTTTTCCCACTGCGCGTCAAAAGGACGCCTATCCGTTTCGATCGCGACCTCGCGGGACGTTCGACAATAGATGGCGGAAAGGGTTATTGTTGCCGCTGGAACTATAGTGGCCAGTGCGCCACGAGCAATGATGCGGGACTGTGACAAAGCATGGATAGAAATTTCAAGATCGGGCTGGCAATCATTCTCATGGGGTTTGTGGCGGTTGTCGTGGTGAGCTTGTTCCAGGAAGAAAATCCGGCGCACGACCCGAACGCCCCATGGCGCAGCGATTATCAGGATGCGGTGGAACTGGAAACCCGGCCACCGAACGGATACTGCCTGGTCGAAGGAAAGGACGACGCCCTGAGCGATCTGTTGCAACGGGTCGCCAAATCGCGCCCGCGGTTAATGGACAAAACGATCGGCGGCGCCTTTCTACCCTGCAACGATGCCACGCGCTCGGCCGCCGCCAGGGCGGACCTGCCGCCCCAACGATTCGGATTCTTCGCGATCAAATCCCGCAACAGCGAAAATCCGCCCGCCACCAGTCGCGGCAAGCCGGTCTCGTCCCTGTCGGACTACATCGCCGATACCGGACGGCTCTATGGACCCGAGAAAGAGCTTGGCGAACGGATCGAGAAAGGCGCGCGGGATGCCCCCCTGCTGGGCGCGGCAAATCTGGGCCTCGTGGGGTCGGCGCCCTATACCTTGTTCACCGGCGCATTGACCGACGGCAAGCTGGGGCCGGCCGGTACGGTCATGGCGGAGGTATACGGCGCCAGCCGGTATGGGGACAATGTCTTCTCGGTGCTTCTGGTCGCCCCCTATGAAGGGCCGTAAACGATGGATAGCCTGCTGGCCGCCGCCAAGGATGCGATGGCCCGTACCGAAATCGCCAATCGCGACCAGTAACAACCCGGAGAGTTGATCGATGATAACCGCCATTGTGAATTTCGACCTGCCCGAGGACATGACCGCCGACCAGGCCAGGGAAATGTTCGAAGCCTCTGCGCCGCGCTACGAAACCGTGCCGGGGCTGGTGCGGAAATATTATCTGTGCGATCCCGACTCGCGGATCGGTGGCGGCGTTTATCTCTGGGAAAATCGCGCGGCCGCCGATGCGCTTTATGACGGCGGTTGGCGCGAAACAATCCGCGAGCGTTTCGGCAACGACCCCAGGATCGCCTGGTTCGACACACCGGTGATCGTGGATAACAGCTAATCGACCGCGTAGCGCGCTATCGCATCCTCGTCCCACTCAATGCCGATACCGGGAACGTCCGGCGCGGCGACATGGCCGCCCACCGCCAGTAATTTGCGCTTCAGGATCGGCTGCGCCCAATCGACATATTCCAGCCAGTGGCGGGTCGGGGTGACGGCCAGCAGGTGGGCGCTGACCTCTGGATAGAGATGCGATGACAGCGGCAAGCCGCAACCATCCGCCAGGCCGGCGGCGCGCAGCCAGCCGGTGACGCCTCCGATCTTGCAGGCGTCGGGCATAAAGACGTCGGCGGCGCCGGCGTCCAGCGCCTTCTGCATGTCATGCACGCCCCAGCAATTCTCGCCCAACTGGATCGGGGTCGAAGCGGCTTTCCGGACCCGCGCGTAGCCGGCATAATCGTCGAAACGAACCGGCTCCTCGATCCACTCCAGGCCGATATCGGCCAGCATGCGCGCACGCTTTTCCGCCTCGGGCACGGTCAGGCACTGGTTATAGTCGGTCATGATCGCGATATCGCCGCCAACGGCCGCGCGCACGGCCTCGGCTACCGCCACATCGGCCCGGGCGTCCGGATAACCAAGCCGCAGCTTGATCGCCGAGAAGCCCTCTTCCACGAGTTCCTTCGCCTCTTCGACCGCGCGCTCTTTGCCGATAATGCCCAGCCCGTTGCTGTTATAAGCGGGCAGGAGCGTAAGATCGCCGCCCAGCAGGCGGGCCAGCGGAACATCCCTTGTCTTCGCAAGCGCGTCCCAGGCCGCCATGTCGATGCCGGCCGACGCCATCATGGTCAGCCCCTGCTGGCCAACCAGTCGCATGCGTGCGCGCAGCATATCGGACAGGGCAACCGGGGACAGCGCTTCGCCCTCGATCAGCGCGCCCAGTTCCTGGATCAGGCGCACCGTCGGCGCCAGCGCGAAGGAATGAAAACAGAAAACGTAGGCCGAACCGGTAATGCCGTCACCGCACTCCAGATCGACCAGGGCCAGCGGCGCCTGTGTGACGCTTCCGCTGCCCGTTGCCAGCGGCCGTTTCATCGGGGCGAGCACGCCCCGGGCACGCAGCTTTGTTATAATCGGAGTATTTCCCGGCATCCCGTCCCTCGCACTTGGTATACGGCGAGGAAACTAAAGCGTGGCGGCGAGTTCGTCCAGTTTACAACACGGCGCCGGCGATTGCCCCCTCGGCATGGCGGCGGTGGTCTTCATCGAGCCCCGAATGCCGGTCCAGATAGTCGCCTATCAGTCTCCGCTTGCCGGGATGCGCCAGATAGGCCAACCCGCGCAGCGCGGCCAGGCGGCAATTCTCGGCATCCAGTTCCAGCAGGCTCGCCGATGTCTGAAACATTGCCTCTTCGATATACTGGCGGTCGGCCCACCAGGTTATGCCGCCAGCACAGCCGGGGATTCGCCTGGCCATGCTTTCCCACCAATGAAGCGGCGCTCGATCCAGCGGCTCGAATGCGAACATCTCGGCATAAAGATATTGCATCGATTGGACCATTGCGATCCGGCGACCGAGAGGAAGGGAACCCGTCCATAAAACATCGCCGGCACTGCCGTCGTTGAAGCTGGTTTGCGTCCACCAGAATCCCTGCTCCAGTTGCGAGCGGCTATAACGCTCCATCACAGCTAATGGATCGCTGAACAGCAGCGCGAAATATTCGCAATTCCTGGCGGGGTCGAAATCGACGTCGAGATCGATAGAATCGTACCAGCAGGCAGCGGACCGCGAAACCTGGCCCCAGTTCGACTCTTGGAACTGCGGCGCAACCGGCCGGTCGAAAATAAAATCGAGGAACCCTTCGAAACATACATTTCGCAGATCATAATACATCAGCGAGACCTCCCGCCATGTATTATGCATCGCTAGTCTTAAAAAACCCTCTCTGTGCAGGGTTAAAGAAAGCTGTACGGATCCACGTCTACCTGCACCCGCACGCCGTTGGGCCAGCGGACGCGCGACAGCCATTGTCTCAGCACTTTTTGCATATCGATGTCCCGGGTCACCTTTAGCAGCAGGCGGCGGCGGTGACGGCCGCGCAGTATGGCCAGCGGGGCCGGGGCGGGGCCGAGCACGCGCATGTCCTTGCTGTTCGGTCCGGCGCGGCCCAGCGCATTGGCGGCCGTATCCACGTCGCCCTCGTCACGGCCGGAGACGATCAGCGCCGCCAGCCGACCGAAGGGCGGCCAGCCGCCGTCACGGCGCATCGCCGCCTCCGCTTCGAGGAACCGGTCGCGCGCTCCCTCGGCCAGCGCCAGCATGACCGGGTGGTCGGGATGGTAGGTCTGCAACATGACGCGGCCCGGCCGGTCCTCGCGCCCGGCGCGACCAGACACCTGATGCAGCAGCTGGAAAGTACGCTCCGAGGCGCGCAGGTCGCCCCCCATCAAGCCGAGATCGGCATCGACCACGCCAACCAGCGTCAGCATCGGAAAGTGATGGCCCTTGGCCACGATCTGGGTACCCAGAATGATATCGATCTCGTGATTGGCGATCGCCTCAATAAAGGCGGCGGCGGCTTCGGGGCCGCGCACGGTATCGCTGGTCATCAACGACAGCCGGGCTTCGGGAAAAAGGGCGGTGATTTCCTCGGCCAGCCGTTCGACGCCGGGACCGCAGGCCGCCATCTTGTCTTCCGCACCGCATTCCGGGCATTCCTTCGGCAGGCCGGTGGCGTAACCGCAATGATGGCATTGCAGCTTGCCGCTAAATCGATGTTCGACCAGCCAGGCCGTGCAGTTGGGGCATTGCAACCGGTGCCCGCAGCCACGGCAAAGCGTCAGCGGCGCATAGCCCCGCCGGTTCAGGAACAGGAGCGACTGTTCGCCGGCCTCCAGTGTCTCCTTCAGCGCCGTGACCAGCGGCGGCGCCAGCCAGCGCTGGCGCGGCGGCGCATTGCGTCGCATATCCACCAACTCGACCGAGGGCATTTCGGCCCCGCCATGGCGCGCCGACAGATGCTGGCTGCGATAACGGCCGGAATCGACATTGGTCACGGTTTCCAGCGACGGCGTCGCGGAGACCAGAATTGCCGGTATTTCGCCGAGTCGCGCCCGCACCACGGCCATATCGCGGGCATGATAGATGACGCCGTCTTCCTGCTTGTAGGAAGAATCATGTTCTTCATCGACGATGATCAGGCCCAGTTCCGAAAAAGGCAGAAACAGAGCGGATCGCGCCCCGACAACGACTCTGGCGCGGCCCTCGGCGATGCGCCGCCAGCAGCGACGACGACGCCCGCGGGCCAGGTCGGAATGCCACAACTCAGGCTCGGCGCCGAAACGGCGCGCGAAACGGGTCAGCCATTGTCCGGTCAGCGCAATTTCGGGCACAAGCACCAAAACCTGCTTGCGGTTCCTCAGGGCGGTGGCCACCGCCTCGAAATAAACCTCGGTCTTTCCGGCGCCGGTAACACCGTCCAGCAGCGTAACGGAAAAGCCGCCGGCGACCGCGCCGGCCAGTTCCGCGCCGGCTTCCTTCTGTTCATCGTTGAGTTTTGGGCCGGGATTTTCCGGATCGGGTTCGGCCACCGGGTCGCCATCCGCCGGCAAGGCCACACGCATCAGGGCCCCCGCATCGGCCAGGCCGGTAACCACGCTTGTACTCACCGCGGCCTCGCGCGCAAGTTCGGTGGCGCCGCGCGCCAGCCCGCCGGCGATTGTCTCCAGCACCCGTTTGCGCGCCGCCGTCACGCGAATGTCCGGCATCTCTTCCGCCGGCATATAGCCAACACGCGGCGGCGCGGGTTCCAGGGCTTCGGGAATGCTCATCGCCATGCGCAGCACCGCGCCGGCGGGCGAGAGCGTATAGCGCGATACCCAGTCAACCAGGCGGCGGGTCTCATCGGGCATGGGCGGACAATCCAGCCGCGCGGTCACATTCTTCAGCCGGGATTCCTCGATTCCCGCCGGGTCGCCCTCTCCCCAGACCACGCCGACAGTCTGCCGGCGACCCAACGGGACCGAAACAAAATCGCCCGGCGTTAACTCCATGTCAGCAGATTGCCGGTAATCATAGGCCGTGCCGAGCGGCAACGGCAGCAGAACCGAGACCCGCCGGGTGGCGTTCGGTTTCAGGTCGGGTCCGGTGGAACTGGCGTGACGCTTCGGCATGGGTTAGACTCTCGGCTATCATGTAACATCGGGCAAGTACGGCGTGCCATGCCGAACAATCCCGGAATAATGGCCAGGGTATAGTCAGGACAAGGTATGAAGTTTTTTGTGGATACCGCCGATGTGGCGGAAATCAGGGATTTAGCGGCGACCGGACTGGTCGATGGCGTGACCACAAACCCGTCGTTGGTGGCGCAATCCGAGCGCGATTTTTTCGAGGTTCTGGAAGAAATTTGCGACATCGTGGACGGGCCGGTTAGCGCCGAGGTGGCGGCAACCGATTCGGAAACCATGCTGGCCGAGGGCAAGGCGCTGTCCAAAATCGCCAAGAATATTGCCGTCAAGGTTCCGTTGACGCGCGACGGGCTGAAGGCCTGCAAAGCGCTGTCCGGCGATGGCATCATGGTCAATGTGACACTTTGCTTTTCCGCGGCACAGGCGATTCTCGCCGCCAAGGCCGGTGCGACATTCGTCTCGCCCTTCGTTGGCCGGCTGGACGATATCGGATCGGACGGCATGGCGTTGATCGCGGACATCGTCGATGTTTACGACGCCTATATGGATTTCGAGACCGAGGTTTTGGTCGCGTCGATCCGCCACCCCATGCATGTGGTCGATTCGGCCAAGATGGGCGCGCATGTCGCAACCGTTCCGCCCGGCGTGCTTCGCGCCATGTTCAACCATCCGCTGACCGACAAGGGACTTGCAGCTTTCCTTGCCGACTGGGAGAAAACGGGACAATCGATCCTGGATCGCTGATAGATGACACAGCCGAAAAAAAGCAAGAAAGAAACCGGAATTACGCCGGAAGAGGTTGCCGAATGGCTGGGTGAAAACCCGGATTTCCTGCCGCGGCATCCTGAGTTGCTCGACGATTTGGCCGCTCCTTCGCGTAAACTGGGCCGCGGCGTCGCCGATTTGCAGCAGGCCCTGATCGAAAAACTGCGCGGCGACATGGAGTTGGCCCGCCAGCGCCAGCGGGAACTGGTGGATACCAGCCGCGCCAACCTGAACAGCCAGACACGCATTCACGAATGTATCGTCGCGATGATGTCGGCGGCTTCCTTCGAACAGCTGATCCAGACCATCACCACTGATTTCGCCGTGCTGCTGGATCTGGACGTGGTGACGCTGTGTATTGAGGCTGACAGGTCGGAACTGGGGGCGCCGCACACCCGTGGACTTCATATAGTGCCAGCCGGTACCGTCAACCACGTCATGGGCAGCGGGCGCCACGTCCTGCTGCGCAGTTTCATTGAGGGCGAGCCGGAAATATACGGGGGCGGGGCGCCGCTGGTGGCCTCCGACGCACTGGCGCGTATTTCGATATCGCCGAAAACACCGCCGGGACTGATCGCCTTCGGGTCGCGCACGGCGGGCAAGTTCGAGGCCGGCCAGGCCGTCGAATTGCTGGCGTTCCTGGCGCGGGTTTCGGAGAGGGCCATCCGCATATGGCTGAAGCAGAGTTAGCCGCCCTTTCGAGCGACCCCGCGCTGGCCCGCGCGATCGATGAATGGCGACGCTGGCTAACCCACGAAAAACGCGCCTCCCGCCACACCATGGACGCCTATAATCGCGATCTGGGCGCGTTCCTGTCTTTTCTGCAAAACCATCTTGGCGCACAACCGCGCATGGCCGACCTTGAAGGTCTGGCGGCCGCCGATTTCAGGGGCTGGATGGCGCGCAGGGCTTCCGACGGACTCAGCCGCTCGTCGACAGCGCGGGCGATGTCGGTGCTACGCGGTTTCTACCGCTGGCTGGAGCGCAACGAATACGGTGCCAACCACGCGATCCGGGCCATGCGCAGCCCCAAACGCCCGCACGGAATCCCAAAACCACTGACCGTGAGCGATACCGGTTTGCTGCTCGATTCGCTCGACCTGCTGCCGGGCGAGCCATGGGAAACCCAGCGGGATGTGGCCCTGTTCACGCTTCTCTATGGATGTGGTCTACGCATTTCCGAGGCGCTGGACCTGAATCGCCACGAGGCGCCCGCCGGGGACTCGCTTACCGTCACCGGCAAGGGCAACAAACAGAGGATGCTACCGGTCCTGCCAGTCGTGCGCGAGGCCGTACAGGCCTATCTGAAACTCTGCCCCTGGCAGCCGGGGGGTGACGGGCCCCTTTTCATGGGGGTTCGCGGCAAACGGCTGAATGCCGGGGTGGCGCAGAAAAGGTTGCGGGAATTGCGCCTGCTTCTGGGCCTGGCGGATTCGGTTACGCCGCATGCGCTACGCCACAGTTTCGCAACACACCTGCTGAGCGGCGGCGGTGATTTGCGTACAATCCAGGAACTGCTCGGCCACGCCTCGCTATCGACCACGCAACGCTATACCGAGGTCGATTCCGACAGACTGATGGCCACCTACCGCGCCGCGCATCCCCGCGCCGACTGATCCGGTTTTGCGGAATCTTAATATTTCAGGATTAATGATGGCGGTTAAGGCGTTTCAGTAGCGTCACGGTGCACCGAAAGGAACAGTAAAATGCGCAAATTTACGTTGATGGCGGTCATGACAATGGCAATCGGGACCGCCGGCTGGGCGATCGCGAACAGCGCCGCCAGCGCGCAATCCATCGAGGTTTCATTCAGCCTCAAGGATAGACAGGTCATCACCAACTTCTTTGCCGGCAGTGGCGGCGGCGGCGAGCAGGACAGACAGGGCAAGGGAAAGAAGAAAAAGAAGAACAAGGGCGTCGGCAACCAGGGCATCCCCCCGGGCCTCGCCAAGAAAGGCGGCGCGCTGCCGCCGGGCATCGCCAAGCGCCAATTGCCCAACAATCTCCTTTCGCAACTCCCGCCTCCGCCGCAGGGTTACGAGCGGGTGATTGTCGACAAGGATGTTCTGCTGGTGCATATCGCGACCCAGGTCGTTCACGACGTGCTGTCCCATGTGCTGGAATAACCCGTCTGGTGCTTGCCCCGCACTTGCGGGCTTCCCCGTAATGTTGGTAGGGTTTGGGAGGTCGAGTCGGGCCTCCCTTTTTTTAATCCAGAGTTGGAGGACATGCGGGACGGCGCCGCCACAGGCATCGAGCTAACATGCCGCAAAACGGGGATGCGTGAACATTTGTTTCCATCCCCCGACTGGGCGCTGTTCCTGGATGTTGACGGTACATTGTTGCATCTGGCGGAAACGCCTGAGGCGGTTGAGGTGAGCGACCATTTGCGTGATGTGCTGACGCGACTGGCACCAACCTTCGGGGGGGCAGTCGCACTGATCAGCGGCCGGCGAATCGAGGATCTGGATCGGCTGTTTGCGCCATTGCAGTTGCCTGCTGCCGGGCTTCACGGCCTGGAACATCGAAATGCGCAGGGCAATGTGCGCTTGCTGGGTGAGACGGAGATGCTGTCGCCCATGCGGGGGCCGTTGCGGGAATTTGCCGCCAAACATGACGGTGTATTACTCGAGGACAAAGGGCGGGCGCTTGCGCTACATTACCGCAAGGCGCCGCATATGGAGTCGATGTCGCGTCATCTGGTCGCCGGTTTGGCCGGCCGCCATGCCGACAGCCTGCGGGTGATCGACGGCAAGATGGTTCTGGAAATCAAGCCGCGGCTCTCGGACAAGGGAGTAGCGCTTCGGTCTTTCCTGGATGAATTACCTTTTCGGGGCCGCTGCCCCGTATTCATCGGAGACGACGTGACCGACGAAGACGCCTTCCGGGCGGTCAATGATATTGACGGCTACTCGATACGGGTGGGGAACGGCCGGGACAGCCAAGCCCGCTGGCAACTGCCAGACGTAAACGCCGTCCTCGGCTGGCTGGAGGCTCTTCCGGAAAGGCTGGAACGGGAATCGAAGGATGACGACATCAACGAATAGCCTGAACCTGGCAGTTGTCGGCAACTGCAATATAGCGGCCCTGATCGACCAAAAGGGCAGCGTGGTCTGGTGCTGCGTGCCACGTTTCGACAGCGACCCCGTTTTCTGTTCACTCCTCAATAATGGCGATGGCGAAAAGGGGTTCTGGGACATAGAGCTTTTCGATTTCGCCCGGTCGGAACAAAGATACCGGCCTAATTCAGCCGTCGTAATCACCACCCTTTATGACGAGCACGGGGGCACGGTCGAAATCACCGATTTCGCACCCCGTTTCAAGCAATACGGCCGCATCTACCGGCCAATGTCACTGGTCCGCCATATCCGGCCGCGGAGGGGCGCGCCGCGCATCCGTATCCGAATTCGGCCCACATACGATTACGGAGGAGCGCGACCGGAGACGACGCGGGGGTCGAACCATATCCGTTACGTCATGCCGGACCTTACCCTTCGCATAACGACCGACGGACCGGTGACCTATTTGCTGGAAGAGGTGCCGTTCGTACTGGACAGGCCGGTCACCATGCTGATGGGGGCGGACGAGAGCCTTACTCAACCCGTCGCCGAAACTGGGCGCGCCTTCCACGAGAAGACCGACGAATACTGGCGCGAATGGTGCCGTTACCTGTCTTTGCCGTTCGAATGGCAGGAGGCGGTGATCCGCGCTGCCATTACGCTGAAGCTTTGCAGCTTCGAGGAATCTGGCGCGATTGTCGCCGCCATGACTACGTCGATCTCCGAAGCGCCCGGGAGCGGCCGGAACTGGGATTACCGATTCTGCTGGCTACGCGATTCATTCTTCGTGGTCAACGCGCTGAATGCCCTCGGCGTGACCTGGACGATGGAAGAATATCTGAGCTACATCACCAATATTGTTGCCCAGGCGAAGGATGGCTATCTGCAACCTGTCTACGGGATCACGCTGGAGCAAAATCTGACGGAATCCCAAGTTGATTCCCTTGCCGGCTATCGCGCGATGGGGCCCGTCCAGATCGGCAACGACGCCTGGCGGCAAGTGCAGAACGACGGGTACGGCAGTGTGGTGCTGGCCCTGTCGCAGGCGTTCTACGACCACAGGCTCAGCAGCATGGGCGACACGGCTCTGTTCGAAAATCTTGAGAAACTTGGTGAACAGGCTGCGACGCGCTGGAACCAGCCCGATGCAGGTATCTGGGAATTCCGTAGCCGGGAAGCCGTGCATACCTATTCGAGCGTGCTTTGCTGGGCGGCCTGCGACAGGCTCGCCAAGATCGCCGCACATCTGGGGCTGGAGGGACGCGAGACCTATTGGCGAAACCATGCCGACGGCATTCGCGAAGGTATCCTGGCAATGGCCTGGAGCGATGATCTCAACAGCTTCACCGGCACCTTCGGCGGCGATGAAACGGACGGCAGTCTACTGCTTTTACCAACGCTTGGCTTTATCCGGGCCGAGGATCCACGCTTCCTGGGCACGTTGAAAATGGCCGAAGAAAAACTCCGCGACGGCATGCATATGCACCGCTATGCCGCACCTGACGATTTCGGCGTCCCGGAAACCAGCTTCAATATCTGCACTTTTTGGTATATCGAGGCGCTGGCTGCGGTCGGGCGCACAGATGAATCGCGAGAGTTGTTCGAGAACATGCTGGCGCGCCGCAATCCGCTGGGGCTGCTGTCCGAGGACATGAATGTAAAAAGTGGTGAATTGTGGGGCAATTTCCCGCAGACCTATTCGATGGTCGGGTTGATCCATGCGGCGATGCGCCTGTCGCGACCATGGGAGGAGGCGTTATGAGCCACCTCGTCGTCGTCTCCAACCGCGTCGCGGGCCCGAATCAAGGAAAGGGGACCGAAGGCGGTCTCGCTGTTGCGCTACGCGGCGCACTCAAGGAGAACGGGGGGCTGTGGTTCGGCTGGAGCGGCAAGGTCGCCGAGCGACCCTCACCAAATCCGAACATTACCGGATCCGACCGCATTACCTATGCCACAGTCGATCTGACTGAATCTGACTACGACGAATATTATAACGGCTTCGCGAACAGCGTCCTTTGGCCCTTGTTTCATTACCGGCTGGATCTGATGGATTTCAGCCGCCGCAGCCTCAGTGGCTATCAGCGCGTGAACGCTCTGTTCGCGCAGCGTCTCGTACCCTTGCTAAAGCCCGACGATCTGGTCTGGGTGCATGATTACCATCTAATTCCGATGGCCGAGCAACTACGCAAGGCAGGCTGCAAACAGCGCCTCGGTTTTTTCCTGCATATCCCATGGCCGGCGGTCGAGGTGCTTCTCGCCCTGCCGAACCATGCGGAACTGGTTCGCTCGCTCTGTGCCTTCGATCTTATCGGTTTCCAGACGAATCGCGACCTGCAGTCATTCATAGATTACATCTCGGTCGAGGCGAACGGAAGGATTGGCGACGGCGGGGTGATCGAGGTTCATGGCCGGCGAACGCGCGCCGCGGCCTTTCCGATTTCCACCGATCCGTCCACCGTGGCCGAGTACGCCAGGAAGGCAGAGAAATCGCCGGCGGCGCAGAGGTTGAAGCGCAGCGTCGGCGAGCGAAGCCTGATTATCGGGGTCGACCGGCTGGATTATTCGAAGGGTCTGATCAACCGCATGAAGGCATTCTCGCACCTGCTGGAGCGATATCCCGCAAACCGCCGTCAGGTCGTGCTCCTCCAGATCGCGTCGCCTACGCGTGAAGGCGTTCAGGAGTATGAGGAAATCCGGCACGAACTTGAGGCCATCTCGGGTCACGTAAACGGCGCCTATGCCGATTATGACTGGGTGCCGATCCGGTATCTGAACAAGGGATTCACTCAACGGACGCTGGCCGGTTTTTTCCGGCTGGCCCGGGTGGGGCTGGTCACACCCTTGCGCGACGGTATGAACCTGGTGGCCAAGGAATATGTCGCGGCGCAGTCGCCGCGTGATCCCGGTGTCCTTGTTCTGTCCCGTTTCGCAGGGGCCGCCGAGGAAATGGACGGTGCGCTGATCGTCAATCCGTATGACACCGAGGGCCTCGCCGATGTACTGGAAACCGCGCTGACCATGCCGGCGGGTGAGCGCAAGGAGCGCTGGTGCAGCATGATGCAACATTTGCGGTGGAATGACATTACCGCGTGGCGAAAGGGTTTCGTCGCGGCGCTGGACGCGGCGGCGCCGGTTCAATGACCATCACAACCGAGACCGGTCTGGTTGCCGACATCGGCGGCACAAATGCCAGATTCGCCCTGGTCGATGATGGCCGTTGCGACACGATCCACAGCTTTGCCGTTGCGGATTTTCCTGCCCCGGCGGACGCCATCAGGACATTCCTGGCCGAGGCGGGATTACCGCATCCTCCCCGTAAAGCCGTTCTGGCCGTGGCTGGGCCGGTGGAGGCGGGCCACGGGAGTCTGACCAACGGCGCGTGGGATTTTGACTCCGAGGCGCTGGAGCGGGACCTCGGCATTTCGCAGATTCAGCTGGTCAACGATTTTGCGGCACTGGCCAGAGGCTTGCCGCTCTTTACCGGGGAGAATCTTTATTCCATCGGGGGAGGCGAAGCGGTGACCGGGTCGCCGAGCGCCGTACTCGGCCCTGGTACAGGGCTGGGTGTTGCAGCCTTCGTTCCGGCGAACGGAGGGATCGTGCTGCAAACCGAGGGCGGCCACGCCACCCTGTCGGCTGAGGACAAACGCGAATCCGAAATTCTGGCGTTTTTTCGGGATCGGTTCGGGCACGTTTCCGCCGAACGGGTCTTGTCGGGGCCGGGCCTTGAGGTCCTTTATGAAGCATTGCGGTTCGTCGACGGGTGGGACAGTGCGTCACCCCTGAGCACTGAAGAAATTTCGGCCCGTGCGCTGGCCGGAAACTGCGCCGCCAGCGTCGTAACCCTGAAAACCTTCTGCGCCATGCTGGGGGGATTTGCCGGCAATGTCGCGCTGACCATCGGTGCACGCGGCGGTATTTACATTGCGGGCGGCATTCTTCCGCGCTTCCCCGAATTCCTCGCCGCGTCGGATTTTCGTGACCGGTTCGAAGCCAAGGGCCGGTTCCGCGACTGGCTGGCCCCGATTCCCACCTTCGTTGCTACCCATTCAGATCCGGCCTTCCCCGGGCTGATGGCCATGCTGAAGGATTAGGCCGCGTCCCGTTCCGCCCGTCTGGCTATGGTCATCATCAGCACCGGACCGATCAGGATAACGGCGCTTAGCGAAGCGAAGGCGATGCCCCAGGCCGTGCCGTTTTCCTCGCCGCCGCCGGCGTCCAGTACCGCGCCGAAAGCCAGCGGACCCAGGAACGACCCCACGAAGCCGATCATCGAATGCATCGCCATGGTGGCTCCGCGATAGCGCGGGTCTGCGGCGGCGATCACGCCGGCCGTCAGCGTCGCCGAATCGCCGATGACCGTCCAGCCATAGACGAAGGCCAGAAACACGACCGCGACGAAGGGCAAGGTTGCGCCGGAGAAACCGAAGACCGTGCCGGCGATCGCGGAAGCAATCATCACCGCGATCAAAACCTGCCGCCGCCCGAACCGGTGCGCCAGCTCGTTGCCCAGAACGCTGGCGGGCAGGCCGACCAGATTGACCAGGGCGGCCAGCGTCGTCGCGCTCCAGGCCAGCCCGATTGCACCCGCCGGCTGCTGCGTCTGCGCGAAGACCAAGAAGGCGACGATCCAGGTGCGGTAGCCGAACAGTTCCCAATTATGAACGGCATAACCCAACGTGAAGGCCAGCGCCCGGCGGTTAGCGAAAACCGGCCGGAAGTCCAGCAGCCGGGTCGCCGGCAGCGCATCCTCCTCCGGCGGCTTGGGCCGCAAAACCCAGAAGGCGAACACGATCGCCAGCGCCGGCCCGATCGCCGACAGGATGAAGGCCCAGCGCCAGTCAAACGCCGCCGCCAGCTCACCAGCGATCACGAATGACAGGCTGGAGCCGACCCCGAAGCTGGAGGTGTAGAAGGCGACGGCGCGGCTCTGGTATTTTTCCGGCAGGGCGTCAGTCAGCGCCTTCAGGCCCGGCATATAGGTTCCCGCCAACCCAACGCCTTGCAGGAGGCGCCACAGGCTGGCGCTGGCCAGGTCGGTCGCGTTAACGGCGAATCCGAGCGCCGAGACCACGCTGATGGCCATCGAAATGAGATAGATGCGCCGCGGATCTACCCTGTCGGTCAGGGTAACCAGCACCGGCACCGCCAACAGGTAACCGGCAAAATATACCCCGCCGATCAGGCCCGCCTCCCAATTGCTCAGGCCCCATTCCTCGCGGAATGTCGGTAGCAGCGCCGGAAATGTCGCGAAGGTCGCCATGCCCAGCGTTTCCGCCACGCACAAGGCGAGGATCAGCATGACGGGAGATGAGGGCCGCTTTATCATGGCGCGGCCCGTCGCGGCTGTTTCATGGTCTTGGGGCTCAGATGTGGATCGGCCGGCCGGCCACCGCCATCGCCGCCTCTTTTACCGCCTCGTTCAGGGTGGGGTGACCATGGCAGGTCCGTGCGATGTCCTCCGCCGAGCCACCGAATTCCATCGTCAGGACAATCTCGTGGATCATGTTGCCGGCGTCCGGGCCGATGATGTGGGCGCCCAGCACACGGTCGGTTTTCGCGTCCGCCAGGATCTTGACGAAGCCGTCAGTATCCATATTGGCGCGGGCCCGGCTGTTGGCGGTGAAGGGGAATTTACCGGCCTTGAATTCGATCCCGGCTTCCTTCAACTGCTCCTCTGTCCTGCCGACCGAGGCTACTTCCGGCCATGTGTAGACGATGCCCGGAATTGCGTCGTAATTGATATGCGGCGACTGGCCAGCGATGATTTCCGCACAGGCCGCGCCTTCGTCCTCGGCCTTGTGCGCCAGCATTGGGCCGGGAACGCAGTCACCGATAGCGTATATTCCGTCGGCGGTTGTCTTGAAATGTTCGTCTATTTTTATAAAACCGCGCGGGCCTATTTCCACGCCGGCCTTCTCCAGACCCAGGCCTTCCGTGTAGGGACGCCGGCCAATCGCGACGAGAACCGTATCGCAGTCGATGGTTTCGGCCTTGCCGCCCGCGGCAGGCTCCACGGTCAGTTTTACCCCGGATTTGCTCGCTTTCGCGCCGGTAACCTTCGAGCCGAGCTTCAGCTTCATGCCCTGCTTCTTCATGGTGCGCGCGAAGTTCTTTGAAATCTCGCCGTCCATCTCGGGCAGAATGCGGTCGAGGAATTCGACTACCGTGACCTCCGCCCCCAATCGCCGCCAGACGGAACCCAGCTCCAACCCAATAACGCCGCCGCCAACCACCACCAGATGTTTCGGCACCTTCGACAACGCCAGCGCGCCGGTGGAGGATACGATCCGGTTCTCGTCGATCTCGACGCCAGACAGTGGCATTACCTCCGAACCCGTGGCGATCAGGATATTCTTCGTTTCCAGGGCGCTGGCCTTGCCGCCGTCGGCCGGTGTCACGGCCACCTTGCCGGGCCCCGCGATGGCGCCGGCGCCCTTGATATAATCGACCTTGTTCTTCTTGAAGAGGAACTCGATGCCCTTGGTCAGATCGTCGACTACCTTTTCCTTGCGCGCCATCATGGTCTTCAGGTTCAGCTTCACCGAGCCGACATCGATGCCATGGGCCGCGAAGCTGTGATTGGCTTCCTCGAATTTCTCGGAACTGTTCAGCAGCGCCTTGGACGGGATGCAGCCGACATTCAGGCAGGTGCCGCCCAGCGCGCCGCGCTTTTCAACGCAGGCCACCTTCAGCCCAAGCTGGGCCGCGCGAATGGCCGCGACGTAACCGCCGGGGCCGCCGCCTATGACAACAAGATCGTATTGGAAATCGCTCATGGGGTGTGGTTCCTCTCGCGCGGAAACTTGCCCCATCCGCAAGCCTCACACAAGAAGGGAATCGGGGTAAACTCCGGCTCACGACGTTGCGACAAATTGCCGGGTGGGACGAAGCCCACCCGCGGGAGCATTGCCGCCCTTCCGCTTCGCGGTGTATTGCATGGCAAGCTTTATACTATTCTGCCGACCAGGGAGTTTCACCGATGTTCAAGACCCTCGACGATATAGACCTCAGCGGAAAGCGCGTTCTGCTGCGCGGCGACCTGAATGTGCCGATCGCGGCCGGCAAGGTCACCGACGCCACGCGCATCGAGCGCCTGGCGCCGACGATCATGGAATTGTGCGACAAGGGCGCGAAGGTCATCGTGATGTCCCATTTCGGCCGGCCCAAGGGCAAGGTGGTGCCGGGAATGTCGCTGGAACCGGTCGCGCAGGCCCTTTCCGCCCGGCTGGGTGGCAAGGCCGTTTCGTTCGCGCCGGATTGCGTCGGCGCGGAGGCGGCCTCCGTCGTTGAGAGACTCGAATCCGGCGGGGTAGCCCTGCTGGAAAATCTGCGCTTCCATCCGGGCGAGGAGGCCAACGACCCAGCCTTCGCCGGAGAACTGGCGAAACTGGGCGATGCCTACGTCAACGATGCCTTCTCAGCCGCCCATCGCGCCCATGCCTCGACCGAAGCGATCGCCAGGCTGCTGCCGGCGGCGGCGGGCCGGGCCATGCAGGCCGAGTTGGAGGCCCTGACGGCGGCGCTGGAAACGCCTGCCCATCCGGTGATCGCGCTGGTCGGCGGCGCAAAAGTGTCGTCGAAGCTGGATGTGCTGGGCAATCTGGTGGCCCGCGTCGATGCCATAATCATCGGCGGCGGCATGGCCAACACCTTCCTGAACGCGCGCGGCATCGATGTGGGTGCCAGCCTGTGCGAGCACGACCTCGCCGATACGGTGCGCGAGATCGAGGTCAGGGCCAAGGCCGCGGGCTGCGAAATCCTTTTGCCGGTGGATGGCGTGGTCGCCGCGAAGTTCGAGGCTGGCGCGCCATCGAAAACTGTCCCCATCGACGCGGCGCCATCGGACATGATGATCCTGGATGTCGGACCGGACAGCGTCGCCGAACTGAACGCGAAACTGGCGAACTGCAAGACCCTGCTTTGGAACGGCCCGCTGGGCGCCTTCGAAATTCCACCCTTCGACGCCGGCACCGTCGCCGTCGCGCGCGAGGCCGGGCGCTTGACGCAGGCCGGTAGCATGGTATCGGTGGCGGGGGGCGGCGACACAGTGGCCGCGCTGAACCATGCCGGCGTGGCGGACCAGTTTACCTATGTCTCGACGGCGGGCGGGGCCTTCCTGGAATGGCTGGAAGGCAAAACCCTGCCCGGCGTGGCGGCGTTGGAGAAATAACGGGGAGCGAGGCCATATGGGTGACAGAGGTGTTCTGTTCACAGCGGTGCTGATTGCCGCCATTGCCACGGCTGGCGCCGCCCCGGCCGACCCCTTGCCGCGGCCGGGGCAGCGCTTTGAAATGCGCCCCTCGGATATGCCGGCGCCCTTTGCCACCGGGTCGGCCGGCAACCGTCCCTCCACCATCACGCTCGGTCCCTTCGTTATGCCGGATGTGCCCGAGGGCTTTACCGCCAACCGTTTCGCCGAGGGGCTGGTCCATGCGCGCTGGATGACGGTGGCGCCTGGCGGCGAGGTTTTTCTTGCGGAACCGCGTGCCGGACGGGTTTCGCTACTGATCGACAGAGACCGCGACGGCAAGGCCGAAGAGCATCATATATTCGCCAGCGGTTTGAACCACCCGCATGGTCTGGCGCTGCGCGGCGAGTATTTGTATGTCGCCGACCTGAAGCGTGTCTGGCGCTACCGCTGGAAACCGGGCCAGACCCGAGCCGAACATCCACCCCAGCCCGTAACGCCGCCCGGCGCGCTGGGAGGGGGCGGCGGGCATTGGACCCGTAACATCGCCTTTTCGCCCGACGGCAAAGGGCTGTTCGTCGCCATCGGCAGCGCCGGCAATATTGGCGAGGACCCGGCGCCGCGCGCGACCATCGTCCGGTTCGAGTTCGACGAATTCCGGGGCGAGGCGTTCGATGGAAGGGTCTATGCCTCGGGCCTGCGCAACCCGGTCGGCATTACCCTCCACCCCGATACCGGGCAGCTTTATACCGTCGTTAACGAGCGCGACGGGTTGGGCGACGAGTTGGTTCCCGACTATCTGACTTCTGTGCTGGACGGCGGGTTTTATGGCTGGCCCTATGCCTATATCGGACCCAACCCGCAGCCCGATTTCGCCGAACGCCGCCCCGACCTGGTGAAAAAGGCGATCGTGCCGGACCTGCTGTTCCGGTCCCATTCGGCCCCGCTCGGCCTGGTGTTCGCGAAGGACATGGATGTACCCGCGGACTGGAAGGACGACGCCTTCGTCGCCCTGCACGGATCGTGGAACGCGTCGGAGCCGCGCGGCTACATGGTGGTCCGCGTGCCCTTCGCGAACGGGCAGCCCGAAGGTTGGTACGAATCCTTTGCCACCGGCTTTCATGTTCGCACCAAGGAAGGGTGGTTCGTCAAACAGACAGCGGAAGTCTGGGGCCGCCCCGCCGGACTGGCCGTCGCCGCCGACGGCAGCCTGCTGATCGCCGACGATGTCGCCAATGTAATCTGGCGGGTGGCCCGCAGCCGGTGAGCATGACCGCGAAAAGGGGGCGGGGTGACTTGATCGCCGCGCCCCGCCGAGTCACAGTGCCAGCATGAGCGATTCCACAAAAATATCCCGCCGTCCGTTTGTCCGCGAGATTCCCGAGGGCGACGACCGCGAGCGCCGGGTATGCGCCGACTGCGGCTTTATCGATTACGAAAATCCGAAGGTCGTCGTCGGTTCGGTCGCCAGTTGGGAAGACAAAATCCTGCTCTGCCGGCGGGCCATCCATCCGCGCATGGGATACTGGACCCTGCCGGCGGGATATATGGAAGTGAACGAGACCGCGGCGGAGGGCGCGGCGCGCGAAGCCTGGGAAGAGGCCTTTGCGCGGCTGGAGATCGAAACCGTGCTGGCGGTCTACAGCATCCCGCGAATCAGCCAGGTGCAGGTGATTTTCCGGGCGCAACTGACCTCGCCGGATGTCGCGGCCGGACCGGAAAGCGCCGAGGTCGGACTGTTCCGCTGGGACGAAATCCCATGGGACGACATCGCCTTCCCGTCGGTGCGCTGGGCGCTTAATCATTTCGACGAGGTGCGCGGCCAGACGGGTTTTGCGGCGCGGTTCAATCCGACCGGCGAAACCGGCGATTATTAATCAATTCAGAAGGCTAGGGATAAATGTTGAAGCTTGCCACCATCTTCGCGATCATCTTCATGGCGGAACTGGGCGACAAGACACAGCTGGCCACGCTGCTGTTCGCCAGCGACAGGAACCTGCATCCCTTCATGGTGTTCCTTGCCGCAGCCTCGGCGCTGGTGGTGGCGACCGGCATGGCGGTGCTGTTGGGAAATTACGGCGCGCGTTATCTTGAAATGATGCCGCTCAAGCTGATCGCCGGGATCGGTTTCATCGCCATCGGCGGTTGGTCGATCTTCGAGCATTTCCGGGGCGCTTAGTCGCTTTTGTCGACACTCTCGGGCTGGATCTGGTGGCGGTGGATCAGGCCGACTTGCGTCATGGTGAAGACGAGGATCAGCGCCATCGTTCCGAACACCTTGTAGCTGACCCAGAAATCCGTGCTTTGCGTGCGCCATACCAGTTCGTTCAGGCCCGCCATCGCCATGAAAAACAGGCCGAAACGGACCGTCAGTTTGTTCCAGCCCGCATCGTCAAGCTGCCAGGCTTTTCCCAGCAGCGGTTTCAGCAGCGGCCGGCCCACCGCGATGCCACCCAGTAACATGGTGGAAAACAGCAGATAGACGATCGTCGGTTTCATTTTGATGAAAACCGGGTCCTGCAGCCACAAGGTCAGGCCGCCGAACACCATCAGCAAGCCACCCGAAATAAGCGGAACCTTCGGAACGCGCCGCTGCACGAACCAGGCGACCAACAAAGCCACGACCGTTGCCACCATGATCGCCGCCGTGGCCGCCAGGATCGCCCCGATATCGTCGAGATATCGGTTGCCGAGATAATAGGCGGCCAGAAATACGGCCAGCGGCCCGTATTCAATTGCTGCGTTCAAACGCGGATTCATGCCGCGGTACCCTTCATGGTTTTTCCGAGGGGCGGTGTTAACAGTTTCCGCGGCTCCGGTGAAGCCCGGACAGGGAAAAAGCCCGTCCTCTTAGCGATTTATTGGTAATTTTTCGGCACAGTTGCCCCTTTGGCGCGGCGCGCCACATGCGATATTCGGGTCGGGGAAGCCAGTTAATGCAAAATAGTATCGATGCGGCGGTCATCAGGGTTCTGTTGATCGAGTCCAACCCAGCGGATGCGGGCATGTTCGAGGAATGGCTTTCCTCGGCCAAAAGCCCGACTTTCGACGTCCAGCGCATGCCCAACTTCGAGCAGGGGCTCGAACAGGCGCGCCACGTCGATGCAATCCTGCTGGGCATGCCGATGATCGATGTGGAGAACCTGCCCCGGATTTCGCGCATGCGCGATGCGGCGCCGGCCGTTCCGCTTGTCATACTGCTGGGCCACGCCAAGGAAGTCACCATGCTGGAAGCCCTGCGCCTTGGCGCGCAGGACCTGCTGATTAAGGGCGAGCTGGACGAGAAATCCCTGCGCCGGCGCATCCGTTTCGCCATCACCCGCAAACATGACGAGCGGCTGCGTCAGATGCCCGGCGCGGGCGACGGTGAATTGCCCGAGGAAGCACTGGATGTCGGCGATGCGGTCGGGTCGGCCTGTCTTCTGTTGCAGGGCTATGCCGCGACCCAACGGGTCCGCATTCAGGTCGATGTGTCCGAGGATTTACCTCGCCTGAAGAGCGACCGTGACCGGTTGCGTCAGATTCTTATCAGCCTTGTGTCCAATGCCATTCAGTTCACGCCGCCGGCCGGCAAGGTGACTGTTTCCGCCGCGCTTGGCGCCAATGGCGAGATGGAACTCTGTATTGCCGATACCGGCATCGGCATGTCCAAAAGCCAGCTTGCGCTGATCGGGCGCAACAGCGACGGCCCTTTGCTGGATATTCGAGAGGGCGGCGGCCGAGGTCTGCCGCTGACCGAGTATCTGGTGCGCCAGCATGGCGGCCGGATGAAAGGCGAAGCCGCGCCGGACATGGGTACCAGGATCACAGCCATATTCCCCACTGAACGCATCATGCAGCGCGACGATCCGGCGACGGCTGTTCGCAAGACCGGATGAAATCCTAGAGCAGCATCCGTACAAACGGAATCGCTTCGGGCGATTCCATTTGTACGGATAAAGCTGCTCGCCCCTTGATAAAGCGGGCAATTTCATCCGATCAAACCGAACCGGACCGGTTCTGTTTGATCGGATATTGCCCTAGCCCAGATTGATGGCGATGACGCCGGCCGCGACGACCGAGGCGGCCAGAATGCGCCGCCGCCCGAAAGGTTCCCCAAACAGAATTGCACCGATCAGGGCGGCGAAGATTACCGAGGTTTCGCGAAGCGCCGCCACCGTGGCTAGCGCCCCCTCGCTATAAGCCCACAGGACGATGGTATAGGCCAGGCCGCAGACGGTTCCGGCGGCGAGGCCGCGCCACGGTTGGGTTCGCGCGGCGGCGACCGTATTCGCCAACCCCCTCCGCCACAGGGCAAGGCTGCCGATGGGAACGACCGACAGCACCAGCAGCCATGCAATGAAGGCAAAAGGCTCCGGCCCGCTGCGCGACCCCAGCCCGTCGATGACGGTATAGGTGGCGATGGTCAGCCCGACCGCCAGGGCGTAGCGCAAGGCCCGGGCCCCGCCGGCGCCGGGCGCGGTCAGGGCCAGGCTGAGGATACCCAGCGACACCAGCGCCACGCCCGCATATTGCGCAATCGTCAGCGCCTCGCCCAGAAACAGCGCCGCGACGACCGCCACGATCATCGGCCCGGTCCCGCGCGCGACCGGATAAACATGGCCGAAATCGCCGATCTCGTACGCTTTCACCAGAAAGGCGAAATAGAAGCCATGCACAATTGTCCCGGCCAGGATATAGCCCCAGGTTTCCAGGCCGGGAAACGGCAGGGCCAGCGCGAAGGGCAAGGCGATTGTGGCGGAGACCAGAATGATAACGGCCTGCATCACCAGCGAATCGGCGGCGTTCTTCACCACCGCGTTCCATGACGCATGCATCACAGCCGCGCACAACACCAGAAGGCCGGTCCAGAGTTCCATGCTAGCCCAGCTGCAAGGTAACGATTCCGGCCGAGACCAGGGCAGCCGCGGCAATGCGGCGGCCGGGGCTGGCCGAGGTTTCGCGCAGGATCAGCGTGCCGATCAAGGCGGCGAACAGGACGGATGTCTCCCGCAACGCCGAGATATGCGCCATCGCACCCAGCGACAGCGCGTAGATCACCAACCCATAAGCGGCCATGGCCAGAACGCCGCCGAAGATCCCCTTCCGCCACGACCGCGCGGTCAGGCCGGTGAAGCTCGCCGGGCGACGCGCCAGCAGCCACAGGGAAATCGGCGCGGCCTCCAGCAGGTTGAGCCACGCGATATAGCTGATTGGCGCCTGGGATGCCCTTACGCCAAGCCCGTCCACCACCGTATAGGCCGCAATCAGCGTGCCGGTGCCGATGGCGAAGAATACCGCCTTGGCCGCATGGTCGCGCGGCAGACCGTTTTCGAAGGCAAGGCTCATGATGCCGCCCGACGCCAGCGCGAGCCCGGCAATCCCCATGGCGCCGAGCTGCTCCCCCGCCATGAGCCATGCGCCGCCGGCAACCATCAGCGGGGCCGATCCGCGCGCCAGCGGATAGACATGACTGAGATCGCCGTACCGATAGGCCAGCAGCAGAAATCCGTAATAGCCGTAGTGGACGATGGCGGAGAGAATCAGGTAGAACCAGGCCTCCGGCGCCGGCAGCGGCAAAATGATAACGCCCACCAGCCCAAAGGCCCCGCCGGTCAGCAAAAGCACTGAAAAAATAGCCCCGCGCTCGCCGCTGGCCTTGACCAGCGCATTCCACCCCGCATGCGCGACCGCGGCCAGCAGGACGAGGGCCAGAACGCCAGGCTCAAGCACCATCAGAGTATTTTCCGCCGGCGCGGATGCCGCTCCATCTCGCCCCCCTACCGGAACGCCGGTTCGTCGAAGCTGCGCAGTTTTCGGGAATGGAGTTGTTCGACACCGCCCTCGCGCAGGATTTCCACCGCTTCCAGGCCGATTTTCATATGCTGGCTGATGCGCTCGTTATAGAAGGCGTTGGCCATGCCGGGCAGCTTGATTTCGCCATGCATCGGCTTGTCCGACACGCAGAGCAGGGTGCCGTATGGCACCCGCAGCCGGAAGCCGTTGGCGGCGATGGTCGCCGATTCCATGTCGACGGCGATGGCGCGCGACTGGCTGAACCGTTCGAACAACTCGTCGAAACGAAGCTCCCAATTGCGGTTGTCGCTGCTGGCGACGGTGCCGGTGCGCATGCGGGTTTTCATGTCGCGGCCGTGCAGGCCGGTGACCCGCGCCACGGCCTCCTGCAGCGCCACCTGGACCTCGGCGATCGGCGGCACCGGCACCCAGATCGGCAGATCCTTGTCCAGCACGTGGTCCTCGCGGATATAGGCGTGGGCCAATACGTAGTCACCCAGCTGCTGCGAGCGCCGCAAGCCCCCGCAATGGCCGATCATCATCCAGCAATGCGGCCGTAAAACCGCCAGATGATCGGTGATCGTCTTGGCGTTCGAGGGGCCGACGCCGATATTGACCAGCGTGACGCCCTGCCCGTCGGCACGGGTTAGGTGATAGGCCGGCATTTGCGGCAGGTGGGCGGGGGCGACTCCCTCCGGCTCGGCCTGGCCGGCGCGGGTCACAACGCCGCCTGGTTCGACAAAAGTTTGATAATCGCCGCCGGCCGATACGGCGTCGCGTCCGTAGTCGATGAATTCGTCGACATACCGTCGATAGTTGGTGAACAGCACGAACTTCTGGAAATGTTCGGGCTCGCTGGCCGTGTAATGACGCAGCCGGTGCAGCGCGAGGTCCACGCGGTCGGCGGAGAACAGCGCCAGCGGCCGGGGCTGGCCCGGCGGCGTGATGTGGGTGCCGTTGGCGATACCGTCGTCGATCTGGGCCAGGTCCGGCATATGGAACAGGCCCTCGACGGTCTGCATTTCGCCGACGCTGAGGTCGGCGTTGGAATGTTCGATGACGAAGGGCAGTGGGATCGGCCGGTCGCTGACGCCTATGGAAACCGGCACGCCGTGATGCTGGATCAACAGCCCGATCTGTTCGCGGTAGTAGTCGGCGAACAGGTCCGGGCGGGTCAGTGTCGTCCCGTAAGCACCGGGGTAGGACAGGGTTCCGTAAGAGGGCCGCGACTCGGCCATCATCTGCGCCGCCCCGGCCTTGATCCTGGCGTAGGGATAGAAAGCCGGTTCCGACGGGCTGGTACGGTCGCCGGCCGCGAAGGCGGCGAATCGCTCGCGCACCCGCCGTACGCCGGTCTCGTAAATATCCGCGATTCGCGCGACAGCCGCGTCGGGGTCGTCGAACTGCTTCAGGCTGTGCACGCCCGCCGGCGTCTTTTCCGCCATTCAGGCCTCCCGCAAATTGTTCGCGCCACAATGACGCAGCGGGCACGTCTGTTCAATCCTGTTCGATACCCAGCAGACCGTTCGCGAAGTCTTGCGCCGTGAAGGGGCGCATATCCTCGGCCTGTTCGCCGACGCCCACCGCATGGACGGGCAGGCCGAAGCGGTCGGCCAGGGCCACCAGAACACCGCCGCGCGCGGTGCCGTCCAGCTTGGTGACGATCAGGCCGGTGATGTCGACCAGGTCCTTGAAGGTCTGGACCTGGGCCAGCGCGTTCTGGCCGGTGGTGGCGTCGAGTACCAGCACGCAGTCATGGGGGGCGGTTTCGTCCTGCTTGCGAATCACGCGAATGATTTTTTCCAGCTCCGCCATCAGGTCGGCCTTGTTATGCAGCCGCCCGGCGGTGTCGATCAGCAACACGTCCATGCCTTCGTTGCGCGCCTTTTCCAGCGCCTCGTAGGCCAGGCCGGCGGCGTCCGCGCCCTGTTTGCCGGCAACCACCGGGCAGCCGGTGCGCTCGCCCCAGATCTGCAATTGCTCTACCGCGGCGGCGCGGAAAGTATCGCCGGCCGCCAGCATCACTGACTTGCCCTGGTCGCGGTACTGGCGCGCCAGCTTGCCTATGGTGGTGGTCTTGCCGCTGCCGTTGACGCCGACGATCAGCACCACATGGGGCCGGCGCGCGGGATCGAGGACGAGTGGCTTGGCGACCGGCTCCAGCATCGCCGCGATATCGGTGGCCAGCGCCTCACGCAGTTCCTCGCCCGTCACGGTCTTGTCGAAGCGCCCCTTGGCCAACCCCGCCGCCAGCTTCGCCGCGGGGGTCGGGCCCAGATCGGCGGTGATCAGCAGCTCCTCGATTTCCTCGATCAGTGCATCGTCCAGCTTGCGCCCGGCCAGAGCCGATAGCCCCGAGGCGATCTTGCCGGAGGATTTCGAAAGCCCGGCCTTCAGCCGCTTGAACCAGCCTTGTTTTTGTTCTTCGATGTCGCTCATGCCGCCCTTCTTACCGTCTTCCCGATCAGTTTAGTGCCTTCACGCCGCTCGATTCGGGCTCGGACCAGGGCGCCTTCGGGCGCCGGGTCGCTCAGCCGCACCGGTGCGAAATGTTCGCTGTAGCCGCTGTCGTCGCGCTCCACCAGCACCATGGCCTCGCTGCCGGCCTGTTTTTCGAGGAAGAGTTCGGCGGCCCGTTCGCCGGCCGCGCGCAGTTGCGCCGCGCGCTCCTTGCGAATGGCCGAGGGGATTTGCGGCATGCGCGCCGCCGGCGTGCCCTCGCGCACCGAGTAGGGGAACACATGCAGCCAGGCGAGGTCGCATTCCCCGATCAGGTCCAGGCTGCGCCGGAACATATCGTCGGTTTCGGTCGGGAAGCCGGCGATCAGGTCGGCGCCGAAGGCAATGCCGGGGCGCAACTCGCGGGCCCGGCGGCAGAATTCGATGGCGTCGTCGCGGCTGTGCCGACGCTTCATGCGTTTGAGAATCATGTCGTCGCCGGCCTGCAGCGACAGATGCAGATGCGGCATCAGCCGCTCTTCTCCGGCGATCATATCCATCAGGTCTTCGTCGTCCGCGACCTCGACGCAATCGACCGAAGTCAGCCGCAAACGCGGCAATTCGGGAACCTGCGCCAACAGGCGGCGCGCCATCTGGCCCAGGCGCGGCCGGCCCGGCAGATCGGCGCCGTAACCGGTGATGTCCACGCCCGTGAGCACGATTTCCTTGTATCCGGCCTCCACCAGCCGCCGGGTCTGGTCGACGATTGTCCCGATCGGGGCGGAGCGATTGTTGCCGCGTCCAAACGGGATGATGCAGAAGGTGCAGCGATGGTCGCAGCCCTGCTGAATTTGCACGAAAGCGCGGGCGCGGCCCTCGAATCCCTCGACCAGATGCGGCGCGGTTTCGCGCACGGTCATGATGTCGTCCACCGCGACGGCCGCATTGGCGCCCGGCAGGAAGCTCTCGGCGCGCAGCTTTTCCTCGTTGCCCAGCACCCGGCTGACCTCGGGCATGGCGGCGTAACGGTCCGGATCGATCTGCGCCGCGCAGCCGGTGACTATTATCGGGGCGTCGGGATGTTCGCGCCGCGCCCGGCGGATCGCCTGTCGGGCCTGGCGTTCGGCCTCGGCCGTGACCGCGCAGGTGTTGACGATGACCGCGTCCCGCAGACCGGCCGCGCGGGCATGATCACGCATCACTTCGGACTCGAAGGCGTTGAGGCGGCAACCGAAGGTGAGGATGCGGGGTTCGCTGGTCATGCCGCCGTGTAATCGTCCAGCATGCCGGTGAAGCTGGTGGCGACCGGCCCGGTAAGGAGCACATGGCCATCCTCGCGCCACTCGGCGGTCAGCGAGCCGCCATCCATGATCAACTCAACCTTGCGGTCGATCAGTCCGCGGCGCACGGCGGCAACGGCGGTGGCACAGGCGCCGGAGCCGCAAGCCAACGTGATGCCCGCGCCGCGCTCCCACACGCGCAGGCGAATTCGCGCGCGGTCGATAACGGTAGCCACCTCGACGTTGGTGCGTTCCGGGAACAATGGGTGGTGTTCTATCTGCGGGCCGAAAGTCGCGAGCTCGATATCCTCGGCATCCTCGACGAAGAAAATGCAGTGCGGATTGCCCATATTGACGGCCACTGGGTCTTTCAGCGGGCCAAACGCGATGTCGAGATGAAGCGTGTCGCATTCCTGCGCCAGCGGTATGTCATGCCAATCCAGATGCGCGGGGCCCATATCGACGGTAAAAAGCCCGTCTCCCGCCGGCGAGGCCTGTAGCCGGCCTGCCAGCGTTTCGATAACCAGCCGGTCCGCCCCCGATTCGGCCAGCAACTGGGAGGCCACGCAGCGCGTGCCGTTGCCGCACGCGCCCGATTCGCTGCCGTCGGAATTGAGAAAGCGCAGGCGCACTTCGGTGCCGGCCATTTCGGGCGGCTCGATCAAAATCAACTGGTCGCACCCGACGCCCCGGCGACGGTCGGCGATCGCACGCGCCTTGTCCGCGTCCGGAGCAAAGGCTCCAGCGCGCAGATCGAGCACGACAAAGTCGTTGCCTAGTCCATGCATCTTTGTAAACGGCGTCATCCGGCCGACCCTCCGACGGTCCCCGCCTTATATGGCGAGAACCACGGTCAAGTCCACCGGATTAAGAGTATGACCCGCGCAAACGGGACGCGCTTCAGGAAGCTTCCTCGTCGGCGATCGAACGCACGAGACGGAGAAATTTGCTGCGCACAAGAGCGGGAACCATGTGGTACGCCGTCAGTAGCGATGTCACCTCCTGCTGGTCCGCCGTGCCTTCCGAGGAATCAATCGCCGCGTCAATATCATGTGAATTTCCATCGACACCATCGAAAAACCAGGCAACCGGAACACCCAACGCCAAGGCGATTTCGTACAGACGCCCGGCACTTACCCGGTTCATCGCGGTTTCATATTTATTGACCTGCTTCAGGCCAACACCGATGATTTCGCCAAGCGCGCGTCGGCTGAGACCCATCTCACGCCGGCGTTGCCAGATTTTTTTGCCAACATGTATGTCTACGGGGTCGGGGGGGGAAAGTTCTATTGTGTCGCTCATTTTACTCCACCACTTCAATCGGAAGGCTCACGCATCATATAATGAATCGCGGACCATGTATACTATAAAGGAGGCTTTTTACGCCTTTAGTAGCTATATAACGCACTTTCCAGCAACGGCAAGTGGCCACATCGGCCAATCCCCATGAGACCATCCGCCCGGTTTACACTATTGGTAGCGCTTGACTCGGCCCTCGGCTGGCGGTACAAGCCCGCAGCCTTTTTCATATGGAAACTGTGCTTTCGGTCCCGAGGGGCCCCGCCGGTCCGCGAGTTTCGCGCGCTGGCGCGTTTTTCGTTGGAGAGATGACTGGCGTCATGTTTGACACGCTGACAGAACGACTTGGCGATATTTTAGGGCGGCTGCGCAAGCGCGGCGCACTGAAAGAGGCCGACGTCACGGCGGCGATGCGCGAACTGCGGATCGCGCTGCTGGAGGCCGACGTCGCCCTGCCGGTCGTCAAGAAGCTGATCGAGGACGTTACCGTAAAGGCGACGGGCGCGGAAATCCTGCGTTCGGTTACGCCTGGCCAGATGGTTATCAAGCTGATCCACGATCACCTGGTGGAAATGCTGGGTGGTGATACCGTCGGGCTGAACCTGGCGGCGGCGGCGCCGATGGCGATCATGATGGTTGGCTTGCAGGGGTCGGGTAAAACCACGACGACCGCCAAGATCGGCAAGCGCCTTCAGGAAAAAGAAAAGAAAAAAGTGCTGATGGCGTCACTCGATGTGGCGCGTCCGGCGGCGCAGGAGCAGCTGAAGACCCTGGGCGAACAGGCGAGCGTTGCGACCCTGCCCATCGTCACCGGCCAGCAGCCGATCGATATCGCCGCGCGCGCCATGCAGGCCGCCCGGCTGGGCGGGTTCGACGTGGTCATGCTGGATACCGCCGGCCGGCTGCATGTCGACGAGCAGCTGATGAACGAAATTTCCGCCGTGCGCGACAGCACCGGCCCGATCGAGACGCTTCTGGTCGCCGACGCCATGACCGGCCAGGATGCGGTCAATGTCGCCGAAGGTTTCCACGAGCGCGTCAATCTGACAGGTATCGTGCTGACCCGTGTTGACGGTGACGCCCGGGGCGGGGCGGCACTTTCGATGCGCGCCACCACCGGCCAGCCGATCAAGCTGATTGGCGTGGGCGAGGGGCTGGATGCGCTGGAAGATTTCCACCCCGACCGCATCGCCAGCCGGATTCTCGGTCAGGGCGATATCGTCAGCCTGGTGGAAAAGGCGGCCGAAAACATCGAGCAGGAAGAGGCCGAAAGGCTCGCCCGCAAGATGCAAAAGGGCAATATGGACCTCGACGACATGGCTGCCCAACTGCGCCAGATGCGCAAGATGGGCGGGTTGTCGGGCCTGATGGCGATGCTGCCCGGCGTCAGCAAGGTCCAGCAACAGATGGCCGAGTCGAAGATGGACGCCAAGCTCATCGTCCGCCAGGAGGCGATCATCTCGTCGATGACGCCGAAGGAACGCAAAAATCCGAAGATCATCCAGGCGTCGCGCAAGCGGCGTGTCGCTGCCGGTTCCGGCACTTCCGTCCCAGAGGTCAACAAGTTGCTGAAACAGCATCTGTTGATGGCCAAAATGATGAAGAAGGTCGGAAAGATGGGCAAGAAGGGCCTGATGCGGCATGGGCTGCCGGGCATGCCCGGTGGCGGCTTCAATCCGTAAATCTTAAGAAAACCGTTTAACTCACTGTTTCAACAAACCAAACCAACACTTAAACCCAGAGACTGAAGGACAGACAGAATATGTCGCTCAGAATTCGCCTTGCCAGAGGTGGTGCCAAGAAGCGCCCCTATTATCGCATCGTCGTTGCCGATTCGCGGATGCCCCGCGACGGCCGCTTTATTGAACGTGTCGGTTCTTACAATCCAATGCTGCCGAAGGAACATTCGGACCGCATCGTTTTGAAGGAAGACCGTATCAAACATTGGTTGTCGGTCGGCGCGCAGCCCTCGGACCGTGTCGCCCGCTTCCTGGGCAAGGCCGAGATCGCTGCCGTGCCGGCGATTTCGGAACAGACCAAGAAGAACCAGCCCAAGGCCAAGGCACAGGAGCGCCTGCGCGAGGCCGAAGAGAAGGCAGCCGCGCCTGCCGTGGAAACTCCCGTGGAGGAAGCCGCGCCTGCCGAAGAGGCGCCGGTCGAGGAAGCGGTCGCCGAAGAGGCTTCGGTCGAAGAGGTGCCTGCTGAAGAGGCTCCGGCCGAGGAAGCGGTTGCCGAAGAGGCTTCGGCCGAGGAAGCGGCTGCTGAAGAGGCTCCGGCCGAGGAAGCGGCTGCTGAAGAGGCTCCGGCCGAAGACGCACCTGCTGAAGAAGCCGCCGCGGAAGAGGCTCCCACCGAGGAAGCCCCTGCCGAGGAAGAGTCCAAGGCGTAGGAAGGAATTGGCGTGTCGGCAGTGGCGGTCAACATGGTTGAAGACAGACTTTGCGTAGCTGTCATCGCGGGCGCCCATGGCGTGCGCGGGGACGTGCGTATCAAGAGCTTCACCGCCGACCCGAAGGGCCTGGCGGCCTACGGGCCGTTGACCGACAAAACCGGCACGCGCGAATTCCGGATCAAGGTTCATGGCCTGGCCAAGAACCTGTTGCGCGCCCATATCAAGGGTGTGGACGACCGTAACGCCGCCGAGGCGCTGGCCGGGGTTGAACTCTATATAGAGCGCGGGCAACTTCCCGAACCGGAAGACGACGAGTTCTATCACTCCGACCTGATCGGCCTGAAGGCGGTGCTCGAGGATGGCTCGGATTACGGAATCGTGCGCGCCCTGCATGATTTCGGGGCGGGCGACGTTATCGAGATCGTGCTGGTGGCGGGCGGAACCGTGGTCCTGCCTTTCTCCAACGCGGTTGTCCCGTCGGTGGATCTGAAGGCCGGCATTGTCGTCATAGCCCCGCCTGAAGAGGTTGAGGCGAAGGCGCCGAAAGAAGGCGAGTCATGAGTGCGGCGACAACAACATGGACGGCGCGAGTGCTGACCATTTTTCCGGAAATGTTCCCCGGAATGCTGGGCCAGTCGCTCGCCGGCAAGGCGCTGGAAAACGGCGTCTGGGCTTTGGAAACCCTCGACATCCGTGACTTCGCAGAGGACCGCCACAGCAGCGTCGATGACACGCCGTTTGGCGGCGGCGCGGGCATGGTAATGCGGGCCGACGTGATCGACCGGGCGCTGGGACACGCCATCGAGAAGAGCGAAGCCGTGGACGGCGGGGCGCCGGTGATCTATCTGAGCCCGCGCGGCCGCGGGCTGGACCAGGAACGGGTGCGCGAGATCGCCGCCGGCCCGGGCGTCGTCCTGCTGTGCGGGCGTTACGAAGGCGTCGACCAGCGGGTGCTGGATGCCCGCGACGTGGAAGAAATCAGCCTGGGCGATTTCGTGCTGTCCGGCGGCGAGCCGGCGGCCATCGCCCTGATTGACGCCTGCATCCGCCTGTTGCCGGGCGTGATGGGGGGCGAAGACTCGCTGGAAGAAGAGAGTTTCGAGGCCGGATTGCTGGAATATCCGCATTACACACGGCCCGCCGAATGGTGCGGGCGCGCGGTGCCGGATGTTTTACTGTCGGGCCATCATGAGAACATACGCGCCTGGCGGCGCGCCGAGGCGGAACGGATTACACGCGAACGCCGGCCAGACATGTGGGCCCGTTATCATCGCGAAAACGCCGCGCCAACGCGGAAACAAGCCAAATAATTTCAACAGTCAGTCACTAGTATCGAGGATCAAGCCATGAATACGATCGAGAATCTGGAAGCCGAGCAGATGGAAAAGCTGGTCGCCGAACGGCCGATATCAGAATTTCAGCCCGGCGATACCCTTCGCGTTAGCGTGAAGGTCGTCGAGGGTACCCGCGAGCGCGTCCAGGCCTTCGAGGGCGTCTGCATTGCGCGTAAAAATGCGGGGATCAACAGCTCCTTCACCGTACGCAAGATTTCATACGGCGAAGGCGTCGAGCGCGTATTCCCGCTCTACAGCCCGCGCATAGAAGGGATAGAGGTCGTGCGCACCGGCGATGTGCGCCGGGCGAAACTCTATTACCTGCGCGATCGCCGCGGCAAATCGGCCCGTATCGCCGAGCGCGTGGTGCGCCGCGATAAGGACGCGCCCGGAAAAGGCAAGGCGAAGGCTGCCGCACCCGAAACCGTGGAAGCCGGCGATAGCTAAAGATTAGTTTTTGTTAACAGGCCGGCACCGGCCCGCTCCCCCACCCGGCCACCCAACGGCATCGTACAATGTGGGTGGCCGGATGGGGGAGCGGGCC
>CBFDDT010000009.1:0-49828 GCA_965603635.1 uncultured bacterium | reverse complement strand
GCCAGATACATCCAATATTCGACAAGGTCGTGGCGGTCGTCGGCGTTATTGGCATTGGCACACTGGCGGAATTTTATTACGTTATAAGTTGATTGCTCGGGGGGGCAGGGCGGCCCCCCCTGCAATGCAGCGTCGAGGGTTTTTCTGCCCGGCGCTGGTGTTGAACGGGAATGCCTGACGATGGAACCGACCCGCAACCCCGGATCGGTTTTATCTTTATGGTGCAGAGCGGTTTCGCGCGGTCACACACGAATCGCCTGGCCGCTTCATTGGTGGCGATAATACCGGCACGACAACAAGCGCCCCGATTATTTTTGTTCAGCCGTCTTTTCCTCGTCGTTCCGACGGTCGCGTAATCGCACGGTCACGTCGCCGACATCGGCACATTCGTCCCACAAATTTATCATATTGGGGTCGCTTTGTTTTCGCTCCATAGCCGGCTTTTGTTTTTCCGGCCGCAGCCTACCTTCCGTTTCAACAGGGTGGACCTGTACTGTCATAACGGACCCTTTCGACTTTTCCGTTTCCTCAGTGCGGTTCGGCTTACCCATGGTCTTCCGAACATTCGCAAAGCCTTGTAGAATTTCCCGAATTCGGCCGGGTTTTCTGCGTCCCGTACCCGGTCGATATGTCTTTGAAACTGTATAGTTAGCAAATAATATGCCAAAAGAATGCATTTTAGATAATTGTGATTATTTGTTGCAAATACTGGGTCCGATTATTTTCAGTACCGAGTAAATGGCAAGTTCTGATTGAGATGACGATTCTCTGATTAATGGGAAGAAGAATCGGTATCATGTTGATTGTAAATAATGTTTTGGAAATCAGGGGGTATTGTCCACGCGACATCGCGAGCCGCGGTTGACGGGTTCGAGGCTGGCGAAAATATTCAACTGAATCTCACTCTCTCTGCCTGCCGCACGCCTGTTCGTACAGACAGGTTTACATCGAAGCGCGCCCCGATATTTACAAGGGTACAGAAACCTTAACAACTTAGGTTAACAGTCGCGCGACATTTCCGGTCTTGCTGAACCATGGCGCCGGCCGTCGATATTGCTTGAACGATGGCCGACCGTGCCGCAATCTTGGCGCCCAGTGCAATTGGAAAGGGAGCGGCATGGCTGATCTGGAACTTTCTTACACACCCGCGGCCGAACTGGCCGCGCGGGTTCGCAAACGGGATATCTCACCGGTCGAGATAATGAAGAATTGTCTGGCGCGGATCGAGGAAGTCAATCCGTCGCTTAATTGCTTTTGCTTCGTGTTTCCCGAAGAGGCGATGGCATCGGCGAAGGAAGCCGAGGCCGCCATTTTGCGCGGCGACGATGTGGGGCCCTTGCATGGTGTGCCGGTTGCCATCAAGGATTTTACCCCAACCAAGGGCAAGCGCACGACCAGGGGTTCCAAGGCCTTCGAGAACTGGGTGCCGGACCATAACGCGTTGATCGTCGACCGGCTATGCGGCGCCGGCGCCATTATGGTCGGCAAAACCACGACGCCCGAATTCGCCTATTCCAGCTTTACCAAAAGTCCATTATGGGGAATTACACGCAATCCCTGGGACCGGTCCATGACTCCCGGCGGATCCTCGGGCGGTTCGGCTGCGGCCGTGGCCAGTGGTTGCGTACCCATGGCAGAGGGCACCGACATGGGCGGTTCGGTGCGCATTCCGGCATCGTTCTGCGGTATCGTGGGGCTGAAGCCCAGCCTGGGCCGTATTCCGATGGATATCCTGCCGACCGTCTTCGACAATATCTCGCATTTCGGCCCGCTGACCAGAACCATCGGCGATGCGGCGCTGTTTATGGCATCGGCGTCCGGGCCGTATGAGCAGGACATCATGTCGGTGAAGGAGACCCTGGATTTCAACGCATCCTTGCCCGGGAACGTAGCGGGTAAGCGCTTCGCCCTGTCGCTCGATCTGGGTTTCCTGGCGGTCGATGGCGAGGTCGAGGCGCAAGTGCGCGCCGCCGCCGCCGCCCTGGCCGATGCCGGCGCCCAGATTGAGGAGGTGGACCTCGGTTGGACCAAACAGGCGATGGACTCTTGGGGCGAATATTGGGGTGTTTACCTTGCGGCGTTCTTTGCCGACAAGCTGGAGACCCACCGCGACGCGATGGACCCGGAGGTCGTCAGTCTATTGGAGGCGGGCCTGGCCATGGACGCCGTGTCCTTCAAGCGGATCGAAATCGTTCGAAGTGAACAATGGCGGAAACTGGCGCTTCTGTTTGAGAATTTCGACGCCCTGCTTTGCCCGACAATGGCCCTGCCCGCGCCGCCGGCGGACGGCAGCGATTCCAATTATGACCGGGTGGACGAGGCCGGCCGCTATCATGCGCTCGACATGACATGCGTCTTCAACAATATTGCACAGTGCCCGGCGCTGTCGGTTCCGGCCGGTTTCACTTCCGGCGGATTGCCCGTCGGACTGCAGATCGTGACACCGCGCTTTGCCGACGTCGAGGCGCTGGCCATCGGCGCGGCGCTGGAAAAGGTACGGCCCTGGGCGGGTAAGCGGCCGTCATTATGACCGGTTAGCAATCCCTGATTCGGCACGATCACCGGAGCGGGCGGCCCGCGCGTCGCCCCGACGGCAGGAATTCATTCGACTGGCTGAACGATACTGAACGCGCCGCGAATCTCTCCCGTCGAATAGCCCCGGGCCTTGTCGTCGGGATAGAGGTCTGCAAGTCTGGCTTCTATTTCAGGCTTCACGCTGTCGCCGCCATGGCAGTTCAGGCAAATCTCCCCGGTCGGAATCGCTTTCATGTAGCGAAAAACCTTCTTGCCATCCAACTCGGCGAACTCCCCGAAATCCATCTTCGTTATGTCTTCGCCAGCCGCTTTGCGTTGTTCGAAGGACTGCAGGGTCGACACCTCCCAGTGGTCCGGCGCATTGCCCGGATTTCTGTATTTGAGGCTTGTACGCCCGACTTTCCAGCCATTCGCTTCACCATGTGCAGCCGCTATGCCCGGTGCCTTTTCGTTGCACACCGCGATGGCCTCAACCGGACCACCGGATTTCATGGCTCCCTTTAACGCGGCTTGCAATTCGCCTGCGAAAGACTTGATGGTGGCCCTGCTTTCGGCGATCCGGTGTTCGGCATCTCCCTCGGCCAAGGCAGAATAGCCCAGGCTGGATGCCACGCAGACCGCCAAGGCAGCCAAATTCCATGATTTCATATGAACGCTCCCATAATGTCAGCCCAAACAGTGATTCTCAGATAGTAAACAACACTATTTAAACAGTAAAAAGAGGGCGTAATGCCGCAGGGTCCTGCGGTCGAAATATCCCTTGCAGGTGAAGTGAGTAGAATAGCCTCTTTTCAGGCGCGGCCTAACATTCTATTCTATGAATGTTTTGGCGGATTGCCGTCGGCTGCGACGCCATTCATGCCACAATAAAACGGGACACCAGGGAGGATTATATCCGTGTCGAATATCAGAAGAAATCTGTCCGCCGTCCTGGCGGGCATTGGTGCGTTTGCGTTTGTTTCGGGTGCGGGATTTGCGGCCGAGGATGCGGGCCACAGCAAGGACTACCGTACCTTCATGCAAGGCGGTGAGGTCAAACTGGGCGAAATCGGCGATTCCTATACGGCCGATCTCGTGATGTATCTGGCCGGCAACCAGTTCATGGTGATGGAAGAACTGATCCAGGACTTTCTGGGCAAGAATCCGGGGGTCAAGTCGGTCTATGTCGAGACCATCCCGCCGGGCCAGATCCTGAAGGGCCAGATACTCAAGCAGGGTGAAATCGAAGGCCAGAAGAC
This sequence comes from uncultured bacterium, assembly GCA_965603635.1. Lineage (GTDB taxonomy): Bacteria > Pseudomonadota > Alphaproteobacteria > UBA8366 > JADFVY01 > JADFVY01. The sequence goes on along the minus strand of CBFDDT010000009.1, from coordinate 46,055 downwards.
CGCCATGAACCCTGATATCTACGCCAGCGTCAATCTGGGCCATCTCAAGAAGCTCAAGGGCAAGGGGATCATGGATACCTACGCGACCTATATCCATAACCAGCTCGAACTGATGGTCGCGGCGGGCAATCCGAAGGGGATCAAGGGACCCGAAGACCTGGCGCGCGACGATCTGGTGCAATCGCATCCCAACCCGCTGACCGAGGGCATCTTCAAGTTCTATGGCTCGGCGATGTTGAAGGATATGAAACTATACGAGAAGGTCACCGCCAATGCCGAGTGCAAGAGCTGCTGGGCCATTGAAGGCAAGACCTGGTTCACTTCGCGCCATCACCGCGAGACCCCGGACCGGATCGAAAAGGGCGAGGCCGATGTCGGAATCGTCTGGACGACCGAGGTGGTCGAGGCCAGGAAGCATGACCGCAAGATCGATGGCGTGGCCATCCCGGCGCCGCTGAACAAGGCGGACAAGGTCGGTTATGCGATCGGCGCGCTGTCAACCGGCCGCAACGCCGCAAACGCCCGGGCTTATCTGGATTATCTGGCCACCGACGCGGCCCAGAAAATCTATGCGGGCTACGGCTTCGTTCCGGCCTCGGCCGAGGAGTTGACGCTCAAGCCGATTCCGCAATAATCGGAAAGTCCCTGTACGGACATTCCAGGCCCGGCGCGTCGTTGCGCCGGGCCATTTATTTTGTCGGGATCGGCATATTACCCAATTTTCTTGAAGGGCGTGCGCCGCTTGACCGTCCCTTGGCCATGCCCCAGACTGCGGTCAATAACTGACATCAGGGAGGCATCGCATGCACACCGTATATAGCGCGGATCACAAGCTTCAGGACGGCAAGTTCGAACTGATCGATGGCCAGTTGCTGCCGCCGTTCGAATGCCCGAAACGGGCCGAAAACGTGCTCGACAGAATCAACGAGGTTGGGTTGGGCGCGGTCAGCGGTCCCGACGATTTCGGGCTGGACCCGGTGCGCCGTATCCATGATGACGATTTCATCGACTTCCTGCGCACCGCCCATGACGAGTGGCGCGCGGCCCATGGTGACACGGATGCCCTGCCGTTGAACTGGCCCTGCCGCGGGTTCCGCCAAATCATCCCGGAATCGATCGATGGCAGGCTGAGCTACTATTCCTTCGACGCCGGCACCCCGATCACGGCGGGCACCTGGACGGCTATTACCGCCTCGGCGAACGTGGCCCTGACGGGCGCTAAAATGCTGAAAGACAGCGGCGACCGCGCGGTCTTTTCGTTATGCCGCCCGCCCGGCCATCACGCGGCGAAAAATCTTTACGCCGGTTACTGCTTTTTCAACAACGTCGCCGTGACCGCGCAATGGTTTCGCGACAACGGCGCGGCGAAGGTCGCCATTCTGGATGTGGATTACCATCACGGCAACGGCACGCAGATGATCATGTATGACCGGTCCGACGTGCTGTTCGTTTCGCTGCATGCCCATCCGACGCAGGAATATCCCTTCTTCCTGGGCTACGAGGACGAAACCGGCGATGGCGAGGGGGCGGGCTTCAACCTGAATTTCCCGATGCGCTGGGGCACCGCCTGGGACGTTTATTCGCAGGCGCTGGACAAGGGCATCGCGCGTATCGCCGAGTATGCCCCGGATATTCTGCTGGTATCGCTGGGCGTGGATACCTTCAAGAAAGATCCGATTTCCCACTTCAAGCTGGAAAGCGAGGATTTCAGCGAAATAGGGCGGCGTATCGAGGCGCTTGGCCTGCCGACCCATTTCATCATGGAAGGCGGCTATGCAATCGATGAGATCGGCATCAACACCGTCAATATGCTGACCGGTTTCGAGGAAACGTGACAGCCCCCGCATTGATTCCTTGACCCTCCAGTAACTGGAATCTTTACAGCCGAGGCTCTTGAAGCTTACCGGACATGGAGCGACATTTATGAGCGACGGCACGAACTATATGAAATACGGAGTGATCGGGGTGATGGTGCTGGGCATCGGGCTCGTCGCCTGGCGTAATTTCGGCCCTTCGGATGAATCGACCCGGTCGGCACAGATCGTGGCGCCACGGCAACTCAGCGCCGCCGCCTCGCTGGGCAAGAAGGGCTACGACGACAATTGCGCCCAATGCCATGGCGGCAACGCCGCCGGAACCGACAAGGGGCCACCCCTGGTGCATGCCTATTACAATCCGGGGCATCATGCCGACGAGGCCTTCTATAGGGCGGTCGCGCAAGGGGTCCAGCAACATCACTGGCGGTTCGGGAACATGCCGCCGCAGCCGCAGGTTACGCAGGGCCAGGCCCAAATGATCATCGCCTATGTCCGCGAGGTTCAGGTGGCCAACGGCATTACCTACCAACCGCATTGATGGCGCATGGAACAGTTCGACATCGTCATCGTCGGGGGCGGGATCGCCGGAGCGTCGGCTGGATTTTTCCTGTCCGAATCGCACCGGGTGGCGTTGCTGGAGCGTGAGGACCAGCCGGGCTATCACACCACCGGCCGTTCGGCCGCGCTATTTATCGAAATCTACGGCAACGAATCGATCCGGGCACTGACCACCGGAGCCAGGTCGTTTCTTGAATCGCCACCGGATGGCTTCTGCGAAGCGCCGTTGCTGACACCGCGCGGTGTCATGTTCGCCGGGCGCGCCGATCAGCAGGAATCGATCAATCGGGAATTTGACAAAGTCTCACCCCGCAGCAGCACCGTTCGGCGCCTGTCGTCGGACGAGACGCTGGCTCTGTGTCCTGTTCTGCGCCCGGATTATGTGGCGGGCGGGCTGGCCGAACCGGCCTGTATGGATATCGATGTCGCCGGCCTGCATCAGGGTTATCTGGCGGGGCTGCGCGCGCGTGGCGGCGAGGTGGTGACCGATGCCGAAGCGCGCACTTTGACGCGCGCGGCGGATGGCGATTGGGCCGTCGATACGCCGGCCGGGCGGTTCCAGGCGCCGGTGCTGGTCAACGCCGCCGGGGCCTGGGCCGACGAGGTTGCGGCGCTGGCGGGCGTGCGGCCGGTCGGACTGATACCCAAGCGGCGCACCGCCATGCTGATCGACCCGCCCGACGGAGTTGATATATCGGCCTGGCCGATGGTCGTGGATGCTGACGAAGAGCTCTATTTCAAGCCGGATGCGGGAAAGCTGCTTGTATCGCCGGCCGACGAGACACCCAGCCCGCCCTGCGACGCACAGCCCGACGAGATGGACATCGCGATCGCCATCGACCGGCTGGAGAAAATGACGACGCTCAATGTGCGGCGGGTCGGCCATAAATGGGCGGGCTTGCGGACCTTCGCGCCCGACAAGACGCTGATCGCCGGTTTCGATCCCGATATGGCCGGGTTTTTCTGGCTGGCCGGGCAGGGCGGATACGGCATCCAGACCTCGCCGTCGATGGGGCGTATCGCGGCGGCACTGATCGCGGGCGACGAGTTCCCGTCCGATCTTTTGGCGCTTGGCCTGGATAAGGATGTTTTGGGCGTCGAACGGCTGCGGCGCTAGAGCAATATCCGATCGGATCGAACCGATTCGGTTCAATCCGATCGGATAAAATTGCTCGACATTTTAAGAAGATAGAGCATCTTTATCCGATAAATTGGATCGCGTAAGCGATTCCAATTGATCGGATGATGCTCTAGAGGGAAATGCGCGCATGCAAAAAGCGGACGCCCGATTGCGCGTCCGCCTTTCCACATCGCAGGGCCGTACGGTGACGGCCCCCGCCCAAGCTACTTCTTCAGGCCGAAGCTCTCGAAGCGCTTGTTGAACTTCGCCACCTGGCCGCCGGAATCGACGAGACGGTGCACACCAGTCCATGCCGGATGCGATTTCGGGTCGATTTCCAGCTTAAGAACATCGCCCTCGTTGCCCCAGGTCGAGCGGGTCTCGTAAGTGCTTCCGTCGGTCATTTCGACGGTAATTTTATGGTAGTCGGGATGAATTTCGGCTTTCATCGCTCAATCCTCGTGTAAATCAGCGCGGCTATATAACCAAGCCAGCCGAACATTGCAAGCACTCAGGTTGATAACCACATCCGATCCGGCGCCATCAATGGGACATATTCGCTTGATAGATAACCCCTCGATTGTGAGGACTGCCGAATTTCAAGAGGGTAATGCATTCGTGTTCAGTAAAATTTTCAGGGCGATAAATTTGATCGCCGCCGCTTTTACCGGATTTTTTATCCTGTTCAGCTTCCTGGCCCCCTGGTTTCCGATGGCGGATTCCGTGGCCCATTTCCGGTTTCATCTGACCGCGATCATGCTGTTGACGGTGCTGTTGCTGGCGGTCGTTCGCGATTGGCGGCATGCCTGCCTCTCGCTGGCTGTTTCAGTCGCCGGTATCGCCGGCATGGCGCCGGCTTTCCCGGCCTGGGGTGGCGCCGGCGCGGATAGCAAGGTGCCGGCTATCACGATCGTTCAGCTCAACCTGTCGTTCCGCAACACCACGCTGGAGGCCGTGGCCGATTTTATCCGTGGCGAACAGGCCGATATCGTTACCCTGCAGGAAGTGACGGTCAAAACCGACCGCGTCATCGACATTCTGGCCGAGGACTATCCTTTCCATGTTCTCTGTCGTTTCGGGCGTGTCGGTGGCCAGGCGGTGCTGTCACGTCTGCCCAGGGCGCCAGGCCAATCCGAGGGCTGCGTCGAAGGCGAGGGCTTGGCCTGGATGCGGGTGTTGGCCGGCGGCCAACCGGTCACCGTCGCATCCCTGCATCTGCACTGGCCGTACCCGTTCCAGCAGGGCCGCCAGATCGGACAGTTGGAAGACCCTCTGAAGAATCTGCCGCGTCCGGTCCTGCTGGCCGGCGATTTTAACGCGGCCCCATGGAGCAACGCCGTGGACAGGGTCGCGAAAGCATCCGGTACCACCGTCGCCGGTGGCCTGAGATTCAGTTTCGACGTAGGGCTCCGCGGCTGGTGGCCGACAATCCCGGTGCCGATCGACCATATTTTGCTGCCCGAGGATCTGACGCCCCTGGATGTCCGGCTGGGTCCCGGCCCGGGGTCCGACCACCGGTCCGTCGTCGCGAGACTGGCTCTGCCCGATCGCCCGGTGGTTGCCCAGGCGTTGACGCTGTGGGACGGCGCGGCCGCCAACTGAATCGTCCCGCCTCGTTTGCCCCTTGCCACGGGCGCGCTCATATGCAATCTGGCTGCTCATCATCCGAGGGAGCAAGACACTGCGCCATCCCACCTACATGGATGCCAGCTTGAAAGAAGATCGGGCCAAGGCGAACGATATGCAATCGCTGACCGCGCTGTTGGGTTACGTGCGGCCATACTGGTTGCCGGCCGCCGGCGCGGCGGTGGCGCTGGTCGTGGCGGCGGGCACGGTGCTGGCGCTTGGCCAGGGGCTGCGCTCGCTGGTCGACAAGGGGTTCAGCGGCGGCGACTCCGGCCTGCTGGATACAGCGCTTCTGGTGATGCTGGCCGTCATCCTGCTGCTGGCGGCGGCCACCTACAGCCGCTTCTACCTGGTTTCCTGGATCGGCGAGCGCGTGGTGGCCGATTTGCGCCGCGCCGTGTTCGATCATGTGGTCAAGCTCAGCCCCGGTTTTTTCGAGGTCACGCGCACCGGCGAGGTGCTGTCGCGCCTGACCACCGACACCACGCTGTTGCAGATGGTGATAGGTTCGTCGGCCTCGGTTGCGATCCGCAATTTCCTGCTGTTCGTCGGCGCCAGCGTCATGCTGGCGGTGACCAGCCCCAAGCTCACCGGCCTTGTCTTCCTGTTCGTGCCGCTCGTGGTGGTTCCAATCATTGTCTTCGGCCGCCGCGTGCGCCGGCTCAGCCGCGAGACCCAGGACCGGGTCGCCGACCTTTCGGCCTATGGCGACGAGGCGCTGCACGGCATCCGCACCATGCAGGCCTATACCCACGAGACCCAGGACCGCGGCCGCTTCGCCGGCCTGACGGAGGAAGCCTTCGATACCTCGGTGCGGCGCATCGCTTCGCGCGCTATGCTGACCGCCGTCGTCATTACCCTGGTATTCGGGGCGGTCGGCACGATCCTGTGGATCGGCGGCCATGACGTGATCGCCGGGCGGATCAGCGCCGGCGATCTGTCGGCCTTCGTCTTCTATGCCGTCATCGTGGCCGGTTCCGTCGGCGCGATCTCCGAGGTCGTGGGCGACCTGCAGCGCGCCGCCGGTGCCGCCGAGCGGCTGCTGGACCTGCTCAATACCGTTCCGGAAATCGCCGCGCCCGCCAATCCCGTGGCCCTGCCGGAACCGGCGCGCGGCGAGGTGCGGTTCGAAAATGTCCGCTTCAACTATCCCTCGCGCCCCGACATCCCGGCGCTGAACGGGCTGGACCTTACCGTCAGCCCCGGCGAGACCGTGGCGGTCGTGGGGCCCTCCGGCGCCGGCAAGACCACCGTCGTCCAGCTTCTGCTGCGCTTTTACGACCCGACCGAGGGCACGGTCAGGCTGGACGGTGTCGATCTGCGCGAAGCCGATCCGACGGCGGTACGCGCGCGCTTTGCCCTGGTGGCGCAGGACCCGGTGATTTTTGGCGCCGACGCCTGGGACAATATCCGCTATGGCCGCCCGGACGCCAGTGACGAGGAAGTCCGCGCCGCGGCAGAGGCGGCGGCCGCCACCGAATTTCTCGACCGGCTGCCGGAAGGTTTCGAAAGCCATCTCGGCGAGCGTGGGGTGAAGCTGTCGGGCGGGCAGCGCCAGCGCATCGCCATCGCCCGCGCCATCCTGCGCGACCCGGCGGTGCTGCTGCTGGACGAGGCTACCAGCGCCCTGGACGCCGAATCCGAACGCCTGGTGCAGGAAGCCCTGGAGCGCCTGATGGAAGGCCGCACCACCATCGTCATCGCCCACCGCCTGGCCACCATCCTGAAGGCCGACCGCATCGCCGTCATGGATCAGGGGGCGATCGTCGACGAGGGCACCCACGAACAACTGGCTACCGCCGGCGGCCTCTACGCCCGCCTCGCCAAGCTGCAGTTCGACCAGGGCCGCTCGCTCGCCACCGGCGAGGACGAGGCGGCGGAGTAATACCAAGGCTCGCTGATAAAGACTCATCAAATGGGTCTTTATCAGCGAGCCTTGGTATAAGGGGCGGATTCCCGCCGTGTCGTCGCGTTAACCACTGGTAAGCGATTTTTGCCTTATTCTCCGTCCATCGAAGTAGCGGCAGTCTGGCGCCATCATCCGCCGGGCCGTTTCGAGAGGGTGTGGGAATGATTTACCTGAAGGTTCACTGGAGCCACGATTCGGAAAAACAGCCGGTCGCTTTCTATTGCGAAATGGAAGATGACCGCATGGAAATCCGTAAGGTGGAACTTTACGCTGACGGCAGCCTCGGCTACGCCAACGCAAAACGCTCATCCGGCAAAACCACCCTGGGCGCCCTGCCGATGCCCACGATCGCCGAGTTGTCCGCCAGCCCGAACTACGAAGCCCACGAAATTACCCGCACCGAATTCGACGAAATCTGGAGCCTCGCCCGCTGGGAATAGGGGGTGGGGGCTAATTGAGATAAGGTGCGTCTTCCGTCGAACTCCAATTCCGGGAAAGAAAAATCATGACGATCACGCGAATTGCCGGAACATCCAGGGGACGGTGCCGTGCGACCGTTCATAATGGATTGGTCCATGCCGTTGCGACCGACACGATGTCGGCGGCGGGGATATCGGAACAGACCCGGCAGACCCTGATGGCGCTGGACAAAACCCTTGAGGACGCGGGAAGCGATAAAACCCGATTGCTGCAGGCCACCGTTTACCTGAAGGACATGGCGACCAAGGCGGAAATGGATGCCGTATGGTGCGACTGGATCGGCGGCGAGGAAAACTGGCCCCAGCGCGCCTGCGTCGGCGCCGACCTGGCGGGTGAAGACCTGATCGAAATCGTCGTGACCGCCACCGTGGCGTGAAGGGCGAGTCGGAGGTCAGGTATCGGGTATCAGATGCCAGACTCCGCCGCACCTTCTGATACCTGATACCTGATGCCTGACTTCTGTTTCACGGCTCGAACTGTTCCTTCAAAATCCGTTCCTCGAAATCATGCTCCGGGTCGAATAGCATGGTTACCGACAGGTCCTGGACCTGGAAAACCTCGACGGTCAGTACGTCCCGAATTTCCGTGTGGTCGGCGGTGGCGCTTACCGGGCGTTTGGCGGGTTCCAGCACCTCGAACAGCACGCGCGCCGTATCGGGCAGCAGGGCGCCGCGCCAGTGGCGCGGGCGGAAGGCGCTGATCGGGGTGAGCGCCAGCAATCCGGCGCCGATCGGGATGATGGGGCCGTGCGCCGACAGGTTATAGGCCGTGCTGCCCGCCGGCGTGGCAACCAGCACGCCGTCGCAGATCAACTCGTCCAGCCGTGTCACGCCATCCACATGGATGCGGATCTTGGTCGCCTGGTGGGTCTGGCGCAGCAGCGCGACCTCGTTGATGGCCAGCGCCTCGGCCTCCCCGCCGTCCGCGGTGCGGGTCAGCATGCGCAAGGGGTGCAGTTTCACCGGTCTGGCCCGCGCGATGCGCGCCGGCAGATCGTCGACCCCCCATACATTCATCAGGAAGCCAACCGAACCGCAATTCATGCCGTAGATCGATACCTCGCGCCCGATATGATCGTGCAGGGTCGACAGCATGAAGCCGTCGCCGCCCAGCGCCACGATGGTATGCGCCGACCCCGGGTCGGCATTGCCGTAGCGCGCCGCCAGGGTCGCCAGCGCCTCCTGAGCCTCGACTTCGTCGGTCGCGACAAAGGAAATATTGTTGTCCGCCATTCCGGTAATCCGCACGGTTGCAGGGTAAATCCAATTGGCGGCAGTATAGCCGCGCGCTCGCCATGCGCCAGCCTGTCAAAACTCGCTGCTCTCTTGTAGCGTTAACGTGCGGCGGGCGCTATATAAGTGGCCATGTAACAGCGGGGCGCCGTCTTGGGCGTCCGGACAGGCATTCAGAGGGAATTCATCATGGACGATATCGCAAAAGCCCTGGTCGCCGACGGAAGAGGCATCCTGGCCGCCGACGAAAGCACGGGCACCATCAAGAAACGCTTCGACTCGATCAACGTGGAATCGGCTGAGGAAACGCGCCGCGCCTATCGCGAGATGCTGTTCACCACGCCCGGCGCGGAAGACGCTATCAGCGGGGTGATCCTCTACGACGAGACGCTACGCCAGAGCGCCGCCGACGGCACGCCCTTTGCCAAGCTGCTGGCCGGCAAGGGCATCATTCCCGGCATCAAGGTCGATGCCGGCGCCAAGCCGCTGGCCGGCTCACCCGGCGAACTGGTGACCGAGGGGCTGGACGGCCTGCGCGAGCGCTGCGCCGAATATTACCAGCTCGGCGCCCGTTTCGCGAAATGGCGCGCGGTCATCACCATCAAGGGCGGCGAGCATCCCAGCCAGGCCTGCATTTCCGTCAACGCCCATGCGCTGGCCCGCTATGCGGCGCTGTGCCAGGAGGCGGGACTGGTGCCGATCGTCGAACCCGAGGTGCTGATGGATGGCGGCCACGATATCGAGCGCTGCGCCGAGGTGACCGAGGCGACGCTCAATGAGGTCTATACCCAGCTCCGCATTCAGAACGTGCGGCTGGAGGCGACGCTGCTGAAACCCAACATGGTGATCTCGGGAACGCAATGCGCCAACCAGGCCGGCGTGCAGGAAGTTGCGGCGCGCACTCTCGAGGTGCTGAAGCGCTGCGTGCCGGCGGCCGTGCCGGGCATCGTATTCCTGTCGGGTGGTCAGTCCGACCTGATCGCGACCGAGCATCTCGACGCCATGAACAAGCTCGACGGCGGGTTGCCCTGGAAGCTCAGCTTCTCCTATGGCCGGGCGCTACAGGCCGCGCCCTTGCAGGCCTGGGGCGGCAAGGCGGAAAATCTGCCGGCGGCGCAGGCGGCCTTCCTGCAACGCGCCAAATGCAACGGCGCCGCCGCATCCGGGACCTGGTCGGCGGCCATGGAGAAGGCCGCCTGAGGCGGTCGACTCACCGAGGGGAACCGTATGTCCGACCATGACGCCGTCCTGTTCGCCTACGAGGCGTTTTATGCCGCGTTCAACGGCCGTGACTACGAGGCCATGGATGCGCTCTGGGCGCGGGAATCGCCGGTGAGCTGCATCCACCCCGGCGGCGGGCCGATCTTCGACCGCGACGCCGTGATGGCCAGCTGGGAGGGCATCCTGGGGCATGATTCGCAGGCCCCGATCATCGCGCTCGGCCCGCGCATCCGCATGTTCGGCGACTATGCGGTGGTAATCTGTTTCGAGGTCATCGCCGGCAACAACCTGATCGCCACCAACGTTTTCGTCCGCGAGGATCGCATGTGGAAACTGGTTCACCATCAGTCCGGCCCCACCGCCGAAGATCCCCCGCGCGCCATGTTCAGCGGCAAGGGGCCGATTACGTTTAATTAGGGCAGGGAGGGCGGCGCGACCTCATACTTCGAGACGGCGCTTCGCGCCTCCTCAGTATGAGGCTTCAACCTTTGTGTCCATCATTCAAGAAGCTCCACCGTTCGTGCCCTCATGCTGAGGAGGGCCGAAGGCCCGTCTCGAAGTATGAGGTTGCTCGTTAGACGCCCTCACCCCCCCGTGACGCTCATATGGCGGCCGACGGCGGGTTTGTCGTTGCGGCGGTCGATGATGAAGTCGTGGCCCTTGGGCTTGCGGTCGATAGCCTCCAGGATGGCCTGTTGCAGCAGTTCGTCGGATTCGCTGGCGCGCAGCGGTTCGCGCAGATCGGCGGCGTCGTCCTGGCCCAGGCACATATAGAGCGTGCCGGTGCAGGTCAGCCGCACGCGGTTGCAGGATTCGCAGAAATTATGGGTCATCGGCGTGATGAAGCCGATGCGCCCGCCGGTCTCCTTGACCCGCACATAGCGCGCGGGGCCTCCGGTGTTGTAATCGATATCCTCCAGCGTCCAGTTTTTCTGAAGCTCGGCGCGCACCATGGAGAGCGGCAGATACTGGTCGACCCGCTGATGCTCGCCCATGTCGCCCATCGGCATGACCTCGATGAAGGTCATGTCAAAGCCGCGTTCGCCGCACCATTCGACCATATGGTCGAATTCGTCGTCGTTGACGCCCTTCAGTGCCACCGCATTGATCTTGACCTTCAGGCCCGCGCGGTCGGCGGCTTCGAGGCCGGCCATTACCTTCTCGTATTTGCCCCAGCGGGTGATCGCGACGAATTTTTCCGGGTCCAGCGTATCCAGCGAGACATTGATGCGGCGCATGCCGGCCGCGTAAAGCTGGTCGGCCAGCTTTTCGAGCTGGCTGCCGTTGGTGGTGACGGTCAGTTCGTCCAGCGCGCCGGTCTTCAGATGTTCGCCCAGGCGGTTGATCAGCCACATGATGTTGCGGCGCACCAGCGGCTCGCCGCCGGTCAGCCTCAGCTTGCGCACGCCCAGGCGCACGAAGGCGCCGCACAGCCGGTCCAGCTCTTCGAGCGTCAGCACGTCCTTCTTGGGCAGGAAGGTCATGTCTTCCGCCATGCAATAGACGCAGCGGAAATCGCAGCGGTCGGTCACCGACACGCGCAGATATGAAACTTCCCTGTCGAACGGATCTTTCATCCGGGCACTCTCCTTTAAAACAGCAGATCATTCTATAGAAGGCATGCGCGACAATCTACCCGTTGCACAGTGCGGTTTTTAGCCGCGCTCGGCCAACGGATTGAATTACAGTTGCAATTTCTTTGTATTGGAGTATGCTTTGTATTGCAAAGTATATTCGAGAGGTTGCATGCGAGACGTCGACAGGGCCTTGGCCGATATAGCGAACATCCGCAGCCAGCTTGCGGCCGGAACGATGTTTCGCGGCTTTGGGCCGGCCGTCATGGCCGTCACCGGCGTATTGGCCATCTTCATGGCCGGGGCGCAGTCGATCTGGCCCGAAGCGCTGGCGGCCGATCCCCTGACCCTGCTTGCCGGCTGGGTTGTGACGGCTGCCATTTCAGCGGGCCTTATCGTCGCCGAGATGCTGGCGCGGTCACGCCGGCACCATGGCGGCCTGGCGGATGCGATGATCTGGAACGCCGTTCAGCAGTTTCTGCCTGCCGGTTTCGCGGGCGGGGCGATTGCGTGGGTCCTGGTCCGGTTCGCGCCGGACAACCTGTGGCTGTTGCCTGGGCTGTGGCAAGTTCTTGTCGCGCTGGGCATATTTGCCTCCGTCCGGTCAATGCCGCCCCTGATTGCCCTGGTGGGCGCATGGTACTTTGTCGCCGGGGTCGCCGTACTGATCGTCGCGAGCCTCGCCCAGAGCCTGTCACCGTGGATGATGGGGCTGCCCTTTGCGGCCGGCCAGTTCCTGATGGCCGCGGTTCTTTATTTCGCATCCGGAGAATATCATGCCGAAGAATAGTGGCGACGCCCGGTTTTCATACGAAGGCCTCGACCGTGTCATTCACGAAAAGGCGCGGCTCGGCGTGCTGACGTCGCTGATGGCCCATCCGAAGGGGCTGGCCTTCGCCGATCTCAAACAGCTCTGCGGCCTGACGGACGGAAACCTCAGCCGGCACCTTCATGTGCTGCAGGAGGCCGGGCTCGTGGCGATCCTGAAAGGCTACGAGGGGAACCGGCCCCACACCACCTGCCGGCTGACGGCGGCGGGGCGTGGGCGCTTTCTCGACTATCTGTCGGTCCTGGAGCAAGTGGTCCGCGACGCCGCCGAGGCGGCGGGCGAGGAAGACATTATGGCAAACGAACTGCATCCGCGCCCCGCGTAAGAGCGCATTTTTTTGAAGGAAAACTTTATAATGCAAAGTAATCTGCAATCAAAATTTCATGTCGCCATCATTATGGATGGCAACGGCCGGTGGGCAACGCGAAGGCGCCTGCCGCGCAAAATCGGACACAGGATCGGCGTCGAGGCGGTCCGCCGGGTCGTGGAGGCAGCCCCTAAACTGGGTATCGGGACGCTGACCCTCTATGCCTTTTCGGCGGATAACTGGCGGCGGCCGGAAGCTGAGGTTACCGCGCTCATGGGACTGCTCCGGCGGTATATGAGGACCGAAGCCGCCCGCCTGGTTCGGGCCGGCGTGCGCCTGACGGCGGTCGGGCGGCGCGACCGGCTGCCGGAAGACCTGGCCGCAAGCATCGAGTGGGCCGAAACCGCGTCGTCGCAGGGACAGGCCTTGAATCTGCGCATCGCCCTGGATTACTCGTCGCGAGACGCAATCCTGCAGGCCGCGGCGATGGCGCGCGGTCCTGAAGACCTGACACGCGAGGGTTTTTCGCGCCTGTTGAACGGAGAGCGGGATTATCGCGATGTTGACCTGCTGATCCGCACCAGCGGCGAGCAGCGGCTCTCGGATTTCCTGCTGTGGGAGTGCGCCTACTCGGAACTGCACTTCACCGACCGCCTCTGGCCCGATTTCGGCGCGGAGGACCTCGAAAAGGCGCTTGAGGAGTTTCACGGCCGCGACAGGCGCTTTGGCGGGCTTGTCGAGAGTGAAGAGCGCGCGCCGGCAGTGGCGGTTTCCTGATTGCCGGCCGGGCAGCGCCTTGCCGCGAGCCTCTGCCGCGCGCATATTGCTGGGCATGAATGATTTTATCCTGAAGCCGAACCCCGAGGATGCGCGGCTTACCGAGGCGGTATCGGGCATCGACCATGAGGGGAAACCCGTCGAGACCCGCGTGGTGGTCGAGCGGCCGCTGACCCTGTTTCTCAACGGACAGGAGATCGTCACCATGATGACGATCGGCGACCATCCGGAATATCTCGGCGTCGGCTATCTGATTAACCAAAATATGCTGCTGCCCGACGACGAGATCACCGCCGTCGAATATGACGATGATATCGAGACCGTCGTGGTCCGCACGAAGCGGAAGACCGATTTCGAGGAAAAGCTGAAGAAGAAGACGCTGACCTCGGGCTGCGCGCAGGGCACGATTTTCGGCGACCTGATGGAAAAATTCGAGGATGTGCGGCTGCCGCAAGACGCAATCCTCAAGACTTCGTGGCTTTACGCGCTGACGAAGAAGATCAACACGGTTCCCAGCCTGTATCTCACGGCCGGTGCGATCCATGGCTGCGTGCTGTGCGAACGGGACCGCCCACTGATTTATATGGAGGATGTCGGTCGCCACAACGCCATCGACAAGATCGCCGGCTACATGGCGATGGAGGATGTCTCGACCGCGGGAAAGACCTTCTACACCACTGGCCGCTTGACCTCGGAAATGGTTATCAAGACGGTTCAGATGGGCATTCCCATCCTGATATCGCGCTCGGGCTTTACCGCCTGGGGGGTGGAGCTTGCACGCAAGGCCGGGCTCACCCTGATCGGCCGTGCCAGAGGCAAGCGTTTCATCGCACTGTCCGGCGAAGATCGTATTGTTTTCGATGCCGACGGCGAGGCGATCGAGGACGAACCAAAGGCCGCCGCGCGTAAGGGCGCGGTCCAATAAAGAAGGCATTTTAATTATATTTTAAGATATTGCCGCCAAAATTGCTTCCATTAACTTTTCAAAAATATTTTAGATTCGAAGGAATATTGAAAATGATGGGACAAAAATTCCTGAATACCGACATGCTCTGTTTGGCGCCCGTTATGGCCAACGATGAATGGCAATCTCCCCCACCGATCCCGGTCGTGTGCGACGAAACCGCCATGATTCGGGCGTTGCTGGCCGAGTTCGCGGCGGTAAAGCGGGAGGAGAACACCTGTTGCCTTCTGATGGTCAGACCCGACGCCACCGAGGGCGTGTCCAGGGGCAGTCTCATGGCGGCGGTGGGCGACCGGTTTTCCCGCTGCCTGCGGCCTTACGATGGCCTATTTGCCTTCGGGCCGGACCGCTACATGATATCCTTGCCGCACATAAAGCCGGAAGATATGGCGACCGTGATGGATCGCCTGCGTGGGCAAATCGCGGACGAGCCCCTTCAAATCGAAGATAGTGGCGAGGCAAGCGTGACGGCGTCCATCGGGGGCACGATGATCGACCCTTCGATACCGCTGCAAGACAATATTGAGCGCGTGAATCGGGCGCTTGGCGAGGCTTGGCGCGAAGGCGGGGATGGGGTCTGCCTCTGGTCTCCCGATCTCGGCGTGACCTGACCCAGGGTCGTCAAACCTTCAACCTTCGGTCAGACAGGCCGTTCGCGCGAACCGCCACGGGGATCAGTGGAGATTGCCAGGGATGATTTGCGCCGGACGCTCGCGTGGACATGAGCGCGGTGGATAGCCTGGGCGGCAGGTTTACCGGCAGACTTCCATCCTATGATTCACTGTGCCGCTACGGAGCGAATCATTTTCTGGTTCTGCTGCCGCATGTGCGGCGCGAGGATGTTCCGGGCATCGTGAGGCGGTTGCGGGTTCAGGTGGCGGGTTATCCGCAGACTCTGACCGGCGGCGAGGAAACCTTTGTCACCGCGACGACAGGCGGCGCGATGCTGGATACCGACAGCACCATGCATGAAAACATCGATCGAGCGGTTCTGGCTTGCCGGGCCAGCATGAAACGCGGCGGCGACACCGACCATATGAGGTCGCCCGGGCTGGAGACAGCCTGATGGCCGGAAAATGTAAAAGGTAAAATGCAATCTTTTCCACGGACTAAAACGCATCGTTAATCGTTTGTTAAGTATCTGTCGATGAAAGAATCAATGTCAGGAGACGATATTATGCAGGCCTTTGGCGAAAGAGTGGAGAGAGTAAGTCCCGCCGGGAACCCGTCCCACGGTCTGGTCCGCGACGATAGTGGGCCCACCGTGATCGATAACGATGCACCGGCGATCATGGCCGGGCTTCGACGGGAACTGGACAGAATTCAGATGATCCACGATTCCAGTTGCATCTGTGTCGTCAGCCCGGACGGCGGTGAGGCGGCCAAGGCGATGCGCGGGTTCGGCAAAAGGTTTGCCACGATGCTGCGGTCCTACGATGCGATCTATCGCTTCGCCGATGACAAGTTTCTCGTCATGCTGCCGCATATCAGCCGCGGCGACGCGGTCGGCGTCATAAAGCGACTCCGCGCCCAGGTGATCGGGGAACCTTTCCCCATCGATGGCGGCGGGAAAATCATGGTTACGGCCTCGTTCGGTGGAACAATGCTGGATTCGAAGGCGCCACTGCATGAACATATCGACCGTGCGTCCGAGGCGCATGACTGGGCGCTGAAGGGCATGGGCGACAGCATCTGCATGTGGACCCAGCAGCTCTGACCTGATAGCCAGCGGAAATAAAAGAATAAAATGCAGCCCCGTTCGTGGACTAAAAAGACCTTTTAACCGTTTGTTAATTAACGGTTGATGTAAATTCGAATATCGGAAGGCGGTTTCATGGGGGCTTTTGGCGAAAAAGCGCAGACGGCTGTTACCGTCGATATTAGCTCGATCGGGCTGGTCCGTGACGGCAGCGGGCCGGTGGTGATCAACAACGATCCGGCGGCGATCATGACGGGCCTGAGAAAGGAATTGGACCGGGTTCATCTGACTCACGATTCCAGCTGTGTCTGTGTTGTAAGCCCGGACGGCGACAACGTCGCGTTGGCGATGGACGAATTCGGCGAGAGGTTTGCAACGAAATTGCGATCCTACGATGCGATTTACTGTTTCGCTCACGACAAGTATCTCGTAATGCTGCCGCATATCAGTCGCGACGATGCGGTCGGCGTGATAAAACGCCTCCGCACCCAGGTGATCGGGGAGCCGTTTACCGTTGATGGCGGTGGGAAAGTCAGGGTCACGGCCTCGTTCGGTGGAACTATGCTGGACTCCGGGGCGCCATTGCACGAACATATCGATCGCGCATCCGAGGCGCATGACTGGGCGCTGAAGGGCTTGGGCGACAGCATATGCATCTGGACCCAGAAACTCTGACAGGGTGAGCTGTTGAGGCGATGACCGGCAAGGCCGATACGCAATCTGCTGAGATTTTGTCGCGTGACATACCGACGGCAATCGCCGACGCTATCGTGGAACATGAAAGCTGGCTTTTCGCGTGGCAACGGGCGGCCTTGTGCGGGCTACCCCCCGGCGACCATGTGTCCGGCGAGGACTCCCACCTGACCTGTTGTTTCGGCCGCTGGTTCCAACATAACAGCGCCACCGGGATGCTTGACGGTCAACTGTTCACCGACCTCGGCCGCATGCATCGCGAGACTCATGAGGCGGCGCGGTATCTGATGGGCAAGCTGGCGGCGGGCGAGCCGGTGCCGCCGGACGAATACGATGCGATGATGGATGTGGCCGACAAGTTCCGCAAGATCGCGGTGCGCACTCAGGAACTGCATGGGCTGCCGGAAGAGGGGGCGGTCGTGTCGGATGACGATCTGGCGGAACTGCAAAGCCGCTTGACCATGTTGTCGGAACTGGAGCGCGAGTGGGAACGCGCGGCGCGCACGGAAACCCCGATGAGTCTGATCATGGTGCGGCCCGACGGTCTGGTTGCGATCAGACAGGAATTTGGCCGGATCGGTATCGATCGCGTTGTCGCCAGTCTGGCGGCGCGGCTGTTCTCCAGCCTGCGGCCTTACGATTCGGTTTTCCGCTACGGGCGCGCCGAATTTCTGATTTGTGTGCCTGGCGCCGACCGCGAACGCGCCGAACTGGTTTCCACCAGGCTGGACGAACTTTTCAGCGAAGATCCCATCGCCCTGTCGGACGACGAAGAAACAAAAGTCACCGCCCGTTTCGGGATATCGCTGGCCGATCCGCAAAGCACGGTCCAGGAAGTGCTGGAAAGGGCATCGCACGCCGCCAATATGGCCGGCAGTGCCCCAGGCGAACGCATTGTTGTCTGGTCTGCGGAGTTGGAGAACTAGTTCTCTCTCTTTGGCTGTCTGCTGAAACCAATCCTTTACTGTTTGTACGCAAGAATGAACGAAGTTCCGGGTTTGCGCCGGGCGGCGCGGATAACCGTGAACGAGAAATCAAAATCACGGAACGATAAAGGAAGGTTGAGTTATGGGCATTTTCGGTACACCAAGACCGCCGGCTGGCGATGGCGGGAATAGCGGCGCAAGCGCTCCGGCCGGTTTCGAATTCGGCGAACGCCAGGACCTGAACGGACCGCTTCCCGTAGGCGACAACATTGTCGAAATGGTCCAATGGCTGGAGAGCGCGCGCAACAAAGTGGCCGAAGGCAACGTCAACTGCTGTGTTGTGGTTTGCGCGCCGAATCCGATCGACGGGGCGGCCCTGGAATTGACGGTCGGGGAAATCGCCGACCGTTTTGCGAGCAGTCTGCGCTCCTATGACCGAATTTATCGCCATGGCCGGGATAAACTGCTGGTCGCGCTGCCGCACGTGAAACCCGACGAAGCCCCGGCCGTGTTGCAGCGTTTGCACGATATTGTCGATCGCATGCCTTTCAAGATGCCGGGCAGCGGGCTTGATCTATCGGTTACGGTTTCGCTTGGCGGCGCCATGATGGAAGGAAGCGAGGTGCAGGAGCTTATCAACATGGCCGACAGGGCCATGGATGCCGGGCGCCTTAGCGGCAATCGCACCTGTATCTGGTCGTCCGACCTGGCCTGATTCTGTTTCCCCTACTGGACCGGAGCGGTCCAACGCGCTACTTCCCTTGGCGTCGGCGGTAATACCAAGGCTCGTAGTTTGGGCAGGGAGTGGATATGAACGGCAAAGTCGTCGCTGTATTGTTGGCGGGCGGATTGTCGCGCCGCATGGGTGGACAGGACAAGATGTTGCGCCATCTGGGTGGGCAATCCATTCTGGCGCGGGTTATCGCGCGCATTGAACCGCAGGTCGGGCGTCTGCTGCTTAACGCCAATGGCGATCCCGCGCGGTTTGCGGAATTTGGATTGCCGGTTGCCGCGGATGTGCAGGGTGACCATGCCGGGCCGCTGGCCGGTGTGCTGACCGGTATGGAGTGGGCCCGGGCGAACGCCCCCGATTGTCCTTGGGTGATGACGGCGCCGACCGATGCGCCCTTCCTGCCTTGCGACCTTGCCGCGCGCCTGCTGGCGGCGGTGGAAGGGGAGGGTGCCGACATGGCTTGCGCATCGTCGGGCGGGCGGCATCATCCGGTCTGCGGGTTATGGCCGGTGCGGCTTGCCGGCGAGTTGCGCCGCGCCATGGTGGATGAAGATATCCGCAAGGTCGACATCTGGACCGGGCGCTACCGACTGGCCGTGGCCGAGTGGCCGTGCGACCCCGTCGACCCGTTTTTCAACGCCAACCGGCCGGAGGATATGGCCGAGGCGGAACGGATATTGGCCGAATCCGGGTAAAACTATATTCAATCTGACGGCGGTCCCTTTCCTGCAAATAGCGCGGCATCGGCCGGATCGTCGAATACCACTCTTCCCTCGGCAAAACTGTAGCGGCCCTTGGCGTCTATCAATACCTGCAGCGACTGTTTGATTCGCGCCAACGTACGCCGTTCCCGAGTCATCATATCGGCTTGCGCCCTTTCTGCGGCCGAGATGGTGTTGTTCAGGTCCGTGACATAGGCCTTGCGTGTTACCGCATCGACATTCAGTAAATTGACAGTCCACAACAAATCCTCGGTATCCACCGGATTGCCTTCGATCCGCGCCAGTTGATCCTCCAGATCGCGAATCTGATAAAAAGCATCCCACAGCGCAAAGCGTGATCGCAGCCGTCTGATATCCAGAAACGCCCCGTTTTCGACATACGCCTTGTAGCTGGCGCCATAGTCGGTCATACGGCCGTCCAGCCTGTTACGGAGTTCCCAATGCGCATCGCGCATTATCATGTAGGCATCTACATAGGGATTTTTCTCGATGATCCGGGCCAAACCCTTGAGGTTCAGTGGTGTATCGCGAAAAGTGGTCAAGGTGTCGTTGGCTTCCAGCCGTAACCGGTTGGCGTAAATGCCGGCACCGGTATCCCAGGCCGCCACGCCCGCGCATGCGACGCCGAACAGCAACAGCCAGGATATGGCACGCCGGCGCTCCAGGACTGTCCACAGGCACAGCGCCAGCAGGGCCGCATAAACCGCCTGGATGAGACCTCGGCCGGTCCATTGGGCGATACCGGTTGCCGGATCGGGTCCAAGCCATGCACCCGCCGCCATAACCGCGAGCAGGCTGACGGCAACCAGTGCCAGCCCCGCCTTGTGCTGCCGGTCGAGTTCGAAGGGGCCACCGCCACCGCTTTCGGCTGGTTTGCTCCCAGCTCGGCTGTTTTTTTCTTCCTTGTTCGCCACCGGTTCATTCTGCTCGTTAAATCGACCGGGTATTCTACACACAAAGAAGTGGCGCGGTCATGGCCCACATCCGTCGCCGGTTCGAATTCATGAACCGCCGGCGCAGGCTCGTTCGATCTTGTCCAACAGCCGCACGAAATCGACCGGCTTCGTATCGAAATCGTCACAGCCGGCCGCCAGGGCCTTATCCCTGTCCGTGCTCATGGCGTGGGCGGTTAGTGCAATGACCGGGATATCGCTTGTGGATTGGTCAGCCTTCAGGCGTCGGCAAGCTTCCCAGCCGTCAACGCGCGGCAAGCTGAGGTCCATAATGATGACGTCGGGTGTCTCGGCTTTTGCGACGATTAATCCCTGAACCCCGTCCGCCGCGATCAGGACAGAGTATCCCTTCCGCACCAGCCTTCGGCACAGCATGTCACGGTTCATTTCGTTGTCTTCGACGACCAGTATTCTTTTCACGCTGCAAGTGCCCCATCCATCTCTGGCATTATCGAATAGAAAACAATTGTCCCTGGCATGCTATTCCCGATCCTATCCCAGTGAGCCCTGGTATCACCAGCCTCGATCCAACATTTGTCTGTGGGATGTCCTGTTGTCATTGATCGCCGACACCGGTTTGGCCGGGGCCAGGATCAGCCCGGCAACAACCGCGCATCCTGGTAGAAACCAAGTTGCTAAACGAAATTTAATCGAAATCCGTTCCGATCTACAAAATATTTCCACAATAAGGCAGCCATAAAATTACGCGACCCAGGCCGGTTGCCGTTGGCCGGGTTCGTGGGCCGCTGATCAGCAATATCCGTGCCATACCAAAGGCGAATCGGAAAAGTTTCAGGGGTTGTCTGTGTTGTCGGGTTTGGCGGCTACAAGACTGACTGCAGTCAGGATTATGGTCCGTTTTCCGGCATTCTCGAAATTCACGGTGGCGCGCCCGGCTGATACCGATTGGACCTGGCCCAGGCCCCAGTCGGGTCTGCCAGGGTGGCGTACGAAGTTTCCGGGAACGAGCCCTTGGGTCATGGGAAATGATCGTTTATGCTTAGGTTGCCATACTATAGTGACAGTCAATTGTAGAGGACGCTACTGCCAATGTCTGAACTTGTCGATATGCGTGTGATTGGATTGCTCAGCTCTCATCTGTGTCACGAATTGGTCAATCCGCTGGGCGCGGTCAATAATGGCATCGAGCTTTTGCTGGATGTTGGTGACGACATGCGCGACGAGGCGATGGGGCTGATCGAAAGCAGCGCGCAGCGCACAGCCAAGCGCTTGCAATTCTATCGGATGGCGTACGGCACGGCGGGCATGTCTGCCCTTGACGAAATGATCAAGGTTCGGGATCTGACCAACGACCTGCTTGGCGAGGGTCGGCTGTCGCTGAACTGGCCCGACGAGGAACGCAATCCTCAGCTGCAGCCCGGCTGGGGGCGGATGCTGATGAATATGGCCGCGGCCGCCGCGGAGGCCTTGCCGCGCGGTGGTGCGTTGACCAGCGGGCTTGACGATTCCGGCGCCGGCCCCCTTTTGTACGTGGAGGCGCGGGGCGATCCGGCGCGGCTGGAAGAGTCCACGCGGGCGGTATTTTTCGAGGATGTGCCCATGGACAGCCTGACACCGCGAAACATCCACAGCTATTTCACGGTTAAACTGGCAGCCGACCTGGGTGTCCGGATTGAGGTTGATGAAGGCGAGGAAGGGCGTGTCAGACTTGAGGTTCGCCTGCCTTAATGCACAAAATTCGAAAAAAGATGCCTATTAACTGAATTACTGGAGCTTCCATTTACTGCATCTTAAACATTGCATGAAAAGCTGCGTCTGTACCGGTATGCCAATACGAACGGATGGCATGCCCCTTGGATTGAACGCCTCGGCAGCTGTGTGCATTGGATAAGGGCTATGGACGACCTACTGAATGAATTTCTGACCGAAACCTCTGAGAACATGGATGTTCTCGATGTGGAACTGGTCAAGCTGGAACAGAATCCCAACGACCCCGATTTGCTCGGCAACATCTTTCGCCTGGTTCATACGGTAAAAGGAACCTGTGGTTTCCTTGGCTTGCCACGGCTTGAAAGTGTTGCGCATGCGGCGGAAAGCCTGTTTGCGCGATTCCGCGACGGCGAACTTGAAGTGACACCCAAGGCGGTATCACTGGTGCTTGAATCTCTTGATCGCATCAAGGCGCTGCTCAAGGAACTTGAGAAATCTGGCACCGAGCCGGAAGGCGATGACAACGATCTGATCAAGCAGTTGGAATCTTTCGCCGAGGATGCGGTGATGGAAGCCATGCTGAGTAATGAGGATATCAGCGAGGCCGCTTCCGATTCCGATGAACTCCAGGCTGCTTTCGATGCCGCGGAATTCTCCACGCGGAGTGCGGCGGTTGGAACTGCCGGAACCGAGGCAGAAGACTTCAACGATCTGGACCACGAGTTTGACCAAGTGCCCTCAACCGTCAAACAGACGGGCCTGTCTACCGATCTTGGCGACGACCCGATAGGCGCGGGCAGCGTGGCGAATCAGTCGATCCGCGTCAGCGTCGATCTTCTGGAAAACCTGATGACCATGGTCTCCGAACTGGTGCTGACCCGTAACCAGCTGCTGCAGATCCTGCGCGCTCGCGACGACAGCGAATTTTCGACGCCGTTGCAGCGACTCAGCCATGTGACCACCGAACTGCAGGAAAGCGTCATGAAGACGCGCATGCAGCCAATTGGCAATGCCTGGGCCAAGTTGCCGCGTATCGTGCGCGACCTTTCGTTGGAACTTTCCAAGAAGGTCAACCTTCAGATGATTGGCGCCGAGACCGAACTGGACCGGCAGGTGCTGGAACTGATTCGCGACCCGTTGACTCATATGGTGCGCAATTCCTGTGACCATGGCATTGAAATTCCGGCCGAACGCCGTTCCACGGGCAAACCCGAAACCGGCACCATCACCCTCAACGCGTATCATGAGGGTGGTCATATCATCATCGAGATCGCCGACGACGGCAAAGGCCTTTCGGTCGACAAGATCAAGAGCAAGGCCTTGGCTCTGGGGCTGCTCACCGAGGCCGAGCTGGACGTCATGTCCGATCAGGCCATTCAACAGTTTATCATGCGCGCCGGCTTCTCCACCGCCACCAACGTGACATCCGTGTCGGGACGCGGTGTTGGCATGGATGTGGTCAAGACCAATATCGAGAAAATTGGTGGCACCATCGAGTTGAAATCGCTGCAGGGCCGTGGCACGACCTTCATCATCAAGATCCCGCTGACCCTGGCTATCGTTTCGGCGCTTATCGTTGAAGCCGGCGGCGAGCGTTTTGCGGTGCCGCAGATCAGTGTTGTCGAACTGGTTCGTACTGGCCGCGGCAGTGAATACCGCGTTGAGGATATTCACGGCACGCCGGTGTTGCGCCTGCGCAATCGCTTGCTGCCTTTGACTTCGCTGCGTCAGCAGTTGAGGCTGGGCGCCGAAGCGGACGTGATAGACGAGGATCGTTTCGTAATCGTAACCCAGGTCGGTAACTTCTCGTTCGGCATCATCGTCGACAAGGTGTTCGATACCGAGGAAATCGTTGTCAAGCCGGTCTCGTCGCTGCTCAGGAACATCACTTTGTTTTCGGGTAATACGATCCTCGGTGACGGCAGCGTCATTATGATTTTGGACCCGAACGGCATTGCCTCGGATATCGGCGAAATCACGGTTGCCGATTCCACTGCTGCCGAGATAGCGGCGCAGGCGGAAGAGGAAGCGGATGATCGGGTGCCGCTGCTGCTGTTCCATGCCGGCGACGATACGCCGATGGCGGTGCCGCTGGCGCTGGTCGCGCGTCTCGAGGAAATCGATCTGGACGAAGTCGAAATCTCCAACGGCCAGTTGGTCGTGCAGTATCGTGGCGGCCTGATGCCGCTGCTGCCGCTGCGCGCCGACGGCGAGATTGCCCGGACCGGGCGGCAGTCGGCTATCGTCTTCGCCGACCGCGATCGTTCCATGGGCCTGTTGGTGGATGAGATCGTCGATATTGTTGAGGATCGCCTGTCAATCGAGTTAACAACCGAACGCCCGGGCATGTTGGGTAGTGCGATCATCGATGGCGACGCCACCGATATCGTCGATACCAGCTATTATCTGACCCAGGCCTATGGCGACTGGTTTGTGCCTCATGGCGGTGAAACCACAACCCTTGCACAGAGCCGCCGCAAGAGCCGCGTGCTGCTGATCGACGACAGTGCGTTCTTCCGCAATCTGCTGTCTCCGCTGCTGTCAGTTGCCGGTTATTCGGTGACAACGGTAGACTCGGCGGACCGTGCAATGGAGCTGTACGAAGATGGTCATGACTTCGATATCATTCTCAGCGATATCGAACTGCCCGGCATGAACGGTTTCGAGTTCGCCCAGGCGGTACGAGCCAGCGAACGTTGGTCGCATGTGCCCCTGATCGCACTTTCGGCCTATACCTCAATTGATCATCTGCAGCGCGGGCACGATGTTGGATTTGACGATTATGTCGGCAAGTTTGATCGCGATACCCTGCTCCGCACCCTGGAAACCACGCTCTATCCGGAACTGGCAAACGTGGATGAGGAATAATCCGGTTTTTGGCGATCATGGCCCGTCTTATGCACAGGCCATGATTGTCTCCCGGGTTTCTTTCACGAGGGCAGTCTGCAAGGGCCCAAGGAAAATAAAGATAGATGTTCTGGTGGACAGGTAATAGTTTGAAAATGTCGAAAAAGACTGGACCTCTAATTACTAAGCGGAGTCAGAGATGAAATCCTGCCTCGTGGTCGATGATTCACGGGTTATTCGGATGGTTGCCCGCAAGATTATGGAAGAACTGGAGTTTGACGTCGTAGAGGCGGAAGACGGTCAGGTCGCCATAGATTGCTGCAATCAAGTGATGCCTGATGCTGTTCTCCTGGACTGGCATATGCCGGTCATGGACGGCATCGAATTTCTGTATGCCTTGCGGCAACTCCCCGGCGGGGAAAAGCCCAAGGTGGTTTTTTGTACGACCAAGAACGACCTGGAGCATATCCAGGAAGCGATCAAGGCCGGCGCTGACGAATACATCATGAAACCGTTCGACAGCGAAATCATACAGAGCAAATTTTCCCAGGTGGGCCTGCTTTAATGGCAATAGTTACGTCGACAGGGACCGGACAGGACAATACGGAAGCGAATCAGCCTTTGCGGGTGATGATCGTGGACGATTCTTCTGTTGTCCGTGGGCTATTGACCCGGCTGCTCGAAACACAGCCGGATGTAGAGGTCGTCTCGTCCGTCAGTGATGGGCAGATGGCGGTCAATGCCTTGCGCCGGAGCCCGGTCGACGTAGTTATTCTTGATATTGAAATGCCGCGAATGGATGGCCTGACAGCATTGCCTTTGTTGTTGGAAGCAAGACCGAACATTCAGGTTATCGTCGCTTCGACGTTGACTGAAAAGAACGCTGAAATCTCGCTGAAGGCTCTTGAACGTGGTGCGGCCGACTATCTGACCAAACCGACCAGCGCGCATGGGTTGGGCTCGATGGAGGCGTTCAACCGCCAACTGGTCGAGAAGGTCATCGCTCTGGGTTATGCAAATCGCGATACTGACCAGCCTGCAAAATCGCCGCTGGTGCCGCCACGGCGAATCGCGCCAAGTCCAGATTATAAGCCATCTTCCCGCCCTTCGGGTCGTCAGTATCGCCCGTCGGTACGCCCGAGTCGTCCAAAAGTGCGCGTTATCGAGCGCAGCACGAAGGAAATGGACGATGCCCGGATATTTACGAAGGCGGAGCCCAAGGAAATTGTGCTCAGGGCAGCCGGCAGGACGCGCCCGGAAATTTTAACGATCGGCAGTTCAACAGGCGGTCCGCAGGCATTGTTTCAGGTTTTGCGAGACATCGGACCCAACCCCGGAGTGCCGATCCTTGTTACCCAGCATATGCCGCCGACCTTCACCAAAATTCTGGCGGAGCATGCCAGTCGCGCGTCGGGCTTGCCATGCAAGGAAGCCGAAGACGGTGAGCCGCTTGAGCGTGGCCATGTCTATATCGCGCCCGGCGACTATCATATGCTGATCAAGGTTCGCAACGATAGGCAAGTGATCGCGATAAATCAGGATCCGCCGGTGAATTTTTGTCGGCCGGCGGTCGATCCCATGCTGAGAAGCGTGGTGGAATTGTACGGTAGTCGTATCCTTAACGTTATTTTGACGGGGATGGGCTCTGACGGAATGCTAGGCAGCCAGGCCATTGTGGATGCCGGCGGAACGATAATCGCCCAGGACGAGTTAACCAGTATTGTCTGGGGCATGCCGGGCGCGGTGGCGACCCGGGGGCTGTGTAGCGCGGTGTTGCCGATCGATCAGATTGGCGGGCATGTACGTAAGTTTATCATGCGGAGCGCAACATGATTCGGAGCGAAGACTTCGAACTGCTGTGCGGCATCGTTAAGAGCAGGTCGGGACTGACACTTTCACCCGACAAGGCCTACCTTCTTGAAAACCGCCTGATGGCGGTCTCGCGGAAGTGGGGCATGAGCGACATCGATGGGTTGGCAAGCGCCGTGCGCGGCGGTCCAAACGAAGAATTGTTGAGAGAGATAACGGAAGCCATGACTACCAACGAAACCTTGTTCTTCCGGGATCAGACCCCGTTCGAACAGTTAGAGAAGGTGGTTCTGCCGCGCTTGCTGGAGAGCCGCAAGGACAAGCGGCATATCCGAATCTGGAGTGCTGCTTGCTCGAGTGGCCAGGAACCCTATTCCATTGCCATGATTCTCAAGGGCATGGGCAGTATCCTGGATGACTGGCGCATTGATATTTATGCGACCGACATTTCTCGCGCCATGCTCGACAAGGCGAGGGCCGGCCTCTACACACAGTTCGAGGTACAGCGCGGCCTGCCCATCGCCATGCTGATGAAGTATTTTCAGCAGGCTGGCGATAAGTGGGAGATAGATCCGTCGATCCGCAGCATGGTCGAATACCAGGAGTTCAACCTTCTGAACGAACCGACCGGCAAGGGGCAGTTCGATGTTGTGTTTTGCCGTAACGTGCTGATTTATCTCGACCCGCCAACCAAGGGCCGTGTGCTGGACAATGTCTGGAAGCAGATGCCGGCTGATGGCATACTTTACATGGGTGGGGCGGAAACTGTTATGGGTGTGACCGAGAAATTTCAGCCGGTGAGCGAGCATCGTGGGATGTATAGCAGCGTGCAAGGCGGTGGCCACGGCCAAGCTCGGGCAAACTACGCTTCCAACGCCTGATACTGAAGCTCTCCTCCCGTCTGCGCGGACCGGCTTTGGCCTCTCCGCTGACCGGTAAACAACAAGGCCGACCATCGCTGATGGTCGGCCTTGTGTTGTTGTGGGGGTGCCCGGCGGCACCCGGTCTCAGTTGGTTAATTCGTCTTCCGGAGCTTCTTCGGAATTCGCGTCATCCATCGATGCTATGTTCGGTTCGCGCAGCACATAGCCGCGACCCCACACGGTCTCGATATAGTTTTCTCCGCCAGTCGCCGAAGACAGCTTTTTGCGCAGCTTGCATACGAAGACGTCGATAATCTTCAATTCAGGCTCATCGATCCCGCCATACAAGTGGTTCAGGAACATTTCCTTGGTCAGCGTCGTGCCCTTGCGCAGCGCCAGCAATTCCAGAATTGCGTATTCCTTGCCGGTAAGATGCACAGGCTGGCCGTCTATTTCGACCGTGCGCGTATCCAGGTTGACCGACAAGCGGCCTGCCGAAATAATTGACTGGGAATGCCCTTTCGAACGCCGGATAATGGCCTGGATGCGTGCGACAAGCTCGCTTTTGTGGAAGGGCTTGGTCAGATAGTCATCGGCGCCGATACCAAGACCTTTGACCTTGTGCTGCATGTCCGTCAGGCCAGAAAGTATTAGAATGGGCGTATCGACCTTGGCGGCCCGGAGCCTGTGAAGCACTTCATAGCCGTCGATATCCGGTAACATAATGTCCAGAAGAATTATGTCGTAATCGTATATCTTTCCAATTTCCAAACCGTCTTCGCCTAAATCCGTCGTGTCCACGACGAATCCCTCCGCACGAAGCATCGCGACGATGCTGTTGGCGACTGACGTATCATCTTCAACAAGAAGAACTCTCATTATTATCCTCTCCCGCGCGGGGTTCAATACCATCGGTTAACCATTTTGATTAAAATATGTAAAGACTTTCTTAAGAGATCAAGCTTATCCGAACTTTTTTTACCGGATATTAAATTATCCAAGGCAGAATTAGACGATATTTCAAACCCGTGGCCGGCATTGTCGGGGCGGATATATTTTTAGGGGTCGGAGTGCCAGGTCGAATTTTTGACGTGAAACGCTGGCTGAATTTTCAAAAACAATTTTGACGTTGGATTGCAGTCACAATGGGAAAACGGATTTTATATACCGATCGGGCGGTTTTTTTCCGTGAGGTTGCAGCTGTTCCCTCTTCCCAGCAGTGTTTGTGGGACCTTCGTGAAATTACCGGGGTTGCAATAGCATGACTGTTCGCGAACACGAAATCCAGGCGCGCCAGTTTGAACTTGAAGAGAAGCGCCGCAAGCTCAGAGATCTTAACGATCTTAGACATCATATGGAGTCATCCCTCGACCGGATCGTCGCCGGTCCCGCGGGCAGTTACGGCGACAATGGCTCGGCGGAGGAGCGGCGGGAGACGCTGCGTGCTTCGCTCACCGATATCAATCGGCAAATCGGGGAAACCCAGACAGCCATGGAAGCCGCGCGTTCTTTCCTGGAAGATAGCGAGAATGTCCGAGATGGTTATGACCGGGTGCCCGTGGTGATTGGTAAAGGCCGCGGCCGTGGCCAAGTCGAACATATCCGCATCGTTCGCGCTCAGCGCGGCTGAGGGCCGGATCAGCGGGAAAATAAATCGAGGCCGCCAGGATTTATCCGGCGGCCTCATTCTTTTTCGCTAATTGAAACCACAACATCGGCGCGCCCCCCAATCCGGGGAGCTTTGGTATAATGCCTAATGGGCTTCCCCGACTTCGCGGTAATGCTGGATTCGGGTGGCGCGCAGGCCGCCGATGCCATGGCGGTCGATCAGGCGCTGCCATGAGAGAAATTCCTCGATCGACAGGTTATACCGGCTGCAGGCGTCATTGAGGCTGATAATCCCCGAGCGGACGGCCACGACAACCTGGGCCTTCCTGCGAATGACCCAGCGCTTGGTGTTCGGTGCTGGCAGATCTTCTAAGGTCATGATTATGGACTGCCTGTATTCTTAAAAAAATGATTCCTGAACCCAACGAGGTTCGACAAAAAAGGTTTAATAAATCGGCCCGGCAGCCATGGTTAATCGCGTGTGTGGCGTCCGGAAGGTCAATATCGCGCAAAACGCTTAAGAAATGGCTAAATCCCTTTGTCGGAAAGCACTGTGCGGCGCCGATTCCAGACTATCCGGTGACCCCTGAGGCTACGCAACGCACCGGTTTACCGCGGTTCTCGTAAATGATAGAATTTGGCGCATCTTGTAGACGAAAATTGAATCGTTGGAAGGGCAAAGGGCGGTTTGCGCGATAAATCCAGCAAGGCATCGGCCAATTTCAAGCTGGGCGCCGGTAAAAATGGCGTCACGGGAAGTTTTAAATTCGCTGCCGCCGGTAGCGGCGTGCCCGACCATGATGCACCCGCCGTGCTGGTCGATGCCGGGGACTTGAGTGTTCTGGACGTCAACAGGTCGGCGGCGGCACTGTTGGGTCATTGTGCGGCCGAGCTTGTCGGCCGCGTTCTTTCCGACCTGATCGAACCCCGCCGAACAGACGATGGCACCGCCGGTGGCCGGCCTGGCCCGGTTTGCTATCGCATGCCGGGGGCAAGCGGCGAATCGACATTTTACGATTTATCGTCCGCGTCTTTTACCCATGAGGGGCGCAAGCTTGCTCTTTATCTGTTTCACGATATTACTCTTTGGGTAGACCTCAAGACGGATCTTACGAACCGGAACCTGGAACTGTTGCATCTGGCGCGCCACGATTATCTGACTAATCTGTTCAACCGCTTGATGTTCCACGATACGCTGGAGTTGGCCAATGCCCGCCTGGGCCGCCTGGATAGCTGTCTGGGAGTTCTTTATATTGACCTGGACAATTTCAAGCAGGTCAATGACCGGCTTGGCCACGATGCCGGCGACAGCGTACTCGTCGAGGTCGCCCGCAGATTAAGGGATGGCGTGCGAAACAGCGACATCGCCGCCCGGCTTGGCGGAGACGAATTCGGCGTGATCCTGGAAAATCTCCGCGCGCCGGAAGACGCCCTGAAGGTGGCCCGCCATATCATCGGTCTTATCGCCGAGCCTGTTTCAGTTGCCGGCGATATAGTCTCTATTTCGGCCAGTGTGGGCGCCGCGGTGATTGACCGGCCCGTGGCCAATGCGGCGTCGCTGGTGATGAGCGCCGACAAAATGATGTTCGAGGCCAAATCGCGCGGTCACGGCCATGCCGCCCTGACTTCCTATATTGGGCCACGACGATTGGACCAGCCCGTGGTGTGAACCCGGGCAACGGCGTTGTGGGAGCAGGTCAACATCATTCGCCCCTGATCTAAGTTGTAATTAATTGAAAATAAACGTTTTTTTGCGCTTGCTGTGCGGGCGTTCGATACATATACTCCGCCCACTCAAAATCCGGCATGTTTCCAGGGAGCCCCGCATGACACCCCTTCTTCCTCCTGACTATAAACCCAGCGATGGCGAAGAGTTCATGAACCCTATGCAATTGGAATATTTTCGGCAAAAGCTGTCGAACTGGCGGGCTGAGTTGCTTAACGAATCGAACGGAACGCTCAGCAGCCTGCAGAACGAAAACCTCGCGGAACCCGATCTCGCCGACCGGGCGACCAGGGAAACCGATCGGGCGATCGAATTGCGGACGCGCGACCGCGAACGCAAACTTATCTCCAAAATCGAAGAAGCTTTGCTCCGGATCAACGAAGGTAATTACGGTTATTGCGAGGAAACCAATGAACCTATCTCGCTGCGGCGCCTCGAGGCGCGCCCGATTGCAACACTTAGTCTGGAGGCTCAAGAACGTCACGAACGCATGGAGCGTACTCATCGTGACGATTGACAGATAAAAAGAAATGAAAGGGTTGCGGCTGCATACCTTCGTTTATTGTTCATTTTTGGTAATTTTGCCCCGCTGCCGGTTGCCTTTCCCTTAATCTGTCTGTTTACTGTATGATTGTTTGTCCGGACGCTGGATAGACAACATCGCAATAATTTCATTAATCGATATCGAATTGCATCGGAATTAACCGGGATTTAACCGGTAGGGTGTTCTTTTAGGTTCCAAGATTCGAGAGTTCCCCGTTTTGAGGCGGAGCGGATCGCAGGAGTGGAGTGAAGATGGCCGTCGATTACAATATGCCGATCCTGATAGTTGATGACTACAGGACCATGCTGAAGATTATCAGGAACCTGCTTAAACAGCTCGGGTTCACCAACGTTGAAGAAGCCACCGATGGCAGCGAGGCCCTGGGCAAGCTGCGCGAGGGCGAATTCGACCTAGTGATTTCCGACTGGAACATGGAGCCGATGACAGGTCTTCAGTTGTTGAAGGAAGTGCGGGCGGACGACAGGCTGCGCGCGGTACCTTTTATAATCATTACAGCCGAGAGCAAGATCGAGAATGTTGTTGCGGCCAAGGAGGCCGGCGTTAGCAACTATATCGTCAAGCCATTCAATGCGGCGACTCTCAAGGCGAAATTGACCAGCGTCCTGGGCCCGTTCTGACGCTGTCCACGAGGACGGTGGCCCGGATATGGAGTTGGATTCATGATGGTGAACGAAGCGTATGTACCCAACGGGCTTTTTGCTCCCGGCGCCAGGGCCCTGCCCTCGGCCGGTGGGCGGCGTTGCCGCGCATTTTCGTTTGCCGCCTCCATGATTACGGAGAAAATATCGTGAGAAAACTTGGCTCGGGATTAATCGTTTTGCTGGGCGTCATCTTTGTCGCCATTCCGGCCCATGCGCAGGATAGCGTACAGGCTCGTGGCTGGTCGAAACCGACCTATGGTCGGATCATCTTCGACTGGCCGAAACCGGTCCAGCATAGCGCGCGGGTGGAGGGCGGCAAACTGCTCGTCGAATTCTCCCGGCCCATGCGAGGGGATCTCGACCGAGTCGTGAAATATCTCGGCGACTATGTCACCAGCGCGGAACTTAGCGATGGGGGCAAGGTGGCCAGATTCGGACTGGCCGGAAATTTTGAGGTCGACAGTTTCGCGACAGGCGCTTCCGTGGTGGTCGATTTGCGTCGCGGTACGGCGGCCTTGGCCCCGGTGCGCACCACTACAGCCTCCGCTGGTGGCGGATTGCGAGTAGATGTAGGGCGTCATCCCGGTTTCACGCGGCTGGTTTTCGACTGGCCGGAAAATGTGGATTATTCCGTGGCCCGTGACGGGCGGGCGGTGTCGATGCGGTTCGATCGCGCCGCGGACGTGAATATCAGTGAACTGGATGCAGCCCTGCCAAAGCCTGCTTTCGGTTCGCCAAGCGCGTCCAGCGCCAGTGGCGATCTGATCGTTAATCTAGTGGTCCCCGAAACCACTTATATCCGGCATTTCCGGGAAGGCCCTAAAATTATCCTCGACGTTCAGGAAGAGGGTGGTGATTTTGGCAATATGCTGGCTGGCGCCACGTCGGGCGCCATGATGCAAACCATTTCGCCGACCGGCGAGGTGCTGGTCGTGCCCGCCATGGTGGGCTCCCACGTGGCGGTCTCGCCGGATAGCAATATACCGCTGATTACAGAGGATGGGGACGGCTTCCAGGGTGCGTATTCGCCCCTTACCCATTACGATCCGAACGCTTCAGGCCGGCCGCGCAATCTGTTGCTGTACGACAACAAGGCCAACCCGAAATCGCTTAACGGCAGTTAAAGCGATGCGGACCGGGGGGCGATTCCACGCAAGTGGGAAATCCTCCGATCCACTCTTTTGCTCTCAATCTATTTTCATCGGCGGTAGTGAAATTCGTGCTGCACCATTTCGGCTGGCTGTGGCAGACTACGCGCGCGTTAAATCGACGCCCCGTTTTCCCGTGATATAGATGCAGGAAAGAATGGACCCGCGGACGCCGGACAACAAAATGACCATCAAGCAGGCTGCCGGTTGGACCTTGTTCCTGTCGTTTGGCGCGGCTGCACTTCTGCTGTTGGGCGGGCTGGCTCTGGGGTGGAGGGAGCCGGCGGTCTGGATTGCGTCATCGGCCACGGCGGCGGCGGTCGGCGGGATTGGTATTGGTGCCGGACTGTTCGGGGCCTTCCTGAACGGGCGACTTGAAGCCGTTTCGGCCGGCCGGGATGATCTGGTGGCGATTCTGGACCGGGAATCGGACGCGCTGTTATTGGAAGCCGACTCGGGACAGGCCGCCTTCGCGAACAAGACCATGCGCGAGCTGCTCTCACTGCAGGAAAACGATGAAATCTCGCCGTCGGCCCTAGAGTTGCTGGGCGGAAAGTCGGCGAATGCGGTCGTGGCGCTGGCCGCCGAGACCGGGACCGCCAGCCGAATCGTAACGATTGATGAGAGCGCCACATACGAGATTTCCGTTAGCCGCGTGGCCGACGGGCGGCGATTATGGCGGGCCCACCGGCTGGGCGGTGACGGCGGCGAGGGACCTTTGTGGCGCGACCGGGTAGCGGCGCATGGCGAAAAATCTGCGGCTGGCCTCTACACGCTGGATGCCGGCGGGCGTTTTCTGTACGTCAACCCGACCATGGCCGAGTGGATCGGTCGGGGCGTGGAAGAGATTGTCGGCGAGGGCCTGCGAATCAAGGATATCCTGGTGCAAGAAGATTCCGACGATCCGATGCGGCCTGGTATCGGCGCAATCAGTATCAATGGGGCCGGCGGGCGAATCCATGATTTGCAGGTGTCGAATGCGCTGGAGAATGGGCCGGATGGTGCGCGGGTCTATGGTGTTTCGCGGCCCGTGGGTCCCGCGGGAAGCTCGGCGCAGCGCTTCCAGAGGCTGTTTCAGGAGATGCCCGTCGGTGTTGCGCTGATCGACCCGAGGCTGCAGATCGGCGACTGCAACCAGACCTTCGAGCAACTGATCGACGATACCGGGGCGACCGGAAAGGCGATTCTCGACTATGTTCGCGACGACGAGAAGGTGATCATCGCAAAGGAATTGCAGTCAATTCTGGAGGGCCAATCGGCCGCCAAATCGCTGGAGGTGCGAATCAAGGGGCCAAGCGAGGTGGTGACGTCAATTTTCGCCGGCCGGCTGCAGGACGATCTCGAACGCACTGCCGGCCTGGTGCTTCTGGTCATCGATAATACCGAGCAGAAAACGCTGGAAACCCAGTTGGCGCAGTCACAGAAGATGCAGGCGGTGGGCCAGCTTGCCGGCGGTATCGCGCATGACTTTAACAACGTTCTGACCGCGATGATCGGTTTTTGCGACCTGTTGCTGCAGCGTCACCGGCCCGGCGATCAATCTTTCGCCGACATTATGCAGATCAAACAGAACGCCAATCGCGCGGCCGCCCTGGTACGCCAGTTGCTTGCGTTCTCGCGCCAGCAGACGCTGCAGCCGCGGTTGCTGAACGTTACTGAAGTGCTTGCGGAACTGTCGAATCTGCTACGCAGGCTGCTGGGCCAAAAAACAGAACTGCTCATGGTGCATGGCCGCGATTTGGGGCTGGTCAAGGGCGATCAGGGACAGATGGAGCAGGTTATCATCAATCTTGCCGTCAATGCCCGTGATGCCATGGACGGCGGCGGGACCCTGACCATCGAGACGAAGAATGTCGACACCACCCAGCCACGCCAGGCCCATGGCGAAGTCATGCCGGCCGGCGAATATGTGCAGATATCGGTCAGTGACTCGGGCATGGGTATTCCGAAGGAAAATTTCGCCCGCATCTTCGAGCCGTTCTTCACTACAAAAGAGGTGGGCTCGGGCACCGGACTGGGGCTATCCACCGTTTACGGCATCATCAAACAGACCGGCGGCTATCTTTTTGTCGACAGTCCTGGCGAAGGCCAGGGAACCACGTTCGAAATCTTTTTTGGGCGCCAGCATGCGGCGGCATCATCCGTATCCGATGGCGCGCAAGTCGAAATTGCGACGGACCTGACCGGCGGAGGCACGGTGTTGCTGGTCGAGGACGAAGATGCTGTGCGTCTGTTCAGCGCCCGGGCGCTGCGCAACAAGGGTTACAAGGTGATCGAGGCGAAAAC
Source organism: uncultured bacterium (assembly GCA_965603635.1). GTDB lineage: Bacteria > Pseudomonadota > Alphaproteobacteria > UBA8366 > JADFVY01 > JADFVY01. Next base: position 10,751 of record CBFDDT010000009.1, on the reverse strand, counting down.
CGGCGAGGGCGCGCTGGAACTGCTTGACGGCGGCCCCTACGACCTTTTGGTGACCGACATGGTCATGCCGCGCGTCGATGGCGCTCAGGTTATACGAGCAGCCCGAAAACTGTTTCCCGACCTGCCGGTAATTTGCATCTCCGGCTATACGGAAGAATCGGTTCTCAAGGAAGTCGAGTCGCTCGACAAGCTGCGTTTTCTGTCAAAACCCTTCAGTCTAAAACAGCTCGCTGGCGCCGTTAAGGAAGCTATAGAAAAGAACGCCCGACAAGACGATTCCGACGTCAAATAATACCTGATACCGGTTTGATTTAACTAACTTTTCTGTTGTTACCCTGGCATTTATTTTTCCTCCGGGTCAGAAGAACAAAAAAAGAACTTGCGCGTCGGAACAAAACGCGTACACTGCCTTCCATTGCGTCGCTGAAAACGCTGTGAAATAACGGAGGCTGAAAGATGTCGCAGACTGCATTGCGCCTGGTGGACAAGGATACGATGGATAAACAGAAGGCACTGGATGCCGCGCTCGGGCAAATCGAGCGCTCCTTCGGCAAGGGCTCGATCATGCGCCTCGGCCAGCAGGAGCAGGCGGTGGATATCGAAACGGTTTCGACCGGGTCGCTGGGGCTCGATATCGCGCTGGGTATCGGTGGCTTGCCGCGTGGCCGCGTCATTGAAATTTACGGCCCTGAAAGCTCGGGCAAGACGACCCTGGCCCTGCATGTTATCGCCGAGGCCCAGAAGCAGGGTGGCACCTGCGCATTCGTCGACGCCGAGCATGCGCTGGACCCGAGCTATGCCCGCAAGCTGGGCGTGGAGCTGGACGATCTTCTGATCTCGCAGCCCGACGCCGGCGAGCAGGCGCTGGAAATTGTCGATACGCTGGTGCGCTCCGGCGCGGTCGATGTGCTGGTGGTCGATTCTGTGGCGGCCCTGGTGCCGCGCGCCGAGCTGGAAGGCGAGATGGGGGACAGCCATGTCGGCCTGCATGCCCGACTGATGAGTCAGGCGCTGCGCAAGCTGACGGGCTCGATCTCGCGGTCGCGCACCATGGTGATCTTCATCAATCAGATTCGCATGAAGATCGGCGTGATGTTCGGCAGTCCGGAAACCACGACCGGCGGCAACGCCCTGAAATTTTATGCCAGCGTGCGGCTCGATATCCGCCGCATCGGCGCCATCAAGGATAAGGACGAGGTGGTCGGCAACCAGACCAGGGTCAAGGTGGTCAAGAACAAGGTGGCGCCGCCCTTCAAGATGGTTGAATTCGACATCATGTATGGCGAGGGTGTTTCCAAGGCGGGCGAATTGCTGGACCTGGGCGTTAATGCCGGTATTGTCGAGAAGGCTGGCGCCTGGTTTTCCTGCGATGGCCAGCGCATCGGCCAGGGCCGCGAAAACGCCAAGACATTCCTTAAGGAAAATCCTGAAATGGCCGTGGATATCGAACGCCGGGTTCGCGAGAATGCCGGCTTGCTGTCTCAGGTCATGCTGGATGCCGCGACCGCGGATAAAGAGGGCGGTGATGGCGAGGACAAAGGCAAGGGCGAGAGCGCTAGCGAGCCGGCCGTTGAGCAAGAAGACCTCGCGCTTCCGGCCGCCAAGGATGCCAGCGACAAGACCTGATCCACGGTAGGCCGACGTGAATGACCCGCGCCGTATGAACGGCGCGGGTTTTCTTGTGTCTCGTGGGCGCGGCAACTCTCGACAGGCACGGGGCGCCTGGGGTAAAAGCGGGGGCTCCAATCACGGACACGCCCCAACAATTTCCGGCAGAAACAGGTCATGCAGAGCGCTAACGATATTCGCAAGGAGTTCCTTGAATATTTCCGCCGCCACGATCATCAGGTCGTGGATTCCTCGCCGCTCGTGCCGCGTAACGATCCGACGTTGATGTTCACCAACGCGGGCATGGTTCAGTTCAAGAATGTCTTTACCGGCGCCGAAAAGCGCGATTACAAACGCGCGGTCACGGCCCAGAAATGCGTGCGCGCCGGCGGCAAGCATAACGATCTGGAAAATGTCGGCCGCACGGCGCGCCACCATACCTTTTTCGAAATGCTGGGAAATTTCTCTTTCGGCGATTATTTCAAGGACCGCGCGATCGAACTGGCCTGGAATTTAATGACCCGGGAATACGGGCTCAATGCGGAGAAACTGCTGGTCACCGTCTATTCCGAGGACGATCAAGCCTTCGATTTGTGGAAGAAGATCGCCGGTTTGCCGGACTCGCGGATAATTCGTATTCCGACCTCCGATAATTTCTGGGCCATGGGCGATACCGGCCCCTGCGGCCCCTGTTCCGAGATATTCTACGATCACGGCCCGGATATTCCCGGTGGCCCGCCCGGCAGCCCGGATGAAGACGGCGACCGGTTCATAGAAATATGGAACCTGGTCTTCATGCAGTACGAACAGGTGACGAAGGAAGAACGCGTCGATCTGCCCAAGCCCTCGATTGACACAGGCATGGGGCTGGAACGTATCGCGGCGCTTTTGCAGGGCCATCACGATAATTACGACATTGACCTGATGCGTAGCCTTATCGAAGCCTCCGCCGAGGCGACCGGCACGGAGCCCGATGGTCCCGGCAAGATCAGCCACCGCGTCATCGCCGATCATCTGCGTGCCGGCGCCTTTCTCATTGCCGACGGGGTTACACCGTCAAACGAAGGTCGGGGCTATGTTTTGCGCCGCATCTTGCGCCGCGCCATGCGGCATGCGGAAATGCTCGGCGCCGGCGATCCGGTGATGTGGCGGTTGGTGCCGGCGCTGGTTGCCCAGATGGGCGGGCATTTTACCGAACTGCAACGCGCCGAGGCGTTGATTGCCGAAACCATGAAGCTGGAAGAATCCAATTTCAAAAAAACACTCGGCCGGGGTTTGCGCATTCTCGAGACCGAGACCGCCAAACTCGGCGATGGCGAGGCCCTGCCCGGCGAGATTGCGTTCACCTTGTATGATACCTTCGGTTTTCCGATCGATCTTACGCAGGATGCGTTGCGGGCGGAGGGGCGCCCCGTTGACGTGGAAGGGTTTGAAGCAGCGATGGAGCGCCGGCGCGCCGAGTCACGCAAGGCCCGGTTCAGTTCCGGCGAGGCGGCTACCGAGGCCGTTTGGTTTGATTTGCGCGAAAAGCAGGGCGCAACGGAATTCCTTGGTTACAGCACCGAACAGGCCGAAGGCGTTGTCGGCGCCATTCTGACGGACGGCCTACTGGTGGAACAGGCAAATCCCGGCGATACGGTCGCGGTCATTGTTAACCAGACACCCTTCTACGGCGAGTCCGGTGGCCAGATGGGTGACGCCGGGATGATGATTTCTGCTGGCGGCGCCCGTGTTGAAATCAATGATACCCAGAAAAAACTGGGCGACATGCATGTCCATATGGGCACGGTCGTGGAAGGAAGCCTGAAGACGGGCGACACCGTGGAAATGCGGGTTGATCACGACGGCCGTTCCCAACTGCGCGCCAACCACTCGGTCACCCATCTGCTACACGAATCCCTTCGCCACCATCTCGGCGATCACGTGGCACAAAAGGGTTCGCTGGTCTCGCCCGACCATTTGCGGTTTGATTTCTCCCATCCCAAGCCGGTAACGGCCGATGAATTGCGTGACGTCCAGGCCGATGTCAACGGGCAGATCCGCGCCAACCGCGAGGCCATAACGCGCCTGATGACTCCCGACGCCGCAATCGAGGCCGGAGCACTGGCCCTGTTCGGCGAGAAGTATGGTGAGGAGGTGCGAGTCGTATCCATGGGCGCGGGCAATGAACCGGGCGAATGGTTCTCCACCGAACTTTGCGGCGGCACCCATGTGGAGCGCACCGGCGATATCGGCCTGTTCGTCATTACCGGCGAAACAGCGGTGGCGGCCGGCGTGCGCCGTGTCGAGGCGGTTACCGGCCAGGCCGCGCTTGATCATGTCATGCGCCATGCCGCCATGCTGGACGAAGCAGCGAGTGCCTTGAAAAGCAGCGTGCCGGACGTGCCCGTTCGGGTCGCCGCGCTGCTGGAAGAACGCCGCAAGCTGGAGCGTGAACTGTCAGACACCCGCCGGAAGCTGGCGACCGGCGGCGGCGCGGGCGCGGCGCCGGATGCAACCGAGGTAGGCGGGGTAAAATTCATCGGACGCACGGTCGGGGACGTGCCCGCCAAGGAACTCAAGCCCATGGCCGATGCATTCAAGCAGCAACTGGGGTCTGGAGTCGCGGCCGTTGTTGCCGTTTCTGATGGCAAGGCCTCGCTGGTGGTCGGCGTCACTGACGATCTGACCGGCCGGATCAGCGCCGTGGACCTGGTGCGCGCCGGTTCGGAGGCGCTGGGCGGAAAGGGCGGCGGCGGGCGGCCCGATATGGCCCAGGCCGGTGGTCCCGACGGCTCAAAAGCCCAGGCCGCGATCGACGCCATACAGGCCACCCTGGCTGAAATAGCGGAGCAGGCGCCCTGAAGCCGCGGTATAAACAGCGTTTGGCGGGCGCCCTTCTGGTTGGGGCGTTGTTCCTGTTGAGCGGGTGCCCGAACCCGGCGCTGACCTCCAACCCGCTCACCACACCAGAGGATGGGCCCGTGGTGGTGTCTGTCTGCTACCCGCCGGGCGTGACGGACCTGGAAACCGAAACCCTGCCCTTGGCGGTGGAGGCCTGCGCCGACGCCGGCGCGCCGGTGGACCGGCCAATACAGTGGAAACGAACGTTTTTCCTCAACGATTGCCCGCTATTTAAAGCCATGCGGGTCGCCTATACCTGCCAGCCCGATCCCAACCCGCCGCCGCCCGCCCGGTCCAAAGAGGCCGCGCCGCCGCCCGCCCCGATTGAAGAGGCCACCCATTAACTGGAAATAAAGACCACTAGGGCAATATCCGATCATACTGAACCGGTCCGGTTCAGTATGATCGGGTGAAATTGCCCGCTATTTCAAGGGGCAAACTCGCGGGCGCAAGGGAGTTATCGTCATGTACCGACTGACAGCTATTCTTTTTCTGATTTTGTTTGCCGCCGCGCCGGCCAACGCGCGCAAGTTGGCGCCAGAGGACCTGGAGCGCGCCGTCAATTTCGCGCAACGCATGCAGGCAGTTTACGAGGAGGGCATGGCGCTTAGTTTCGACATGGATGGCGCCGAGGAATATATCGACTCCTTTTATGCCGGTGAAATTGAACAGGCCGAGTTTACATCTGCCCTGGACCCGTTTCTCAATAACATGAGCGCGGCTGTCACCGATTTTCGCGCCCGTTACCCCCGCGCGCCCTCGCCGCCATCGATCGGCAGTCCGGAACATGAGCGCAGCCTGATGGGGTTCGCGAATATGGTGGTCGGGCTGGGCGACCAATTGGTCCGGCAATTGGACGTGTTGCAGCGGTTACGTAACGCCGCCTTGACCGGCGACGACAACGCATACGACATCGCCTCGGCGGATTCGATGGCGCTGGCGGGCGAGATGATCCTGTCGGAAAACGTGTCGCTTGAGGGATCTCTGGTGGCGATAGCGCCGGGTCATCCCCAACGGGGACTCGTCAAGGCCATCATCGGCGGAAACGAAGCCATGGTCGTTGCCTTGCATGTTATTGAAACTGTCTTTCGCGGCGACGAGTTCGACGCCGGTGTCTACGCATTGGGCGTCGAAACCAGTCTGCGCGAGGCGGGACGAGGCATCGCCGAGGGAGAAAAGGCCGCCCGGCAAATGCTGGCTGACCTGGAAGGACAATTTGCGAAAACCGATGCCGACCGCCTCGGCGCCGAGTTCATCGGTGAACTCGTCAAGGCTTATGAACGGGCCTTCGTCATCGAGCGTGCGATCCTGGAATCCGAGCGCGGATTGCTGGACTATCTTCGCGCGGTTAACGCCGGTAATGAAGACGCGGGTGGTGCGCTGGAAGCGATGGCCGATTTTCAGATGAACCTGGAAGAGCAGATAAACCAACGCCTCGAGGAACAGAACATCCGCCTCGAAATGGCCGCCGAATTCGCCCGCACCCTTCAGAATTAGGCCGTCAGGCCGGTCTCACCCCATCGCGGACTTCAAATTCTCATCGATCTTGTCGAGGAACTGGGTGGTGGTCAGCCACTTCTGGTCGGCGCCGATCAGGATCGCCAGATCCTTGGTCATGAAGCCGGACTCCACGGTTTCGATGCAGACCCGCTCCAGCGTCTCGGCGAATTTTACCACCTCGGGCGTGCCGTCGAACGTGCCGCGGTAATACAGCCCGCGCGTCCAGGCGAAGATCGAGGCGATCGGGTTGGTAGAGGTTTCCTTGCCCTGCTGGTGCAGGCGGTAATGGCGGGTCACCGTGCCGTGCGCCGCCTCGGCCTCGATCGTCTTGCCGTCCGGCGTCATCAGCACGGAGGTCATCAGGCCGAGGCTGCCGAAACCCTGTGCCAGCGTGTCGGATTGAACGTCGCCGTCGTAATTCTTGCAGGCCCAGACATAACCGCCGGACCATTTCATGGCGCAGGCAACCATGTCGTCGATCAGGCGATGCTCGTAGGTGATGTTTTTGGCCTCGAACCGATCCTTGAACTCGGCGTCGAAAGTCTCCTGGAAGATGTCCTTGAAGCGCCCGTCATAGACTTTCAGGATGGTGTCCTTGGTCGACAGGTACACCGGCCATCCTAAATCCAGCCCGTAATTGAAACAGGCCCGCGCGAAGCCGCGGATGGAATCGTCCAGATTGTACATCGACAAGGCGATGCCGGCGCCGGGGAAGTCGAAAACCTCGCGGGTGATCGGTTCGCCGCCGTCTTCCGGCTGGAAGGTCATGGTCAGCTTGCCCTTGCCGGGCACGATGAAATCGGTGGCGCGATACTGGTCGCCGAAGGCGTGTCGGCCGATTACCACCGGCTCGGTCCAGCCCGGCACCAGGCGGGGCACGTTTTTGCAGATGATCGGCTTGCGGAACACGGTACCGCCCAGGATGTTGCGGATCGTGCCGTTGGGCGAGCGCCACATCTGTTTCAGGTCGAATTCCTCGACCCGGCCCTGGTCGGGCGTGATGGTCGCGCATTTGACGCCGACCCCATACTGTTTGATCGCGTTGGCGGAATCGATGGTGATCTGGTCGTCTGTCTCGTCGCGTTTCTGGACGGAAAGGTCATAATATTTCAAATCGATGTCGAGATAGGGCAGGATCAGCTTGTCCTTGATAAAGGCCCAGATGATCCGCGTCATCTCGTCGCCGTCAATTTCAACAACCGGGGTCGCGACCTTGATCTTGCTCATAAAAAACTCCTCGAAAATGCCCTGATTTCACCGCCGCCCGCGCGACCGCGCGCACAATAGCAAAGAATTACCGCAGTGCAATATATCTGTGAGCGGGGCGAGCGTCACATGGCCTTGCCACGCTTTGTTAAGGCCTTGGCATGTCCTGAAACCCGCGGAAAACCCTGGCGCATGGGCTCGAACCCGTGAAATTCCGGTTTTACTCCGGCTTGGCGCCGCGAAGGTGGTGGGGACATAGTTCGCCGATTTCCAGGGCCGGGACCATGGCGCGCCAGGTTTCGATGTTGCGGTCGGCCTCTTCCTTGCCGGCCGCGGCGACGGCCTTCTCGTAGAGCGGTCCTTCCAGCTCGGCCAGTTCCCGGCGCGCCACCTCGCAGTACCATTCGTTGCGGTTTACGACGGCGATGTCGATGAATCCCGCCGCGGCCAGCGCCTCTCGGTAGCGTTCGGGCGATCCCATGCGGAAGTTCAGCCCCTCGGCCTCCATATAGCGTTTCATCACCGGGCTGGGTTCGCCGTCGTGGCTGCTCAGCCAGTCGCTGGCCGCGAACCAGCCGCCGGGCTTCAGCATGCGCATTACGTCGGCGAACAGGGCTTCCTTATCGGGGATGTGGATCATCGCGTCCTTGCTGAAAATCAGGTCGAATTCGCCGTCGCCAAAGGGCAGGGGGCCGGGTTCTACCTTGACGAATTCAACGCGCTCCGTCAGTCCCCGCGCCTCGGCGCGACGGTTGGCGGTGGCCAGGACCGGCTTCTCCACATCGACGCCGACAACCTTCGCCGCGCCGTAATCGACGGCCAGCGAGAGGGCGACACCGCCGGTGCCGCAGCCGATATCCAGCACATGCATGCCGGAGAGATCCAGCCCGTCGAGAATGCGGCCCACTTCTTCCGGCCCGCCGGGCGAGAGATAACCCTCGCCCCAGATCACCTCAAGGAAGGATACGAACTCGTCGGTATATTCCGCCTCATTTTCCAAGGACATGGCCTCCTGGCCGGTATTGTTTCTGCTTTACTATAGCCACTTTGCCTCGACATCGGAATCGAACGCCGGCATGGCCGACAGCGCCGGCAGCAGTTCGTCGATGCTGTCGATTACCTGGAACAGGGCGCGGTTTTCTTCCTTGGCGTAGCTCTCGGCGATCATATGGTCGATCAGTTCGGTCAGGTGATGCCAGTAGCCGTCAATATCGGCGATGATGATCGGTTTTTGATGCAGGCCCAGTTGTTTCCAGGTCAGAATCTCAAAGGTTTCCTCCAGCGTGCCCAGCCCGCCCGGCATGATCAGGAAAGCGTCCGACATTTCGGCCATCTTCTGCTTGCGGTCATGCATGTTGTCGGTAACGATCAGCTGGGTGACGCCGGAATGGCCAACCTCCACCTGTTCCAGAAATTGCGGGATGATGCCGATCACCTCGCCGCCGCGTTCCATCACGGCGTCGGCGATGCGGCCCATCATGCCAATACGCCCGCCGCCATAGACCAGCCGGATGCCCGCCTTTGCCATGACCCCGCCCAGCCGCAGGGCGGCGTCGTGATGGGTGGGACTGCCACGGTCGGACGAGCCGCAGTAAACGCAAAGGGATTTGATATTCGCCATGGATGTCATTCTTTTCCTCTGTCCGTCATCTTGCAATTGAAAACTTCGTGCGGCAACCCGCTTGGCGCCACGGCCCGCCGATCAAATTAAATTGACAGGCCAGCGGAATATCGTTGGGATATTGAGTGTATTCTCGAAGTCACGTCCCAACAGCGATATTATCAGGGAGAGATCATGAATATAGGGTTTTCGTTTTCGCAAAAATTCCTCGCGGCCATCCTCGCGATCACGGTGGCCGGCATGCTGGCCCTGCCGGGGCTGGCCGGTACGCCAGCTGAGACGGTCAAGCTGCGCCAGGAAACCATGAAGCAGCTGGGTGGCCATATGAAGGCGATCAAGAACTTTGCCATGCAAGGCGACGGATCGGCGGAAGACGTGGCCAGGCGCGCTGGTGAGATCGGCAAAATCGCGGCCAGGATCCCCTCGCTGTTTCCCGAGGGCACCGGCATGGATGAGGTTCTGGACCCGAAGAACGGCGCCAAGCCGGAAATCTGGCTGGATTGGGAAAATTTCGAAAAAGCGGCCGCCAAACTTGAAGCCGAGAGCAAGGCCCTTGCGGCGGCGGCCGATGGCGGTGACCAGGCGGCCATCAAGGAGGCCTTCCAGAATCTTGGCAAGAACGGTTGCGGCGCTTGCCACAAGCCCTACCGGATCAAGCTTGAGAAATAATACCAATGTTTCGCCGGGGTCTGTTGATGGCGGTGCTGTTCCTGCCCCTTGCCGGTGCCGCCGCGCAAGAGGTGTCTGACGAGGCCGCCATTCTCCGGGGCGAATATGTTTCCCACGCCGCGGGCTGTTTCGGCTGCCATACGGATGTGAAGGGGAAGGGCGCGCCGCTGGCCGGCGGGCGGCGCCTGAAAACTCCCTTCGGCGATTTTCTGGGGCCCAATATCACGCCCGACCCGGATCATGGAATCGGCGGCTGGACGCTGGCCGATTTCACCCGCGCCCTGCGCGAGGGCGCCTCACCCGATGGCGACCCTTATTATCCGGCATTCCCTTACGCATCGTTTTCGCGGATGACCGACGGGGACATCGCCGATTTGTGGGCCTGGCTGCAAACGGTCGAACCTAAAGACACCGCCAACGGCGATCATGACCTGAACTTCCCCTACGGCTGGCGCTGGCTGACCGGCGTCTGGCGGGCGCTTTATTTCGCGCCCGGCGAGTTCGAGGCCGGCGATCCACCGGCGGCGGTGGGTGAGGCGGATCGGGAAACCTGGGAACGCGGCGCCTATCTGGTGCGCGTGCTGGGCCATTGCGGCGAATGCCATACGCCGCGCGGCGGGCTGGGCGCCATGGATGCGGAATTGTTCCTGGCCGGCAACGCCGACGGCGCCGAGGGCGCGCCGGTCCCCAATATCACCCCGGACCGGGCCACGGGACTCGGAGGCTGGACGATGGCCGAGATTGAAGACTATCTGGAAATCGGCATGGATCCCGATGGCGATTTCGCGGGCGGCGCCATGGCGGAAGTTATCGAGCGCACCACCGGCAAGTTGACTCCCGCGGATCGGCGCGCAGTGGCGGTTTTCCTTATGTTTGTGCCTGCCGTGGAGCGCAAGATCGCCCGACCGCCGGGATAACCGGTTCGCGATATATGCAGCATTGGTCGCGGTGATCGTTGCGCCCGCCCTTCTGGCGTATTAGAGTCGTGAAGGCAAAGGCCGCGAGGAGCGGAACGGGGGACAGTGAACCGTACAATCGTCATAGGCATTGCAGGCATCGTGTTCGTGTTGATCGCGCTTGGCCTGAATTTCTGGCTGTTGGGGGAAGACGAGCCCGATCAGCCGGTCGTTGCGACGACTCCGGTGACCGTCACGCCCACACCGGAGCCGCAACCAGCGCCCACGCCCGCGCCGGAACCCACGCAAACGGCGGAACCAACGCCCGCGCCGGAACCCACGCAAACGGCGGAACCCACGCAAACGGC
>CBFDDT010000008.1:0-52297 GCA_965603635.1 uncultured bacterium | reverse complement strand
GAGCTTGGCCTGCCGGGAAGCGGCAAGCCGATCTGGAAATGAAAACGGCGGGACAAGCCCCGCCGAATTCCTGAACTGATAATTTTCGCGCGATCTACGGCCGCACGTAGGTCCAGCCTTCCTCCTGCAACTCCATCAGCCGCACGACACCGGACGTCACCTGGGTGGCCTCGGAAATCAGCGGGACATCCTTGCCTTCTTTTTTCTTCATGCCCCTCATTGTGTTGCCGCAGGCGGAAAACGCCAGATTGTCCTGCTCCAGCGCCATGGCGGCGATGCGCGTCTTCACCGGCGACGTGTCTTCACGGAACATGTGCAACCCCGGCCCATGCGCGACAATCTCAACCTTCACATCCTCGCCTTTATCGCGATAATACTTTGTCACATTCTTCGCATTGTTGAGGGCTATGTTCATTTTCACCGGATCGTTTTCGTCAACATGGATCGCAAGATAATGCATCTTGCCCTCCGCCATCGCGGGCTGTGCGACGGCGGTAACGACAAGACTGGCAATTGCGAGCGCTACCGCCAAAAGACCGTTTTTCATTGGTTTTTCCTCCCAGGATTATTTGTAAGCTGTTGAACTATCGTTCATATCCATATGATGGAATATGATTAGACTTTAAATTATAAATTTTTCAAATGCAAAGTTTCGTGATCGCACCGATAAAGCGGTAAAGGCGCCGCTGGCATATGCTGTAATCCGCCGCTATACAGGCAGAAGCCAGCGCCAGCATATGCCGGGGTGGGAATATAAAACGGGGAGACCGAGCTTCATGGCAAAGCGTGAGCCGCCGCAGCCCAAACTGACGGAAACCGACGACGCCCTCAATTTGCTGGACGACCTCGTCGCGCGCGCGCGCAATCGCGGTGCGGACGAGGCGGATGCCGTGCTGGCGAACGGGATTGCCGTTTCGGTCGGACAGCGCATGGGCAAGCGCGAAAAGATGGAACGCGCGGAGGGCAACGACCTGGGCCTCAGGGTTTTCGTCGGCAAGCGGCAGGCAATCGTCAGTTCCAGCGACTGGACTTCCGAAAGACTGGACGAGTTGGTCGAGCGCGCGCTGGCGATGGCGAAGTCGGTGCCGGAGGATCCCTATTGCGGACTGGCCGGCGAGAATGACGTATTTCTCGGGCCGCTGATCGACCCCGATATCTGCGACGATACCGAGCCCAGCACGGCCCAGCTTGGCGCCCGCGCAAAACAATGCGAGGACGCCGCCCGCTCGGTGCCCGGCGTGACCAATTCCGAGGGCGCGGAAGCAAGCTGGAGCCTTAGCGAGATATCGATCCTCGCATCCAACGGCTTCGCAGGCAGCTACACAACCTCTCGCCATTCGATCGGCGCGGCCGTACTGGCCGGTCGGGATACCGAAATGGAACGCGACTATGATTTTTGCACGACGGTCCATCTGATTGACCTGGACGAGCCCGAGGATATCGGGGTCAGCGCCGGCGTGCGCGCGACCAGCAGGCTGGGCGCCAGAAAGGTGGAGACCACCAGGGTTCCCATCGTCTATGATCCGCGCGTCGCCAGTTCGCTTGTCAATCATTTCGCCTCGGCGGTAAACGGAAACTCGGTCGCCCGCGGCACCAGTTTCCTGAAGGACCGCATGGCCGAGCAGGTGTTCGCCGACGGCGTCACCATTGTCGACGATCCGCAACGCCCGCGCGGGCTACGATCCAAGCCGTTCGACGCCGAGGGCATGGCCAATCCGGAAATGAAGCTGGTCGAGGATGGCAGGCTCAGAAACTGGATTCTCGATCTGCGGTCGGCGCGCCAATTGGGCCTGTCCACGACCGGGCGCGCCTCGCGCGGGACATCCTCGCCGCCAAGCCCCTCGGCGACCAATCTTTACATGCAGCCCGGCAAGATGACGGCGGCGAACTTGATCGACGACATCAAGGATGGTTTCTATGTCGTCGAACTGATCGGCATGGGCGTAAACATGGTGACCGGCGATTACAGTCGGGGCGCCGCCGGGTTCTGGATCGAAAACGGCGAAGTGACCTATCCGGTCAGCGAGATCACCATCGCCGGAAATCTGAAAGACATGTTCATGAACCTGACTCCGGCCAGCGACCTGGAATTTCGATACGGCGTCAACGCCCCGACCATCCGCGTCGAAGGCATGACAATCGCGGGCGCCTGATACCTGGAGCAGCATCCGGAAACCCGCGGAAAACACTGGCGCATGGGCTCGAACCCGCGTTTTCAGTCGCCTCCCGGCCCATCAGGCGTAATATGACAACAGTGCAACGCCGCCGATAATGGCGCCAATGCCGGCCCATTGGGCCCGGCTCATCGCCTCGCGCAGGATAAAGCGGGCCAGCAGCACCGTCACCGCGCTGAACCCAGACGAGACAACCACCGCCATCTCGGCGCCGGGCAGCACGGCGGCCGTGAAAAGTGCAAGATAAGCAACGCTGTCCAGTAATCCCTGCAGGGCCAGAAAAGGCCACCAGCGAACTGGAATATGCGGGCGCTGGCGTCGACCCGCCAGCAACAACAGCAGACAGGCCAGCCCGGCCCAGCGCCCGATCCATAGGGTCGGCAACTCGCCGTAAAAGGTCGCCGCCTCCTGCGCCGTCAACACCGCGACCGCGAAGCCGGCGGCGGCGGCCAGTCCGATCCAGACCGATTTTCGCACATGGTCGTGGCTATAACTGCGTTCGCCGCCATCCTCCACCGCGAATCGGGCGACGACAACCACGCCCACCAGCACGATCGCGATCGCCAGCAACTCACCCGTGCCGGGGCGTCCGCCGCGCGCTACCGCGATCAGCATGGCGAAAGCCGGATAGCAGGAACTGATAGGCGCAACCACGGTGACCGGCCCGCGCGCCAACCCCCAATAGAGCAGCAAGGTCGCGAAAGTGATGCCGACCCCGCCGGCAATCGCCAACGACCCGCCTTGCGGGTGCCAGGTCAGCGCGGCGAGGTCGTCCCAAGCCAGCAGGGTGAGACCCAGGCCGCTTATAAGCAGCATGCCGGCAAGGGCCGCCGTCACACCCATGGCGCGGCCGGTGTAGCGTGCAATAAAGTCCGCCGTGCCCCAGGTTGTCGCGGTTACCGCGCCCCATAATGCCGGATCCATTTTTGCCGGGCTCCTTCTCTTGTCATGGCTTGCCCAAAGACGGCTTAGAGCCTACGATGTTCCCTGATAAAGTGCCTTTCACGGGACTTCAAGCGCACAAGGGCAAAGTGTCATGCCGGCTGCCGAAGATGGAGAAAATGTCATTCGCCTGAACAGCGCCCAGGAAGCGCTGATGCGCCATTTTCTCGGCTGGCAATGCCGTATCCGCCAGCACGCCATGCGCAAGGATGGCGGTCGGCCCTCACCGGGCATGTGCCCGTCGATAGAATTTGCTGACAAGGGGTCGGCCCGGGTCGAAATCGTGATACTGGTCAGCCAGAAGGACCCGGCGGACGCCACCGCGAAATTCCGCCATATGGTGCGCAGGACCCATGATCCGAAAGAACGGCTGGAAGGTGCGGTCAAGGAGCTGTCGGCTGCTTATTTCCAGTATCCGGAGGAATTTTCAGACGTCATGACGGCCCTGTTCGGGCCCAACTCCACCGTCGCCGACAGGCTGATCGAGGCCGGCAATTGCGTGCTTCATTTCAACCAGTATTCGCAAAAATACGCGATTCCCTGCCGGGTGGATCTGCTGGCCGAGGCCGATCCCGCCTGGCAGGCGACCTTCTGGCACAACAGCCTGTTCAACCCGAACATTCCCGGCGGCGCGCGGACCCTCGCCTTCACCCCCGACTGGGCCGAAGCCCAGGCAGACCCGCCGCCGGCGTAACGGGTTTTCCCGCCCGCGCTATCCCTTCATATGGCGCAAGACACTGCCCGGGCAGTCAAACCGCGTCCCGGTCGAGGCCGATGTCCCGGAGCTGATTGCGGTCTAAATGCGCGAGGTCCTGCTTGATTAAGAATTCCTTGGAATCCCGGTCGGCAGTACCGCCGGCCCGGGCCAGGCGGCGCCGAACCGCACGAACCACGCCCTTCACCAGGTTGTGGCTGCTGGCTCCAAAATAGGTCATCGGATCGAAGAACTGCGTCAGCGTACGGGTCATTTCGGTACTCCAAAAGCCGAGAGATTGTTTTATGCAAGCTCAATATAACTCGGAAAAATATTGACACATAACGAGTTTTTGCATCTTAGTGTTTTAGAAAAACTAAAAGATGAAATCATGACTCAGCGCCTGCCGTCACTCAACGCCCTGCGCGCCTTCGAGGCTGCCGCCCGACATCGCAGCCTCACCAACGCGGCGCGGGAGCTCAACGTGACCCCGGCGGCGATCAGCCATCAAGTCAAGGCGCTGGAAGCCGACCTCGGCGTGGCGCTGCTGACGCGGGTCAAGGGGGAATTCCGATTGAGCGAGGCCGCCGGGACCGCCTTGCCGGGCCTGCGCGCCGGTTTCGATCAGATTACCGAAGCCGCCCGGCGCCTGCGCGGCGACCATGCCGACCGGTTCCTGACCATCAGCGTCGGCCCGACCTTCGCCACGACATGGCTTGTACGGCGGCTCGGCGATTTCAAGAAGGTTTGCCCCGACATCGACGTCCGGCTGCAGACCACGGACAGGCTGGCCGATTTTGCGCGCGACGGCGTCGATGTGGGAATCCGTTTCGGGCGCGGCGTCCACCCTGGGTGCGACTCCATTCGCCTGTTCGACGAGGAGATTTATCCGGTCTGCAGCCCCGACCTCCTGGACAGTGGGCTACCGCTCGCAACCCCGGCGGATCTGGCATCATATACCCTTCTGCATGTCGAGTGGACACCGGGCGGAGGCAGCGAGACGCTCGACTGGGAAATGTGGCTCCGGGCGACCGGCGCCCGGGGGATCGACCACACTCGCGGGCTGCGTTTCAGCCACAGCAGCGTCGCCTTGCAAATGGCCATAGGCGGTCAGGGCGTGGCGCTGGGCAGCAATTCCCTGACGAGCGACGACCTTAAGGCAGGACGTCTGGTCCGCCTCTTCGATGTCGCGTTGCCGGTAAATTTCGCCTATTACCTCACCTATCCGGAGGAAACGGCGGAAAACCCCAAGATTATAGCCTTCCGGGATTGGATACTGTCCCAGACCATCGCCGCACCGCCAGCCGCTTGAGGCGCTCCGTTACCACCCCGCGGCTCGGGTAATACGGGCAATCGGATTCATGAAAAAGCCCCGCCCGGCAAGCCGGACGGGGCGAGGGTAACCACGGCAACGCGGTTTAGAATTTGCGGTAGGCGCCGTTCAAATCGACCATCGGGTGACGTTCGGACATCTGGAACTTGATCAGCAGTTCACGGGCGATCATATCGCGGTCCTGCTGATTGTCGGGTAGCTTCATATCCTCGGGCACGCTGACCCAGCCGTTGATGTTGCGGTCGAACACCGCCGGACGGCCTTCCTCGTAGCCCATATGGACGTCTTCCAGCCAGTTCAGATCGTCCCAGCCCATGATTTCCATATATTTCTTCAAAAAGGCCGGCAGCCGGTCGTAATCGGGCACCAGGTTAACGTCGTAGCGGTAGCCGATATGCTGGCCGATTTCCTTTTCGCGGTCGCTGTCCAGACCCGTTGAGGTCAGGAATTTGTCGATGTCTTTATCCTTGGCCATCTTGCCCTCCTCAATAACGGTTCATGTCGGGTTGGCCGACGGTGTGCTGGGTGCCGGCCAGCGGGACCATGGCCATGGCCGAGGCCTCCATGGTCAGCGCCGCCAGATCTTCCGGCTCCAGGCTGTGGATGTTGGTCTTGCCGCAGGCGCGGGCCATCATCTGGGCTTCGATGGTCAGCGTGTGCAGGAAGTTGTAAACCCGCTCCGAGGCCTCGTCCGGGTCCAGCCGCTTGCGCAGTTCCGGGTCCTGCGTCGCCACGCCGACCGGGCAGCGGCCCGTGTGGCAATGATAACAATAACCCGCTTCAACCCCTATTTCGCCCTCGTAGTCGGCGCCGGGGATGTCCTTGTTGCAGTTCAGCGCCATCATTGCCGAATGGCCGATGGCGATGGCGTCCGCGCCCAGCGCCAGCGCCTTGGCGACATCGCCGCCGTTGCGGATGCCGCCCGCATAGACCAGCGAGATTTCCCCGCTCTTACCCACATCGTCCAGCGCCTTGCGGGCCTGGCGGATCGCCGCGATGCCCGGCACGCCGGTTTCCTCAGTGGCCAGATGCGGCCCCGCGCCGGTGCTGCCTTCCATGCCGTCGATATAGATGCTGTCCGGGTTGGTTTTGGCCGCCATGCGGACGTCGTCATAGACCCGCGCCGCGCCCAGCTTGAGCTGGATCGGGATTTCCCCGTTGGTGGCCTCGCGGATTTCCTCGATCTTCAGCGCCAGATCGTCCGGCCCCAGCCAGTCAGGGTGACGCGCCGGCGACCGCTGATCGATACCGGCGGGCAGCGAGCGCAT
The DNA here is from genome assembly GCA_965603635.1 of uncultured bacterium. Taxonomy (GTDB): domain Bacteria; phylum Pseudomonadota; class Alphaproteobacteria; order UBA8366; family JADFVY01; genus JADFVY01. Next base: position 45,886 of record CBFDDT010000008.1, on the reverse strand, counting down.
TTCGGCGACCTGATCGGTAACCTTCTGGCCCATCAGATGGCCACCCAGGCCGACCTTGCAGCCCTGGCCGATGAAGAATTCACAGGCATCGGCCAATTGCAGATGGTGCGGGTTGAAGCCGTAACGCGACTGGATGCACTGATACAGCCACTTTTCGGAATAACGCCGCTCGTCCGGGATCATCCCGCCCTCGCCGGAGCAGGTGGCGGTGCCGGCCATGGTGGCGCCGCGGGCCAGCGCGGTCTTGGCCTCATAGCTGAGCGCGCCGAAACTCATCCCCGTGATGTAAACCGGGATATCGAGCTCCAGCGGCCGCTTGGCCATCGGGCCAAGCACCGTTTTAGTTTCGCATTTCTCGCGGTAGCCCTCGATCACGAAACGCGTCAGCGTGCCGGGCAGGAATGTCAGATCGTCCCAGGTGGGGATTTTCTTGAACATCGAAAACCCGCGCATGCGGTAACGGCCGAGTTCCGACTTGATATGGATGTCGTCGATGACCTCGGGTGTGAAAATCTTGCTCTTGCCGAGATTGTAACGATTGCGCTTGCCCTTTTCGGGTGCGGCGTCTTCGGCAACTTTTTTCTTAGCAGACATGATATGTCGTCCTCACCAGTGTTGGGCCTAGAGAATGATTTTCTTCTCGCTGGGCTCAAGATTGTCGTAATTCCAAAGCTGCTTGCCAGCCACGATCTTGCGCATGTTCGCGACGCCCCTGGGCGCCTCCATGTCGTAGAGCTTCAGCTTGGCGGTCAGCCACTGGACGTCCAGGTCGGTCATTTCGGCATCGATCGCGTCGACACCAAGGCCGGCGATCTCACCACCGACATAGATGGTGCCGTCATACATGGTATCGCCGAGATTGATGCCGGCGTCGCCGAGCACGACGATGCGCCCGCGCTGCATCATGAAGCCGCTGAAGGCCCCGGTTCTGCCGCCGACGATGATGGTGCCACCCTTCTGGTCGATACCGGTTCGCGAACCCACGTCGCCCTTGCAGACCAGGTCGCCGCCGCGGATCGCCGCCCCGAAGGTAGAGCCGGCGTTCTTTTCGATAATGACCGTGCCGGCCATCATGTTCTCGCCGAACGACCAGCCGACGCGTCCCGTAATCCGAACGTTCGGGCCATCGATCAGTCCACAGCCGAAATAGCCCAGGCTACCCTCGAACCGCAGGTTAAGGCGATTGAGGATGCCGACGCCCAGTGAGTGCTTTGCGCCGGGATTCTTGATCACGATCGTGCCATGGCCCTCGCGCATCAGGTCGCGGATCTTCAGATTGACCTCGCGGGCGTCCATATCGGCGACGTCCAGCTCGGCGCGCTTGTTGTAGTCGACCTCGAACGCGCCGGGATAGGTGAAATTTTCGCCTTCCTCGGGAGAGAAAAACCGCTGCTGGGTGCGACCGGCCAACTGCTCGGTATGCATTCCCATTTCGTGGGAGCGATGCTCCTTGTCTACGCCTGCCATACCCGTACCTCCCCTTCGTAAGGATCGAACGTGTCTATTTCGTGCGGGAAAATCGCGCGGATCGCGACCTCTTCCGAGGCCAGCCCGACGAACTCGTCGCTCTCGTAAAGAACCATCGGCTTGGCGGCCATGGTGTCCTTGGCCATGCCCAGCTTGTCCGAGGTCGCGACGAGATAGGTGAAAACACCGTCCAGTTCGTTGATCGAACGTTCCAACGCTTCCTCCAGCTCCTCGCCCCGGTCCATGCAATCGGCGAGATAGACCGCGATGAGTTCCGAATCGCAATTAGACATGAAGCGGTGGCCGCGCCGCTCCAGCGCCCGCCGGCCGTTCCAGTAGTTGGTCAGCTGCCCGTTATGGACCACCGACACGTCGCTGAACGGATAGGCCCAGTAAGGATGGGCCGAGCGGATATCGACATCAGATTCCGTCGCCATCCTGGTGTGGCCGATACCGTGCGTGCCGTTGAAACCGCCAAGCGCATACTGGTCCGACACCCGCGTGGCGTCGCCCAGATCCTTGACCAGCTCCAGCGCCTTGCCGACCGACAGGATTTCCACCCCGTCGAGATCCTCGATGAAATTGACCAGCCGCCGCAGATCGCCATCGAAAGTGAAGCGATAGCGGAAGGCATAATCGGTTGCCGTGTCTTCCTCGGCGACGTGCGCGCCCATTTCCGACATGCGCTCGTCGACCGCGGCGCGGCGCTCCTTCATCTGCTTCTGGATAGTGAAACCGTGCAGGGCTTCTTCCTGCTCGGCGACCTTGAAGCGCATGACATAATCGTTGGCGCCCGCCTTGCTGGCGTCACCGTAAAGGGCGAAACCGGTGGAGTCTGGTCCCCGATGCTTCAACGACTGAAGCATCGAGGTCATCTCCTGTCCGATATTCGCGGTCTTGCCCCGGTGTATGAGTCCGGCAATGCCGCACATGGTTGCAGTCTCCTTCTCGCTAGAGCGGGTCGGGATTAACCCCGAAAACCCGCTCGGCACTAATGATAAATCGTTTTGCCTTACGGCAGGCAATCCCAATAGGTTTCAAGGTCCCAGTTGGTGACGGTCTGGTTGAAGGTTTCCCACTCATTGCCTTTGTAGTGCGTATAGACCCTGTACATCTCGCCGGGCATCGCCGATTTGATGACCTCGTCGGCGGCAAGACTATCCAGTGCCTCGCCCAACGACATGGGAAGTTTCTTGACCTGTTTGCCGGCCTCCATGGCCTCGTAGATGTTGCGTTCCTCGGCTTCGCCCGGGTCAAGATCCCGGTCCATGCCGTCCTCGAACGCCTTCAGGATCGCTGCGCCCATCAGATAGGGGTTCACCATGGAATCGACCGAGCGGTATTCGAAGCGGCCCGGCGCCGAAATGCGCAGCGCGCAAGTGCGGTTCTGGTAGCCCCAGTCGGCGAAGACCGGCGCCCAGAAACCAGTGTCCCACAGACGCCGGTACGAATTGACGGTCGAGGAACCGATGGAGGTCAGCGCATCCAGATGCTCGATTACGCCGCCGACGCATTGCAGGCCGATCGGCCCCGGCTTCTTCTTGTCGATCGAGGGATCCGGCATGAACAGGTTTTCGCCGCCTTTCAGGTAGCTGAAATTATCGGCCATGCCCGGAATACTGTCATGTCCCAGCGCATTGACCTTGTCTTCGCCACCGCGCCACAACGAGATATTATGGTGACAGCCCGAGGCCGACACGCCCATGAAGGGTTTGGACATAAAGCAGGCGATCAGGTTGTGCTCACGCGCTACCTGGGCGCAGATCTGGCGGTAGGTGGCCAGACGGTCGCTGTTGCGCAATACGTCGTCGAACATCCAGTTGAGTTCAAGCTGCCCCGGCGCGTCTTCATGGTCGCCCTGGATCATGTCCAGTCCCATGGCGCGGGAATATTCAAGCACCTTCATGAAGACCGGGCGCAGGCTTTCGAACTGGTCGATGTGATAGCAGTTCGGCTTGGAGAAACCGCCATCCGGCAATCCGTCCTCGCCTTTCTTCAGCCACATCATCTCCGGTTCGGTGCCGGCCCGCAGATGTAGCCCGTCATATTTCTTCTGGAACTCATCATGGATGATGCGTAGATTTCCGCGGCAATCCGATGTCAGATGCCCGCCGGGATTCTCGTTTTCCTCGCGATTTCGGAAACAGGTACAGAAAACCCGCGCCACGCGCTTGTCCCAGGGAAGCTGGACAAAGGTTTCCGGATCGGGGATGCCGACCAGTTCCGAGGCCTCCGGGCCATAGCCGATATATTGGCCGTGACGGTCGGTATAGAGGTTGGCGGTCGAGCCGTAGACCAGCTGGAAACCGCGCTCGGCGATCTGTTCCCAATGGTCGGAGGGGATGCCCTTGCCGACGATGCGGCCGGTCACCGAGATGAATTGGTAATAGATATATGTGATGCCCAGTTCGTCGATCTTCTTACGGACGTCCTTGACCAGACTGTCGCGCCCCTTGGCGCCTACATGTGCTTCCAGATCTGTCGTTGCCATTGGTTTTGTTCTCCCTTGTTTCGTGGAAATTCTCAGTTGCCGCGGATGCCGCGGGAACCGGCGACCCAGTCCAGGCTGTTACCGCGGCACATCCTGGTCAGTATCTATCTCCTGCTTTCATCGCGTGATCGAGTTCGCAGTGCGCCTTGACGAACGATGTACAATAGTTCACCATAAATGAACCAAAAAGCAAACCACTTTTTTCAATTGGTGCGAAATTGGCTCAAACTGGCACGAAACACAACCCTTCCCAAACAACCACCCCGGCTGGTCCCGATGGGCTTCCGGTGGCTTCGGGGGCCGGCGCGGCGGCAATCACGACCCGTCTGCGCGAGGCGATACTCGGCGGACATTACGCCGATGGCGAACGCCTGCCGGCCGAGCGCGAGCTGACCGAGCATTTCGGCGCGGCGCGCGGTACTATTCGCGAAGCCTTGCGCCGGCTGGAGGAAATGGGACTCGTCAACCGCCGCATGGGCAGCGGCACCTTCGTTATTCACCGCACGGGACCGGACGAGGGCGATATCGCCGAACTTACCAGCCCGATCGAGTTGATCGACGTGCGTCTGGCGATCGAGCCTGAAATCGTGCGCATGGCGGTGGCCAATGCCACGGCGCGCGATCTGGAACGCCTGGAGGCCACGCTCGCCGAATGCGAGGTCGCGGGAGGCGACAGCGAGGCCTTTTCGCAGGCCGATGAACAATTTCACCGCGCCCTGGCCGAAGCCACCCGAAACCCGTTGATGATATGGCTGTATGGCAAAATCAACGATGTCCGCGGCCATACGCAATGGAATGCGATGAAGGGCAAAATCCTGACCGAGACCCGAATAGGGGAATATAACACCCAGCATCGCAAACTGTTCGAATCCGTGCGCAGCCGCGACATGGACATGGCCGTGGAGGTCATGGAAAACCATTTGGGGGAGGCGCGCGAGGACCTTTTGGGGGTGCGCGGCCGATAAAAAATCCTCCACAATGGGGATAATTGTAGTTGGCGGCTGAATTCGTTTGGGTTATCGTCTCAGTAACGAAAAATGACTGCAGGGAAAATACAGGCTTAATCAGACGTGAAATAAAGCCCCTTCTGTTCGCCGAATAATCCTTCCTGTCGAAGGTTGGTTTTATAGCGAACAAAGAACAAAAGGCCGGGGCTCGCCCGAAAGGGAAGGAACAGTCTAATGGGAGACGTCACCGCCTTCAGCGGTATCCGGAACCAGGCCCCACAAGACTATGGCCCGGCTTCCACCAATTCAGACAAAACCGAACCATCTCATGGCTCGGCGCGGGGATATGCGCCGGCCGCTACCGTCCGTGCGACTCGCGCCCCGCAATGGCGCCGGGCGGATTCGAAATAATAAAGGACCCCGGCGCGTAATGTCGGCGGGCCGCCAACAGGCATAAAGGAGAGGCTGGAAAAAACGATACCGAATACAAACCGCGCCGCCGCGATCGCTCTGTCACGGGAGGCGTAAATCGGAACCTGAACAGTGACAAACACTGGGGGGATACACAATGGATAGCGATATCGGAGCTTTAACAGTTATATTCACGGAGTTCTACTACTGGGTCACCGTGGTCTTCATGTTCCTCATCCATGTAGGCTTCTGCATGTATGAGGTGGGTGCATCGCGCAAGAAAAACATGATGCATACCCTGATGAAAAACACGATGGTGATCCCGCTGGTCACCGTCACCTTCTTCTATTTCGGCTGGTGGATCTATTTTGGCTGGACCAACGGCCCGTTCATCACCGGTGGCGTCAACGACGCGCCGTGGGCCACACCCTGGTCCGAACTGATGGGCACCCATATGGGTGGCGCGCCGGCCGATGGTGCCGGCCTTACCGCCGACGACACCATGGGCTGGGCCCGCATCAACGGCGTGTTCTGGGCGGCGTTCCTGCTGTTCTCCTGGACGGCGGCGTCGATCGTATCCGGCGCGGTGATCGAGCGCATTCGCTCGGGCGCCTTCTGGATCCTTGCCGTACTGATCGGGTCGTTCACCTGGATCATCGACGCGGCCTGGGGCTGGTCACCGGACGGCTGGATGGTCCAGCTTCTCGGCTATCATGACGCCTACGCGTCTGGCGTTATCCACGCCATCGCCGGCGGTTTCGCGCTTGGCGTTCTGATTGTGCTCGGCCCGCGCATCGGCAAATTCCGCGCCGATGGCACCCCGCGCGATATCGTGCCGCATAATCCCTGGCTGGTGACGATCGGGCTGTTCCTGATCTATACCGGTTTCTGGGGCTTCTACGTCGCCTGTAACATTCCGATTTTCGATATCGGACCGGCAGCCGGCATGGACCAACCATTCTTCTCGACGACCAATATATATCTGGCTCCGACCTCGACCTCGGCGATCACCTTCAACTTCCTGATGTCGCTCTCGGGCGGCCTGATGGCGGGTTACGTGGTCTCCAAGGGTGACGCCTTCTGGACCTATTCCTGCGGTCTGGCCGGTGTGATCGGCGCCTCGTCGGGCAATGATCTCTATCACCCGATCCAGGCGATGGTTATCGCCATGGGCGCCGCGGTGCTGGCCTACAAGATGCACTACTGGGTCGAGCGCAAGTTCAAGATCGACGATGCCGTGGGCGCGGTTGCCGTGCATGGCTATGCCGGGTTCTACGGCGTGTGGATCGCGGGCTTCGTTCTGTGGGGCTACCCGGCCTCGATGAACCCGGATTACGCCCTCATCACGCCATGGGGCCAGTTCATTGGCGCCGTTATTATGTTCGGCGTGCTGGGCTTCATTCCGGCATACATCATGTCTTTGATCCTGAATGCCATGGGTGTGCTGCGTATTCCGCCGCGCGTGGAACTCGCGGGTCTGGACCTGGCCGAATATCACGGGCGTTATCTCGACGAGGCCGATGTTTACGCGGCCGAAGTCAAGGAAGCCACGGCCCGTGGCCTGATCAACGGTTAACCGAGGAGGATAAATACTATGTCAACAGGCATTGAAACCTGGAACCAGAGCATGCTGGATATCGGCGCAATGTATCCCTTCCCGGGGACCGAGATGATCTGGGTGATCATCGGCCTCGCAACCTGGATCGGCTGGCATGTGATTCAATTCAAGAACGAAAACAAGACCTATGCGGAGGAAGAAAAATCCTTCGAAAACAAGGACAAGCTGATGGCGGCGATGAAGCTGTCGGCGGCCGAAACGCTCGACGAAGAGATGAAAGCGCACAGCAGCGGTCTCAAATAAGCCAACATTGCGCGGGGCCGGTCCGCCGGTCCCGCGCGACATTCACTTACGACCGCGGCAGGCAACTGCCGCGGCTATTTTTGTCCGGTGCTGTCGCTTGCCGGATTCCGCTTGAAAAGTTCATGCCGGTAACGGGCCCAGCGATATGCGTCCATGACCGACATCGCATAGACGAACAGCCCGCCCGCATACCGACCAAGGAAGGAATGTTCCGGGGTCGTCGTCAGGAAGGTGAACAGGCCCAACAACCCCATGAAGAACAGCATGATCAGGCCGCGTAGCGGCGTGCCGTTGACCACCTGTCCGACGCCGGGCAGAAGCAGGGCGACTGCAATCACCAGCCAGGGGTGCAGGGGCGGTTTTGCCGGTTTACTGCTGTCGGTTTCCGTCATCGGCTTGACGCCCCCCTGTCTCCTGCACCGTCTTCAACAAGGTCCTCGTGGATGGAAATTCCCCGGTCCAGCAGGCTTGTCACCAGGTCCGGCGCAAGCCGGATATTCTCGAACACCAGTTGCCGCAGCACCATGTAATAGGCGCGTTCGGCCTGATCCGCCTGATAGACGATTCGCACCCCCTTCGGCGTGACCAGCAATTCCTTGACCTTCTCGTCTTCGAACAGAACGCCATGGGACTGCAACTTGTCCAGCGGCGGAACGTCGTCGGGATCGTCGGTGCGGGCGATGGCGAATTCCGGCCAGCCGGGCGGCGTGGGAAGCGATGTTTCCATTTGCCAGGCCGGCGACCAGAATTCCACGTTCTGCGGGCGCACCAGGAAATCGAACGCGCCCCGGTGCGGGTTATCGCAATAGACCGTGGCCTGCAGCCACAACGAGGGAATCTTGCGGAAGGCCAGATAGTCCGCGATGGGTTCCAGCTTGACCCGATAGCCACGGTAGCGGCCCGTCAGGACCGGAAAGTTGACGTCGTCCTGGACCACCCGCAATTCGTCGAACAGGTGGGCGCAATCCCCGTACATCGCCGCGCGATTGTCACGCAGGCGCCGGCGGTCCCGCCGATACATGTAAACGAGGATCGCAAAAAGCACCGCGGCCAGGGCGATAATTTCATATCTCATAATTGAATTGAGTAACCGAATAACGGCATCGCGTCACCTGGGGAAAGAAAGGCCGGCGTCCAAATATTCCGGACGCCGGCCGTTTTACGGCAAGTCTTCGCGGTCAGCGGACCACGGTTACCGGGCAATGCGCCTTCGCCACGACATCGCTGGCCACCGAACCCATCAGCATCCGGGAAATCCCGGTCTTGCCGGTGGAGCCGGCGACGATGTGCTCGAAGCCGTTTTCCTCGGCGTAACCGATGACCCCCGCAGAAATGCTGGGGCTGTGGACAGCCACACATTTATATGACGCCAGGCCGCCCGCCTTCGCCCTGGCCTCGGCGGCGGCGAGTTCACGATGGACCTGTTCGTCGATGGCGTGAAGCTCCTCACTGTTCCAGAAACGGGTGTGGGAAACGGCGTCTTCGGTCACCGTGGCGACGGTGATGAACGTCAGTTCCACGCCTAGCTGCTTGGCGAACTGAACCGCGAAATCCACCGCCTTTTCGGAGGCCTTGGAGCCGTCTGTTGCGCACAAAAGTTTGTTGATCATGGCTGCGATCCTCCTCAATAGCCCTGCGGTTTCGGCCAGGGCATGGTGAACTGGTCGGCCCGCCGGACATACTGGTAACGGTGGAAATGGAACCAGAGCGAGGCGATGATATAGAACCCCATGATCGCCAGCAGCGACGTGCCATAGCCCAGGAACGTGGCGAAATAGGTCGCCGCGCACAGGACCAGCAACGACAGCGCCGGCAGCGGGTGGAACGGGTGGACATAGCCGCGATTGATCGAACCCAGCGGCCAGCTCTTGCGGAACTTCATCATGTTCAGCGACATGAAGGTATAGCCCAGCAGGCCGGACAGGATCGAGAAGGTGATGACCTGGTCGAGCAACCCGGTGAAGCCGAACGCAACCGCGACCGGAATCAGGAAGATGATCGCACGGTAGGGCGTGCGGTAGCGCGGATGCACCGCCGCGAACCAGATCGGCAGGTAACGGTCGCGGCCCATCGAGAACCAGGACCGCGACGCGTCGTTGATGCAGCCGTTGGCCGAGGCGATGGCCGAGAAAATGGTGCCGATGAACAGCAGAACCATCAGGAACGTACTGTCGGTCATCTGCGCGGCGTCATACATCGGCACGCCGGCCTGGCCCAGATATTCCCAGGGCAGCAGGCCCGAGGCCATATACCAGGTGATGGTGGCCGCGATCAGCAGGGTGATCATGCCGCTCATCGTGCCCAGCGGGATCGCACGGCCCGCCGAACGGACTTCCTCGGCCGCCTGGCAGGTGCCCTCGATGCCAAGGTAGTACCACATGCCGAACTGCAGCGCCGCGATGACGCCGATCCAGCCATAGGGCAGGTCGGTCAACAATTTTTCGTGCAGCAGCACCGCGCCCGGGTTCCAGGGCTGGGTCCAGAAGAACATGACGACCAGCGCCACGAAGGCAACGGCCGTGATCACGAAATTGACCGTCAGCGTCATGAAGACGCCACGATAGTTCAGCCAGGCCAGGAACGAGATGGTCAGCACCACGAACGGCTTGGGATCGAGGTCGGCGTGGCCGAACTGACCGGCGACGATCGCCAGCAGGTCGCCCACCACCAAGGCGTCGGCGGCCTCCAGCATCGTATAAGCCAGCACCAGGTAAAGGCCCACATTGAAGGCCATCAACGGCCCGACGATATGCTTGGCCTGGGCGTACTGCCCGCCGGCGGCGGCCACCGTGGAGGTTACCTCCGAATCGATCATCGCGACGCAGGTATAGAGCAGGCCGATGAACCAGCAGGCAATCAGCGACCCGTAAGCGCCGCCTTTGGCTACCGAAAAGTTCCAGCCCATATACTCGCCGACCAGAACGATGCCCACGCCCAGCGCCCAGACATGGACAGGGCCCAGAACCTTCAGAAGATTGATCCGTTCGCCGGAGGCCGTTGCGGTCTGTTCGCTCATGACCCGCCTCCTTTTTCATCGGCTTCCAGCAGTTCGTCCGCGCCTTCGCGGGAACTGATCAGCAGATCTTCGTCGTATTCACGATTGACCCTGATGGCGTCCATCAGCATCCACAGAAGCAACCCGGCGGAAATAATCCATGCCGCGTAGCTGAGAATATCCCAGAAATCCATTTTGTTTGCCTCCCGAGCAAAGCCGGCCGCTGGGCTGGTCGTTATCTCGCCAGCAGTCGGCCTCCCATGCCTGTCAGTTGTCGAATTTTTCGCGCAGTACTTCGCGGTATTCCTTGTCCGACGTGCGGAACAGGAAGACGAAGTACCCGATAATGACGATAGCCGTGACGATCAGGGCGACCGGGTCGATCGTATAGTCGAACTTGTCGTTGATCAGGACCGCGGCTTCCTCGACGCCGTAACCCAGCTTTTCCCATTGCGCCTGCATGACCTCGTTCTGGCCCAGGCTTTCCCAGGTTACTTCGCCGGCCGCAGCCGCGGCGTCGCTTTCGCCGCCGCTGAAGCCCAGGGCGCCAAGGATGCTCTCGTAATACAGCGAGAACATCAGGCTTCCGAACACGAGTACCATCAGAAGGACACTGTCGATCAACTGGCCCATACCCGATTGTTTGGGTGGTTCATATCTTTGCGCCATCATTCCCTCCTTTAGCTCTTGCCGCTTTTGGCACGTTCGCGCATCTCGTCCAGATGGCGGATGTCGATGCCGTAAATGGCCTCCTTATCTTCCCCGTAATGTTTGATCATCGATGCAATCGACGCGGTATTGTAGAGCAACACCAGGCCACCGCCGATCAACAGGGCAAGCCAAATCCCGCCATCGTCGTTAAACCAGTCGACGGCGAAAAAAACGAAGATGTAGGTAATCCAGAGAACGATGACGAATCCCCAGGCCCAAAGCCTGTCCCGATTGAACATCGCATCAATTCTACGCGATAGGTCTTCCGACATGATTATGTACTCCTCCCGTTGGGTTCGGCCGCCCGGCATAAAGTTCCTGCGCCCGAGAACCGCCTGCTTTCCGCTGGGGAAGTAAAGCGGCTTCTTTCCTGCCAATTTCATGGCGGGAAACCTTTTTATCTTGTAGTAGAGTGTCGCCCCGGTGAGAATTTTGGGCAAGAGGCCACTCGGGGAAGGCAGGCTCCCCTGTTTGATGATCTTCTGCGCAACAGGGTTAGTTACTTCCCAACAGGGAGTGCACATGGTTCTGGAGGGCGATAGCTAAAGGGGGAATTATCCCTAATCCTTATGGGGGATTTTGCCCGTTTAACGCTAAAATTCAGGCGGCCAAGCGCTGCTCGGCAACAATTTGGAGACAAAAAGATGATGGCGGAGCAACAGGAAGCGGATTACAAACTGGAATATCGGGTTTCACGCACACGGCTGCAGCAGGGTTATCTTCTGGGCGGGGTGCTGATTGCGATTGGGCTGGTGATCTTTCTGATCGGCCAGCAGGCCGTTCCCGACGCGACCCTTATCGCCATCGGCCACGTGGTCGTCGGTGGCGGGGTGATCGGCTACGGCGTCTACCTGTCGCGTGACACGCGGCCGCGGCTGGTGCTGGATGCCAACGGGATCTGGTTTCGCGACTGGAACACCCGGCCAATTCCCTGGGAACAGATTCGCAGCGTGAGCACCTCTGGTTCGCGGATGAGCAGTTTCATCTGTATCGAGGTGCGCGACGAACAAACTCTACTGCATATCATCCCGTCCGGCGACCGCCAGAAATTCAAGTCCAACCGCTTGGTGCGACTGCCCAAGATGTTCATTCCCAACAACAGCGTCGATGCGACTTTCGCTGAACTGGCCGCTGCGATCAAGGCCGGGCTGGCGCATTTCGCCCACTGAGACCCCACGAAAAAGGGCGCCGCTCGATGCGACGCCCTGATTTTCGGTCTTGCGCCGCTGGCGGCTTCAGCAATCCAGCGTGTTTTCGCGCTCCCACTGGCTGGAATGGCTCATATAGGCGTTCCAGTCCTGCATGCGCAGTTTCAGATAACTCTGGATCGCGTCCTTGCCGAAGGCGTCGTTCAGCACCTTGCTCTTCTCCATCAGGCGCAGCGCGTCCAGCAGGTTCAGCGGCAGGCGCTTGACGTTCTTCAGTTTGTGGCCGTCCTCATACATGTTGATGTCCAGCCGCTCGCCCGGATCCCGGTCATTCTCCACGCCGTCCAGGCCAGCCGCCGCAATGCCCGCCTGCATCAGATAGGGATTGGCGGCTCCGTCCATCAGGCGCAGCTCGAAACGGCCCTCGTCGGGAATGCGAATCATGTGGGTGCGGTTGTTGCCGGTATAGGTCACCGTGTTGGGCGACCAGGTCGCGCCCGAGGCGGTGACCGGCGCGTTGATGCGCTTGTAGCTGTTGACTGTCGGGTTGAACCACGCCGTCAGCGAATCCGCCGAATGCATGATGCCGCCCAAGAACCTGTAGCCCAGCTTGGAGATGCCCAGCTCCCCCTTCGGATCGTGGAACAGGTTTTTCTTGCCGGCCTTGTCCCATACAGAAACATGCGCATGGCAACCGTTGCCGGTCAGGTGATTGAACGGCTTGGGCATGAAGGTCGCCCGGCAGCCATACTCTTCGGCCAGTGTCTTGGCCATGAACTTGAAGAAGACATGCCGATCGGCGGTTTTCATCGCGTCGTCATAGTCCCAGTTCATTTCGAACTGGCCGTTGCCGTCCTCATGGTCATTCTGGTAGTTGCCGAAATCCAGCGCCTGCATACCATCGGAAATGGCGCCGATCAGGTCCATCTGGCGCATTAGCGCGCCCTGATCGTAACAGGGCTTGGACTGGGTATCCATCGCGTCGGACAGTTCCGTGCCATCCGGGTTCAGCAGGAAGAATTCGCATTCCACGCCGGTCTTGATGCGGTAGCCCTTCTTTTGCGCCTTCTCCAACTGGCGCTTCAGCATGACGCGCGGCGACGCCTCGACCTCCTTGCCCTCCATCACCAGGTCGCAGGCGACCCAGCCGATGTCCGGCCGCCAGGGAAGCTGCATGAAGCTGTCCGGATCGGCCATGCCCAGCAGGTCGGGAAAGGCCGGCGTCATATCCAGCCAGGCCGCGAAGCCGGCAAAGCCCGCGCCGTCCTTCTGGATTCGGCCGACCGCCTTGGCCGGAACCATCTTGGCCCGCAGCATGCCGAACATATCGACGAAGCTGAACATGACGTACTTGATTTTCTTGTCGCTGACGATCTTGGCAAGATCCTTGGCCATGCAACTAACTCCCTGATCGCAGACCCGCGCCGCGGGCCGTAATAATGATGCCCTGCCCCCACGGCATAATCGCCCCGGAAGCGCTGAAAAACGATGAATTCGCAGACGGAACCTTATCAGGGAAAAAACCGCGGATCAACTTGCACGAAACCTTTTTTCCTGAGAGGAACGATTCTGATGCACCGTTCACGACACCTGCGAGTTCGGATAGACGATGATCGACAAGAACCGGACCGGCAACTTGTGCAGTTCTTCCGGCCCGTGCGGCGCGTCGGCGTCGAAAATCAGGGAATCGCCCGGCTGCATGATGTAGGTCTTGCTGCCGTGGCGATAGCTAACCTCGCCCTCAAGCATGTAAAGGAATTCGACCCCGGAGTGCTGAAAGATCGGGAAAACGTCGGACTCGTCGGTCAGCGTGATGAGGTAGGGCTCCATGCCGATCGCCTTGCCTACCGTATGACCCAAAAGCTGGTACTGGTGGCCCGCGCGAGTGCCACGCCGTTCGATCTTCAGCCCCTCGCCAGCCTTGACGAAACTGACGTCGCGCTCTTCCTCGAAACGACGGAACAGGGCGGTGACCGGCACATGCAGCGCCTTGGCCAAATTCTGCATCGTGCTCAACGAGGGCGAGGTCAGCCCATGCTCGATCTTCGACAGCATGCCCGCCGACAGCCCGGCCACCTTGGCCAGCTCCACCACCGTCATATTCAGCTTCTGGCGAAACTCGCGGACCTGTGTGCCAATCGCGGACTCCAGGCTGTTTTCGGCGCTTTTTGACGGGGTGTGCGGATCCTGAAAGCTTTCCGCCTTCGTCGTCGCGTCGCCTTTATTGATTTCCTCTGCCGACATTTATTCTCGCTGGGTGAAATTTACGGATATCGCCGAAGCTTATTCGCACAGCCTTTGCAGCACAAGCAGGCAGGCCACGCGAATGGCAATTAGCCGGCTTGCGGATGCCGCTACACTACTGGTCCGGGTATTCGGAACGGCAGAAATTTGCCGCCATAAAACACAATAGCCTGCTAAAGGAACATTGTGGAATGCTTTCTGCCATAATGCAAAAAGGCCATACTAATTTGTTATTACATGAAGAAATTTACATTCTATCGAATTAAGCTAAAATTTTTGGCGATATCGCTACCCGATATTCCACCAAAGGCGTACAACAAACTTAATAATATCTTAACTGCAATTAGATCGTGCAAATGCGGCGCGGCGTTCAGGAAGAGCCAAAAAAAATATTCGACGGGGTGTGAGTTAATCTCTCGACGAGGGGAACCCGGCACCATGTTTGTAAAAGATCTTGCTAACAAGGCCTTTCAAGCCGCCCGCGATGCAATGGCACAGGGCGATTACGAAATGGCCCGCGCGGCATTGCGCTGGGCGCGCCGCGCCGACAGCGGCAATCCCCTCTATATCCATGCCGAAGCCATGTTGGCCCAGCATACCGGCGGTTATCACGAAGCCGACCGGCTCTATCGCCGCGTGGCCGACCTGGCCGAACGCGCCTTTGGCGCTGGGCATATCCGGAATATTGCGGTTTCCGCCAGGATGATCGGCCTGTACGAGGAAATGGGCCATTTTCACCACGCCGATGAACTACGCAACCGCATAATAGACGGGCTGGACCGCGACTCGGCCGCCGACGGTAGCGTCCACGCGCTAACCCGCGTGGCGGAAATCTGCCTTCAGGCCGGCCGCGCCAACGATGCGTTGGCGATTTACGAGGCGGCGCTCGCCCGCCGCCGACAGGCTTTTGGCGACAGCCACCACCGGGTAAATGAATGCCTTATCGCACTGACGAGGCTACGCGCCCGCGTCCGCGGGCTGGCCGAGGCCGCCGCCGCGCGCGAGGACGTACCCGCCTTTACGCCTGAAATTGTCTGGCGTCGCGAGGAGAGGGCGGATTCGGCGTTATCCGCCTGACTTACAGCGCCACCGGCCCCCTCCCCGAATTCTTCCAACATTGTTTGGGCGCGGCGCATCTCCGCGCTCGCTACCGCCTGCCCAGCAAGAAAATCGGGGAGGGCACCCTGGCTATGCAGGCATGCCGCCGGCCGCGAACTCACCCTCGTAATGCTCTTTCTGACGGCGCATGGCGATCAGCGTGTTGCGCATCAGTATCGCCACTGTCACCGGCCCGACGCCACCGGGAACCGGCGTGACCCAGCCCGCCACCTCGCGGCAGGATTCGTAATCGGCGTCGCCCACCGTGACCGGCTTGCCGTATCCTGTTTGGCCTCGGCCATCGCAATGCTCCCAGCAGCGCCCGTTGATCCGCCAAGCGTAGCGATGCGGCCGGGCGGGCATTGCCCTGGAAGCGACCCGTATTTCGCGAATCTCGCCCCGCACCCGAGAGGGGGGCGGCGCCTACCCTCTCAGTGCCTCGTTCTTCGGGTCGAAGGCCGGGTCGGCCAATACCGTGGCCTTGTGGCGTTCGCCGATTATTTCGATATCGAAACTAGCGCCGGGCGCGGCGTAACGCGGTTCCACATAGGCAAAGCAGAGGCTTTTTTCGACCGTGTGGCCATAGCCGCCGGATGTGGTGACGCCGATTACCTTGTCGCCATCCAACACCGGCTCGCCGCCATGCACGTCGGCGTCGCCGGCGTTAACTTCGCAATAAACGATGTCGATCCAGGGGCCCTTGGCCTTCGCCGCCTCAACGTCGGCCTTGCCGGTGAAATCCTTGTCCAGCTTCACGAAGCGCATGATATCCGCCTCGACCGGGGTGATCTCGTTGGTCAGCTCGGCGCCAAAACCCTTGTAGGCCTTCTCCATGCGCAGGGAATTCACCGCATAGACGCCGAAATCGGCGATGCCGTGTTCCTCGCCGGCCTTCCAGATCGCGTCATAGAGATCCTTCAGCCGATCCATCGGGCAATGCAGTTCCCAACCCAGAGAGCCCACATAGTTGACCCGCAGCGCCCGCAAGTCGATCCCGGCCATGGCGATTTCCTGGCCCGAAAGCCACCGGAAATCCTCATTGGAAAGGCTGGCATTGGTCAGCGACGCCAGCGTATCGCGGGATTTCGGCCCGGCCACCACCAGCACACCCCAATCATCGGTCACGTTGGCGATCTCGACCGTCTCACCATCTTGTTTGGCCATGGTCAGCGCATCGTAATCCCTGATCTCGCAGGCCGCGCCGGACAGGATGTAGAACCGGTCCTCGGCCAGACGCGTGATGGTGGATTCGCCCCGGATGCGCCCGGTCGGCCCCAGGATATGGGCCAGCGCCACGCCACCCACCTTCTTCGGCATGTTATTGGCGTAGGCGCGGTTCAGCAGGGCTTCCGCATCCGGCCCGGTGACGTCGTATTTGGCGAAGCTGGACAGGTCCAGAATGCCGACCCGCTCGCGCACCGCCTGGCATTCGGCGGCCACGACCTCGTGGGTGTTGTTGCGGCGGAAGCCAGGCTGTTCCTCGCGCCCATCCAGCGAAAACCATTTCGGCCGCTCCCAGCCGAACGCCACCGTATGTTTCGCGCCCTTGGCAGACAGCGTCTCGTACAATGTGGAGTTCCGCACCGGCCGCCCGGCGGGGCGTTCCTCGCCCGGCAGGTGCAGCACATACATATGCGCATAATCCTGGAACGACATGTCGCGGACATAGTCTTCGCTGGTCCAGGTTCCGTAACGGCGCGGGTCGACACCGGCCATGTTGATCTCGGCATCGCCATGCACCATCCATTGCGCCAGATATTTGCCGCATCCCGCGCCCTGGGCAATGCCGATGGCCGAGCCGCAGCACATCCAGAAATTGGTCAGGCCGCCCGCCGGGCCCAGCAGCGGGTTGTTGTCCGGGGTATGCGGGATCGCGCCGTTGACGATACGCTTGATGCCTGCCTTTTCGAACATCGGCATGCGCTCGAACCAGCGCTCCATCCAGGGCGCCGCGCGGTCCAGGTCTTCCTCGAACAGCTCGCTCTCTGAATTCCACTCCGGGAAACCACCGCGGTCGGCCCAGGCCTCGCGGCAGTTCGGTTCGTAGATGCCAATCAGGCCGCCCTTCTGTTCCTGCCGGTAATAGGAGGTGACGTAGGGGTCCCGCATCACCGGGATTTCGGTATCGCGGGCCAGGAATTCCGGCATCGTCTCGGTGACGATATATTGATGCTCCATGTTGGTGATCGGCGCATCGCCGCCGACCCATTTCATGATCTCGCGGGCATAACAACCGCCGGCATTGACCACATGCTCGCAGGTCACGTCGCCCTTCTCGGTTTTAACCAGCCATTCGCCCGACGGCAGTTGCTCGATGTTCAGCACGCGATTATGCCGTTCCAGCACCACGCCGGTATCGCGCGCGGCCTTGGCCATCGCATTGCAGCAGCTGGCCGGGTCCACATGCCCGTCATCCTTCGTCCAGGCCACCGCCAGCACGCCATCCAGCGATTCCAGCAAGGGGTTCACCCGCATCGCCTCTTCCGGGCTGATGACCTCCATACTGAAGCCGATATTGCGCGAGATGCCCTCCACATGCCGGAACCAGTCGACTTCCTCGGGCGTCTGCGCGAAGCGCAGGCCCCCGCAACCGTGCCAGCCGGTAGATTGCCCGGTCATCGCCTCCAGCTTCGGATAGAGCTTGTTGCCGTAGTCATGCATCTTGGCCATGTTGTAGTCGCCAATGAAGCTGGGGCACTGTCCGGCCGCATGCCATGTGGAGCCGGAGGTCAGTTCCGCCTTCTCGATCAGCAGCGTATCGATCCAGCCTTCCAGCCCCAGATGATAGGCCAACCCAACGCCCATCATTCCGCCACCAACGATTACGACCCTTGCATGTGTCTGCATCCTTGCCTCCTGCTTATTCCGTTCCTACCAGCGCCCGTTGCCGGGCCGCATGAATTCACGAGGCAGTTTGATATCCGCCTCGGCGCGGATGGCCGCGTCCATTTCCTTGCCGATATGCGACGGGTAATGGGAACCCAGAATCTCCTTCACCCGTGCGCGCGCCTTGGTCACCACGTCGGTGGAGCCGAGTTCCTTCCATTCCTTCGGGCTCGTCCGGTCGCCGACTTCCGGATAGACATATTCCCGCTGCATCAGATCGAGCGTCTGGTCGCTGCCCAGGAAATGCCCCGGCCCTTCCATGCAGACCTGGCGGATGACCTCCACCGACAGGCTCTCGTCGGTCACGTCAATGCCGCGCACCATACGCATCGCCGCGCCCAGATTGTCGTTGTCGATGACGTAGCTTTCCAGGCAAGAGCTCAACAGGCTCGCATGCATGCCCAGCGATTCGTAGACCATGTTGGCGCCCGCCACGCCCACGATGGCGTTGGTATAGGCGTTCTCGGCCCCGGCCTGCGCGTCGGGGACCTTGGAATCCTTCATGCCCGCGGGCAGGCCGCCGGTCAGGTCGTAGAAATGCATCATCTGGGCGCAGGCCGCCGACAGCAATGCCTGTTCCGGGCTGCCGCCGCTCATCGCGCCGGTCCGCAAGTCGGAAACGAAAGGCCAGGAGCCCATGATGGCAACCGCGCCGGGCTTGATGGCGTTCACATAGGCCAGCCCCGCCAGGCATTCCGCGACCTGCAACACCACCGCCCCGGCCAGCGCCGCCGGGCTGGTCGCCCCGGCCTGTCCCGCCGACAGCAGCAATATGGGCATGCCGCCGCGCACGCCGGCCTCCAGGCAGGCGCAGGCATCCTCGGCGAATTTCAAGGGCGGCACAACGAAGCAGCAGGACATGCTGACGAAGGGCCGCTCGCGCCAATTGTCCTCGCCGCCGGCCACGCAATGCAGGATTTGCAGCCCTTCCTCCAGATTGCGGGGCGAGACGAAGCTGGTGCCAATATGTTTCGTGGTGCCGGAAATGCAGGCATATAAGGTGTTTCTGTCGAGATCGTGCCCGCTAACCATATCGCGGGCCGTGACCGAACGCTGGTAGAAGGCTGCATGATCCAGGCTGTCTACCAACCGCGCGATGTCATAAAGGTCGGCCAGGGTCGAATCCCGGTGTTCGCCGGTCACCGCGTCGATCATGTGCACCGCCGCGCCCCCCGTGCCGTAATAGACGTTCTTGCCCCACGGCTTCATGTCGTGCACGGGGTCCTGGGCATGCAGGGTAAAGTTCCGGGCGGCCTTGGCGAGAGTATCCTCGATCAGCGCTCGGGGAAACAAAAGCCGCCCCTCGTCGTTCAACCGGCCACCGGCGGCGGTAACCGCTTCGATACAGCTTGGAATGGCGTCGCACATCCCGACGGTCTCCAGCACCTCAAGAGCCGCATTATGGATCTTCAGAACATCCGCGTCGCTCAAAGGCTTGTACCAGCCCCCCGCCATGCCGGGCCGGACCGGCCTGATATCCTCGCTCAGGGGCGCCGCCCGCGCCGCCTGCCGCGCCGCCCTGCCGCCCCGCCGGCGGCCCTGTGTCTCGACTTCGGCCATCACTGTTCTCCCTAGATTTTAACCCGCTCTGCCTTCGGATCGTAAAGCGGCTGAAGGCTGGCTTTCGCCGGGAACCGTTCGCCGGCGACCTCGATTTCGAACTTGCCCGAATTCAGGTAATCCATGGTGACGCCGTCGGGGCCGTTGATGTAGCCCATGCCGACCGCGCCGCCCAAGGCATGGCCGTAATTGCCGGAGGTTACCCGTCCGACGATCTCGCCATCGCGCAGGATCGGCTCGTTGTGGTAGAGCAGCGGCTCCGGGTCTTGCAGCAGGAACTGGAGCATGCGTTTTTTCGGCACGCCCTCGCCCTTCTGGCGCAGGACGGCCTCCTTGCCGATAAAGGGGATGGATTTTTCCATCGCGCAGGCGAACATCAACCCGGCCTCGACCGGGGTATCCTCGTCGGTGATGTCATGGCCGAAATGGCGGAACGCCTTCTCGATGCGGCAGGAATCCAGCACATGCAGGCCGCATAGCTTCAACCCGAATTCCTCGCCCGCCGCCATGATCCGGTCGAACACGTCGGGGGCGAATTCGGTGGGGATGTAAAGCTCCCAGCCCAGCTCGCCTACATAGGTGATGCGCTGCGCCAGCAACTGAGCATAACCGATCTCGATCTCGCGCGCGGTAGCGAAGGGAAAGCCCCCGTGGGAAAGGTCCGCGTCGGTAATCTTCTGCAACAAGGCCCGTGCGTTCGGCCCCATCACCGGCAGCACCGTCAGCCCCGAGGTGATATCGGTGACAAAGACATGTGCATCGTCGGGAATATGGCGTTTCAACCAGTCCATGTCGCGCACCGCCGAGGCGCCGGCGGTGACAATCTGATAGCGGTCCTCGGCCAGGCGCGTGACGGTCAGATCCGCCTCGATCCCGCCGCGTTCGTTCAGCCACTGGGTATAGACCACCCGCCCAGGTTTCACCGCCACGTTGTTGGAGCAGATGCGCTGCAGCACGGCTTCCGCGTCGCGCCCCTGCACCAGGAACTTAGCGAAGCTGGACATATCGAACATGCCGACATTCTCGCGCACCGCCATATGTTCGGCCGCCGCGTATTCGAACCAGTTCTGACGCTTGTAGCTGTATTCGTATTTCGGCTCCACGCCCTTCGGCGCGAACCAGTTGGGGCGTTCCCAGCCCGCGACCGAGCCGAAACAGGCGCCGTGCGCCGCCAGCCGGTCATGCAGAATGGATTTACGAGCCCCGCGCGCCGTCTCGTGCTGGCGGAAGGGCCAGTGCATGTCGTACAGCAGCCCCAGCGTTTCCGACACGCGCTCGCGCAGATAGGTGCTGTTGCCCTGGAAGGGCATCATGCGGCGCACATCGACGTCCCACAGATCCATGGGCGCATAACCCTCGACGATCCATTCCGACAGCACCTTGCCAGCCCCGCCGGCCGACTGGATGCCGATGGAATTGAAGCCGCAGGCCATGAAGAAATTCTTCAATTCCGGCGCCTCGCCCAATAGATAGGCGTTGTCGGGAGTAAAGCTCTCCGGCCCGTTGAAGAAAGTACGGATGCCCGATGACTCGAGAATCGGCAGGCGGTTCATCGCCGCCTCCAGCACCGGCGCGAAATGGTCCACGTCCTCCGGCAGTTCGTCGAAGCAGAAATCCTCCGGAATGCCGTCCATGCCCCAGGGCTTGGAGCCCGGCTCGAACGCCCCCAGCAGCAGCTTGCCGGCGTCTTCCTTGTAGTACGCGCATTCGTCGGGGATGCGCATGACCGGCAGCGTGTTGGTCAACTCGGCAATCGGCTCGGTGACGATGTAGAAATGCTCGCAGGCATGCAGCGGGGTGTTGACCCCGACCGAATGGCCCAGCTCGCGCCCCCACATGCCGCCGCAGTTCACCACATATTCAGCCTCGATATCGCCCTGGTCGGTGGAAACGCCGACCGCGCGCCCATTCTTGGTAAGGATCTCCGTGACCTTCACATTCTCGAGGATCGTCGCCCCGCCCATGCGCGCGCCCTTGGCCAGGGCCTGCGTCGTATCGGTGGGATTGCACTGGCCGTCCTTGGGCAGGAACACGCCGCCGACCACGCCGTCGGTGTTGACCAGCGGCCACATGGACTTGATCTCGTCCGGCCCCATGGTCTCGACCTCCAGCCCGAAGGTCTTGGCCATCGAGGCGCCGCGCAGCAATTCCTCCATGCGCTCTTTGTGGGTGGCGACGGCGATGCTGCCGCGCTGCATGAAGCCGGTGGCTTGTCCGGTTTCTTCCTCCAGCGTCTCGTACAGCCCCGCGGTGTATTGCGCCAGGCGCGTCAAATTCATCGTCGCGCGCAGCTGCCCGACCAGCCCGGCCGCATGCCAGGTGGTGCCGCAAGTCAGTTGCTTGCGCTCCAGCAGCACCACGTCTTTCCAGCCAAGCTTGGTCAAATGATAGGCCGTGCTGCAGCCCACCACACCGCCGCCGATAATGACGACACGCGCCTGTTTGGGGAGTTCCTTGCTCATAATTTCTCGTTTCCTGATTTCGTTCAATAAACCGGTGGGGTGATGACCCAGACCACGACGGCCTCTATGTCACCGGGATTATGGATGCGGTGGGATTCTTCGGCCTGGAAGCAGAAGCTGTCGCCCTCGTTCAGTTCGAAATGCCGGTCGCCGACCCACAGCTCCATCTGCCCCTGCAGCACCAGCCCCGATTCCTCGGCCTTACGGGTGACGAATTCCTCGCCGGTGGTACTGCGCGGCGGGATGCGGGTCAGCACCAGTTCGGTCGCCCCACCCAGGCTGGGCGACAGCAGCTCTTCCACCACGCCGATGCCCGACAGGCTCAACCGCCGCCGGTTTCCCTTGCGCACGACATAGCCCCGCTCCTGGGCCGGCACGGCGGCGGGCGAATGGAAAAACCAGCTGATCTGGACTTCCAGCGCCTCGGCGATGCGTTTCAAATCGGGGATGGAAAGTTCGGAAAGATTGCGCTCGATCTGGCTGACAAAGCCGACCGATCGCTCAATGCGCTCCGCCAGCGCCGCGATGGTCAGCCCCTTGGCCTTGCGCAGATCGCGGATCTGTCCGCCAACGAGGATGCCCTCGGCGGTCTCGGCGCCCTGCGTGGGGGAAATGGTTTTCAGCGTGGACAAGGAACCGTCCTCCCAGACAGCGCGTTACCCTTTCAACGATGCTCCATCCACGTCGATGAAAAATCAAGCTCGTTTTTTCATTCAGATGAAAATACGCAAGAATATTTCACTAATCATCGGGATGCGAAGACGACGCGAACTATAGTATGCTTCCGCCGCGCAAGTCCTCTGGCAGTGCGAGCGAGAATCGTGATGAATGACGAGAATCCAACCGCCGACGCCCCGGCCGCCGAGACCCCATCGCCGGTCGAACTCCTGTCTATCGCGCAAATTCAGTTTCGCCGCGCCAAGGCCCATATCGTGGGCCTCAAGCGGGGCTTGATCGAGTTTTTCGAACTGCCAAAGCGCATCATCAAGGTGTATTTCCCGGTCGAGATGGAGGATGGGTCGGTCCGCACCTTCCAGGGAATCCGCGTGCTGCATAATCAAGTGCTGGGGCCGGGCAAGGGCGGCATCCGTTATCACCCGGAGGTAACGGAGGCGGAGGTCGTCGATCTGGCGACCCTGATGACCTGGAAATGCGCCCTTCTCGACCTTCCCTTCGGCGGGGCCAAGGGCGGCGTGGTCTGCGACTCCAAATCGCTGAGTGAAACCGAGCTTCGGCGCATCACCCGCCGTTTCGTGCATGAACTGGGCTCCGATATCGGCCCTTACACCGACATACCGGCCCCGGACCTCTACACCAACGAACTCACGATGGCCTGGATTTACGACACCTACAACGCCATGCATCCCGGGATGAACAATCGCCCCGGGGTGACCGGCAAGCCGCTGGAGCTGGGCGGCTCCAAGGGCCGTAACGAGGCGACCGGGCTCGGCTGCCTCTACGCCACCGAACGGCTGCTCGAATTCGGGCTCGTGCCGGGGCTCGAGTCGGTCGCCGGCGCCAGGGTCGCGATTCAAGGCTTCGGCAATGTCGGGGCGGTTGCCGCCCGTCGCTTCATGGAGGCCGGCGCGCGCGTCATCGCGGTAAGCGATTCCCAGGGCGGCGTGCATGCGCCCGGCGGGCTGGACATGAACAGGGTCATGCTTCACCGCAAGGAGCACGCAACCGTGGTCGGCACGCCGGAAACCCAGACAATCACCAACCCGGACCTGCTCGCCCTCGACTGCGACATCCTGATCCCGGCGGCGCTGGGCGGCGCGATCACCGGCGCGGTCGCCCAGGAGGTCAAGGCGAAACTGGTCGTGGAGGCGGCGAACGAACCGGTCACGCCCGAGGCCGAAAGCGTGCTTGCCGGGCGCGACATCGTCGTTATGCCGGATATCGTCGCCAATGGCGGCGGCGTGACGGTCAGCTATTTCGAATGGGTCCAGAACACCGAGAACCAGGAATGGGAACTGGAGGAGGTGGACCGCAAGATGAGGGCCCGCATGCGCCGGGCCGTCGAAATCATGGTTGCGCGTTGGCGGAAGCTGGCGGCCGAAGCGGTGAAATCGGGCGAACCCGTGCTGGTGGAGCCCGCCAGCCTGCGCACCGCCGCCCTGGTCGTCGCGATCGAGCGGGTCGCCAAGGCCGCACTGCAGCGGGGCATATGGCCGTGACACGGATTTCCCGCCGCCGGCTTACCTGAAATACGCCTCGATCCGGTCGAACGCTTTTTCTATCACTTCATCCTCGACGCAGAACGCCATGCGCACATGATGCTCGCCCGTGGGGCCGAAGGCGCTGCCGGGGGTGACCGTTACCTTCGCCTCATCCAGGAGCCGGATCGAGAACTCGCAGGAGTCCCGGTGCTCTGCCAGGATCCGGGGAAAGACGTAATAGGCCCCTTGCGGCTTCACATATTCGAAGACGTGGGGGAGGGCGTCCAGCCGCCGGCAGATCAGTTCGCGCCGCTTCGCCAGCCCGGCCTCGAATTCGGCGAGATGCGCCTGCTCACCGGTCAGCGCGGCCAGCCCCGCCACTTGGGAAATCCGCGGCGCGCAGATCATCGTCGCGTCATGCACCTTGAGCAGTTCGCGCTTGAGCCATTCCGGCAGCACCGCATAACCCAGACGCCAGCCGCTCATCGCATGGCATTTGGAAAAGGTGAAGAGATAGGCGACATGCTCCGCCAGTTCCGGCACGCGGGAGAGATTGAAATAGCGGTCCCGGTTCTCGTAGGTGAAATGGCAATAGGGGTCGTCGAGAATGACCAATAGGCCACGTTCCTCCGCAATCCTACCGACCTCACGCAGCTCCGACTCGGTGAATATCCTGCCCGTTGGGTTCGACGGCGTGACCAGCAGGATCGCCTTCGTCCTGCCCGTCACCAGCTTGGGCAGCGCCTCCAGGTCCAGCGCCCAGCCCCGCGCCTCGTCCATCCGCCAGAATACCGGCCTGCCGCCGCACAGCCCGATTTGTATGAAATGCGAGGCGAAACCGGGATCGGTGACGATCACCTCGTCGTCCGGGTCGAGGACCGCGCGCAGCAGCGTCTTGACCCCCTCCATATTGCCGGCGGTGATGCTGACATGGCGGTCGGCATCCACCGCGATGCCGGTGGCGGCGCGATGGGTTTCGGCGGCGGCCGCCCGCAGTTCGGGCAGCCCGTCGGGCAGGGTATATTTACCGAGGTCAGGGTCGTCCTCCAGCGCCCGCTGCACCGCCTGGCGTATGCCGTCGGGCGTGCGGAAGGACGGCAGCCCCCAGGTCAGCGACGCCACCCCTTCTACCTTCGCGGCGCGCATCGCCATTTCCTTGATGGCCGACACGGTAATGCCCGCGACACTGTCGGAGATCAGGTTCCTTTTTCGGGTCATGCCGCACAGAGTAACGCAAATCCAATCACGCCGAATTGCGCCAGATCATGTGTCCTGGTGCCGGATGGGGCCGCTCAGTGCGAAGCCTATCGTGTTTGTCGACCCGCCTCGCCCTCGGCGGCGGCCTCGTCCCGCCCGGCATGCGCCGCGCGGAAGGCCCAGACCGAGGCCGGGAAGGCGTTGCGCAGGGTGAAGCCCAGCCGTTCGGCAGTCAAACCCAGCCGCGCCGCGTGCAGTGGCGAGCCCAGCCGGTAGCTGTAGGCCAGGAAACGGCCGTCATGGGGCTCCAGCGCCAGCATCGCCTTGATCATTGCCGCCTGCTCGCCGGTCGCGAGCATGGAGACGGGCACGCCGCAGATCACCGCGCCGACGCGGCCCCTGGCCTCCGCCGGCAGCAATTGTTCGATGTCGGCGCCCGACCCTTGGATCATGGTGATATTGGGGAGAACCTCGGCCAGGTAGGCCGCCATTTCGGAATCGATTTCCACGGCGATCAGCTTGCCCGCCGGCACGCCGGCCTCCAGCAGCGCCCGGGTCACCGCCCCGGTGCCCGATCCCAGCTCGACGACATAGTCTCCGTCGGCCGGGTCGACGCGCGCCGCAACCATCCGCGCCACCGCCCGCGAGGCCGGCAGCGCCGACGACAACCTGACGGGATGCGCCAGGAATCGCCGGAAATGCAACAACGCGGGCGACTCCCGCCGCCGCGACCGTTTGGCCGCTACCCTGTCCATGGGGCCAAGACTAGCCTCTTGGGGGGGCGGGAGTCTACATGGGCCGCCGGCGCCGGTTCCCGGGGGTCCTTCAGGCTGCTTGCGGAACCGGCGTTGCGGCCCTTATCCGGCTGAAACCTGCCAACGCGGCCAATGCGCCCAGAGCACTGAGACCCGCAAAGTACAGCGGCGCGGCAGGGTCGCCCGTAAGATCCCGCAGCAGTCCCGCAATCGCCGGACAGACGCCCATGCCCACGTAATAGACGGTGAAGAACAGGCCCATGCCGACAGCCCGGTTTTCAGGTCGCAGGACCCTCGAAGGCAGGGCCATGATCAAACCGCCGGCCGGCCCGAATGCCAGTCCGAGCAGCCCGAACAGCAGCACCGAACCCGGCAGGAACGGGATCGCCCAGGCAAGCCCGGCAATAACCAGGAAGCTGGCCGCCATGGTCGCGTCCGGCCGGCCGATGCGCTCGGCCAGCCAGCCGCCCAGCGGCAGCGCCGGAATGACCAGCCAGCTGACCAGGCTGGTTACCGCGCCGGCGGTGGCCAGCGGCATCCCGCGCGCGGTCAGAAATTCCGGCCCGAAGCTTAACGGAATGATGAAGGCGACGTTATAGAAGCACCAGACGGCGCCGGCCGTCACCGCGCCCCAAAGCTCCCACCGGCTCAGGGAATCGAGAATCCGCCCCGCCACGTCGCCCGCTTCAACCCCCGGCGGCGGCGTATAGACCGCGGCCACCAGCACCAGCGCCGCCGCGCAGACCGCCACCGGCAGGGCGACAGCCCGACGGCCTCGCCCAACGGGCCAAGGCTGACAAGCGCGATGGCGATGCCCAACGGCCAGCTGGAAATCAATATGGCCATCGCTGTGACGATGCGCTGGCCGGCGAACCAGTCGGTCACCATCTTGGTCAGCAGCACGTTCAGCAGCACCGCGCCGATACCGGCGATCAGCCGTCCTGTAAGCATAATTTCGTAAATGCCGGACAGCACCGTCAACGCGCCGCCGCCGGTCATCATGGCCAGGCCCGCCAGCACCACCCGTTTGTCGCCGAAGCGCCGGCCGAGCCAACCGCCCGGCAACGCGACGAAGGCGCCGGGCAGCAGATAAAATCCCATCAGCGTGCCCAGCGCCGCATAGCTGATCGCCGCCTCGGCCGTAAGCAGCGGCCCCACCGCGGCGACCGACTGGAACTGGAACCCCATCGCGGTGCGCGCCAGCGTCAGCGCGAACAGAATCACCCAGGCGCGTTGAATGGTTGCCATTCCTCTCTCCCAAGCCCAAGCGGAAAGTGTGTCGCGCGCCGCCTCTGAGCGCAAGCCCTGTTGTCCGCCCCCTCGCGGTTGGTGGCTTTCACGAATGCGCCGCGCTAAACTTGCCGCGGGGTTAAAGCAGAGAGGGAGACTTTGGATGTTCGACACGGAACGTTTCGTCGAGGATTGCCGCCGCGCGGTGGCCGAGGATGACAGCCACAAGGCGGTGCGCGAGCTGGTGGCCGGGGCCGTCTCCGACCCGGCCGGGCTGGAACGGACGATGGGAGAGCCGGAACAGGCCGGCATCGATTTGTTGTATCGCGGGCCGGACCTGACGGTCATCAACTTCACCTGGGCGCCCTGGATGAGCCTGATGCCGCACGACCACGCCATGTGGGCGGTGATCGGCATATTCTCGGGCCGCGAGGACAATGTCTTCTGGCGCCGCACCGAGACCGGCATCGAGGCCGCCGGCGCCCATTCCATGGGGGTCGGCGACACGACGCCGCTGGGCCGCGACATCATCCATTCGGTTCTCAACCCGATCGGCAAGATGACCCGCGCCATCCACGTCTATGGTGGCGATTTCTTCGAGCCCCCGAAACCGCGCAAACAGTGGGACCACGAAACCCTGGAAGAGCAGCCCTGGGATGTGGAAAACACCAAGCGCGTCTTTGCCGCGGCCGAAGCAAGGGCGCGGGCAGTGGCGTAACTTGGCTCCATCCTGGACCGAAGAAGGCGGTAAACGCTTTCCCTTAATCCGCCTTGCCGCGCTCCGACAGCCAGATTCCGCCCAGCACCAGGCCGAGCGCGATGGCGTGAAAGACCTCGAACGGCTCGTCGAGGAGAACCACCGCCAGGATCGACGCGAAGACCGGGACCAGGTTCACGAAAACCCCCGCCCGGCCCGGCCCGATCAGCGTCACGCCCTGGATAAAGAAAATCTGCGCCAGGAAAGACGGGAACAGAGTGACCAGGGTGACTATGATCATGCCCTTGGCCGTCGGCCACTGGAACAAGCCGAACGATATCTCGGCGACTACAAGCGGCAGGGACGCCATGAAGGCGGCGAAGGCCATTACCGCGAACAGGCCTAGCGCCGAGACCGGCGGGCGTTTACGCAATGCCACGGTATACCCGGCATAAAGGAGACAGGCGCCGATCATCAGGACGTCGCCGAAATTGACCGCCAACGCCGCCAGCCGCGCCAGACTGCCGCCCGACCCCACAATAACCACGCCGGTCATCGTCAACGCCACGCCGGCAACCTGAAGCCTCGTTACCCGCGTCCGATAGGCCGCGAAGGCGCCGACAAGGATAAACATCGGGATCGAGCCTTGGAGAATCCCGATATTCACCGCCGTCGTATAATGGGCCGCGACATAGAACAGCGCATTAAAGGCCGTAAAGCCCAACACCCCCAGGGAGGTCACAAGAAACAGATGCGGGCGCAGCGCCGGCCAGTCGCGCCGCAGATGCCGGTGGGCGAACAGCACCAGAAGCACCGACACCCCCAGCCAGCGGGCGGTGACCAGCGCCATGGGCGATATTTCGCCGACCGCCATCCGCCCGAACACGGCATTCCCGCCCCAGCAGAGGGCGGTGAAACTTAGCAGCATATAGGCGCGCAGGTTCGCCGACGCCTCCGGTACGGTTGTCATCCCTTCAAGGGATGCACAAAGCCGACGATGTCCATCACCTCTTCAAGGACCGGGTGCGTCATCTCGCGGGCCCGGTCGGCGCCGTCGCGCAGGATGGCGTCGAT
Organism: uncultured bacterium; assembly: GCA_965603635.1. Lineage (GTDB taxonomy): Bacteria > Pseudomonadota > Alphaproteobacteria > UBA8366 > JADFVY01 > JADFVY01. The sequence goes on along the minus strand of CBFDDT010000008.1, from coordinate 16,493 downwards.
ATGCTGGGGTTCGGCGACCAGGCGTTTCATCTCGTTGCCGATGGGGCCCAGGACCTCGACGCAGAGTTCGCTGAGCATCTGCTTGAACTCGGAGAACTGCTTGCCGCCGACCTCGGCGAGGACCTGTTCGATACTCTTGTCGGACAGCGCGGCGTAAATGCCGACCAGGTTTTCGGCTTCCGGCCGGCCCTCCAGCCCCTTGGCCTCGCTGGGCAGGGCGTCCGGGTCGGTCTTGGCCTTGCGGATCTTCTTTGCGATCTCGTCCGGGCCGTCGGTGAAATTGATGCGGCTGTATTCGGACGGATCGGATTTCGACATTTTGTTCGATCCGTCGCGCAACGACATGACTCGGGTTGCCGTTCCGAAAATCAGCGGTTCGGTGATCGGAAAAAACTCGACGCCATAGTCGCTGTTGAACTTCTGCGCGATGTCGCGGCACAGCTCCAGATGCTGCTTCTGGTCCTCGCCGACGGGCACATGGGTGCCCTTGTAGGCCAGGATGTCGGCGGCCATCAGGTTGGGATAGGCATAGAGGCCCACGGAGGCGTTCTCGCGATGCTTACCCGCCTTCTCCTTGAACTGGGTCATCCGGTTCAACCAGCCCATCCGCGCCACGCAATTGAAAATCCAGGCAAGCTGGGCGTGGTCGGGGTTCTGGCTCTGGTTGAAGACGATGTTCTTCTTCGGATCGATGCCGGCGGCGATCAGCGCGGCCGTGACCTCGCGGGTCGATTTGCGAAGCTCCTCGGGCTCCTGCCACTGGGTGATCGCATGCAGATCGACCACGCAATAGATGCATTCATAGTCGTGCTGCAGGCTGACCCAGTTGCGGACAGCGCCGAGATAATTGCCGAGATGCAGGTTTCCGGTGGGCTGAATGCCCGAAAAGATCCGGTTCATGGGTGTGGACTCCGTGAACGATTGCGGTGGCCGGGGATTCCGGCAGCGGCGGGTTTATCGCCGCTGGAGCGCGCGGGGTCAAGCGGCGGGGGGCGGTCCGCGGCGCAATGCCGAAAGATCGGACTTTTTCATGGCGCCGGTGATCAGCGCCAACCCGCCATAGACGGCGCCACCGGCGGCGACGATGGCGGCCAGCGCGGCGACCTTCTGCCATAGCGGCCCGCCCAGCGGTTCGGCCAGGATCAGCGCCAGCCACCAGACGGCGACGGCCATGATGGCGGCGCAAAAGACGATCAGCGGCACGCGCTTTTTCAGGCGGTCGTCCAGTTGAAGCTGCCCGCGGCGCTGCAGGACATAGCCCAGCAGGATCGCGTTGAACCAGTAGGCGATGGAGGTGGCCAGCGCGATGCCCACATGCAGGATGAACTGCATCAGCGTCACCGCCAGCACGATGTTCAGGAATACCGCGGTCACGCCGATCTTGAAGGGGGTTACGGTGTCCTCGCGGGCGTAGAAGCCCGGCTGGAACGCCTTGATCAGCACGGCGGCCGGCAGCCCGACAGCAAAGGCGGCCAGCGCCAGGGCGGTCTGCGGCGTATGTTCGGGCAGGAAGGCGCCGCGTTCGAACACCACGCGGACGATCGGTTCGCCCAATGCCAGAAAGGCGGCGGCGGCGGGAACGGTCAGGAACAGCGCGAACTCGATGGCGCGGTTCTGGTTATGGGCGGCGGCGGCGGCGTCGCCCGCGCGCAGTTGGCGCGTCATCAGCGGCAGCAGCGCCACGCCGACCGACACGCCGACCACGCCCAGCGGGAACTGATTGATGCGGTCGGCGAGGAACAGGAAGGTCAGCGAGCCTTGCGGTAAAAGCGTCGCGAGGAAAACGTCGATCAACAGATTGATATGAACAACGCTGGCCCCGATCACGCCCGGCAGCATGAGGGTGAACAGCTTGCGCACCCCCGGCGTCAGTTTCGGCCAGGGCATGCGGGGCAGGATCGTCATGCGGCGGCAGGCCAGCACCAGCCACAGGAACTGCGCCATGCCCGCGATCGCCACCGCCCAGGCCAGTGCATGCCCGGCGGCCTCGACCAGACCGTAATGGACCAGCAGCAGCGCCGCGATCAGCGCTATGTTCAGCAGGATTGGCGCGGCGGCGGCGGCGGCGAACCGGCCCATCGAGTTCATCATGCCGCTGAGCATCGCCGTCAGCACCATGAACATCAGATAGGGGAAGGTGATTCGCGTCAGATTGACGGTGAGATCGAATTTCTCCGGCTGGCCCGTCCAGCCCCAGGCCAGGACGATCATGATCCAGGGCATAGCCGCCATCGCCAGCATGGTCAGGAACAGCATCCAGGCCGCCATCACCGCCACGACCTCGCCGGCATAACGGCGCGCGGCCTCGTGCCCTTCATCCTGCAGACGGCCGGCGAACAACGGCACGAAGGCGGCGTTGAAGGCGCCCTCGGCGAACATGCGGCGGAAGAAGTTGGGAAATTTGAAGGCAAAAATGAAAGCGTCGGCAATCAGCCCCGGCCCGACAACCCCGGCCAGCAGCATCTCGCGGGCCAGCCCCAGGACCCGGCTGATCATGGTGAAGGACCCAAGGGTCGCGATGGATTTCAACAGCGCCATGCGCCGAGACATAGCCGATAGACGCGGCGGAAAAAAGGCTATTCGGCGGCGGCGGCGCCTTCCGCGCTTTGTTCCTTCGGGTTCGCCTTGTCGAGGATCGGTAGCAGGGCCTCGCGGATTTGCTTCTGCTTGCCATCGTGATCGACCTTCATGCCGAACACGTCACGCACATAAAACACGTCCACGACCCGCTCGCCATAGGTGGAGATCTTGGCGTTCGAAATCTGCAGGCCGAGCTTGTTCAGCGCGAAAGTCAGATCGTAAAGCAAGCCGGGACGGTCGCGGCCATTGACCTCGATCACCGTGTTGCTGCGGCTGGCCGAATTGTCGATCAGCACGCGCGGCGGCACGGAAAAGACCCGCGTGCGGCTGGGGATTGCCGCGCCGGATTCCAGTTCCTTCGCCGGGCGCAGCTTGCCGCCAAGCGATTGCTCGATCAGGGCGGCAAGGCGCGCCAGCTTGTCCGGCCGGTCGAAGGCCCCGCCCTCGGCGTCTTGCACCTGAAAGACATCCAGCGCCATGCCGTCGCTGAAGGTATTGATGCGCGCGTCCACGATATTCGCGCCGCTGACCGATAGCGCGCCGGTGATGCGGCTGAACAGGCCAGGATGGTCGGGGGTATAGACCGTGACCTCGGTTACCGCGTGATAGGCATCGACCTGGGTATCCACGGTGAGCGGCTGTTCGGACCGATCGGCCTCGCGGGCAAGGCGGGCATGGTGCTGCAGGCTTTCCCGGTCGAAGCTCAACCAGTAGCGCGGGTGGCCGCGCGCCAGATGCGCCTCCAGCTCTTTTTCCGGCCAATCGGTCAGGGCGTCGCGCAGCGCGTCCTTGACGTGGTTGGCGCGTACGTCCCGCACATCCGGCGTATCGCCGCCCGATAGTTTTTCCTCGGTCAGGTGATAGACTTCGCGCAACAGCGACGCCTTCCAGCCGTTCCAGACTTGCGGACCCACGGCGCGGATGTCGGCGGCCGTCAGCACCAGCAACAGCCGCAGCCGTTCCGGCGACTGCACCAGCTCGGCGAAATCGGCGATCGATTTGGGGTCGTTGAGGTCGCGCTTGAATGCGGTGCGACTCATCGCCAGATGATGTTCCACCAGCCAGGCCACGGTTTCCGTCTGTTCCGGCGAAAGCCCCAGCCGCGGGCAGAGCTTGCGCGCCACCTCGGCGCCCAGCGCCGAATGATCGCCGCCCCGCCCCTTGGCGATATCGTGCAGCATTACGGCGACATACAGCACCTCGCGCGACAGCACGTTCTTGATGATTTCAGTGGCGAGCGGCAGCTCGTCGGGCAGCAGGCCCTTTTCGATGCGGTTCACGATGCCGATGGCGAAGATGGTGTGCTCGTCGGTGGTGTAGACATGGTACATGTCGTACTGCATCTGGGCGACGACGCGACCGAAATCGGGGATGAATTTGCCGAAAACGCCGGCCTCATTCATCCGGCGCAGCGACATTTCCGGGTCTTTCGGAGAGGTCAGGATGTCGAGGAATATCCGGTTGGATTCCGGGTCGTCCCGCAGCTTATTGCCGATCTTGTTGAGGTTCCGGGTGATCAGGTGGAGCGCGTCGGGATGGATGTCCAACTCGTGAGCCTGGGCAACCGCGAACAGGCGCAGGAGATCGACCGGATGCTCCTTGAAATGGGTTTTTGACGGCACCGACAGGCGGTCGCCTTCCAGGGGAAATCCGTCGATTTCCTTGCTCAGCAATGCGAAACCGGGCAGACGCAAGCGACGGCGGCGCTGGTGCCGGGCTTCCAGGGCGGCGCAATAGATGCGGGTCAGGTCACCAATGTCCTTGGCGATCAGGAAGTAATGTTTCATGAAGCGTTCGACGCCCTTGGCGCCGCCGCGGTCGGCATAACCCATGCGCCGCGCCAGTTCGGGCTGGACGTCGAAGGTCAGCCGTTCGTCGGGCCGGTCGGTCAGAAAATGCAGGTGGCAGCGCAGCGTCCACAGGAAGTCGTGCGCCTTGTTGAAGCGTTCGGCCTCTTTCCTGTGCAGCACCTCGCGCTCCACAAGTTCGCTGGCATCGGTCACCTGATAGAGATACTTGCCGATCCAGTAGAGCGTCTGCAGGTCGCGCAGGCCGCCCTTGCCGTCCTTTATATTGGGCTCCAGCACATAGCGCGAATCGCCCATGCGGGTGTGCCGGGCGTCGCGTTCCGCCAGCTTGGCCTCGACAAATTCGGGGCCCGTGCCAGCGACAATTTCCTTCAGGAAGCGTTTGCGCAATTCGGTGAAAAGCTGCTTGCTGCCCCAGATGAAGCGCGCCTCCAGGATGCCGGTGCGGATGGTCATGTCGTCCCTGGCCTGGCGCATGCAATCGTCGACCGACCGCGTGGCGTGCCCGACCTTCAGCCCCATGTCCCACAGCAGATAGAGCATATGCTCGACCACCTGCTCGCTGAAGGCGGTTTTCTTGTAGGGCAGCAGGAACAACAGATCGATGTCGGAATGGGGCGCCAGCTCGCCGCGCCCGTAGCCGCCGACCGCGACGATCGCCAGATGCTCCGACGAGGTCGGGTTGGGCACCCGATAGAACCGGGTGACCGCCACGTCATGCATGACGCGGATGATCTGGTCCATCAGGAAGCACAGCCCGGCGGCTGCCACCGTGCCATTCTGGTCGCCCTCGAAACGCCCACGCACCACGGCGCGGCCCTGTTCCAGCGCGCCCTTGTAGACGGCCAGCAGCGCACGCTGGGCCGCGGCGTCATTCTTCGCCGCATCAACGGTCTCGTGCGCGGTCTCCATGACGGCGGCGCGGTCGATGATTTCCCTGCGGTTCTTCAGGCTGGCCATGGCAGAGACTTGCGCCAGAAACACTGCGATTTCAAGTGGCGCGTGATTTTGGCGGACTCCAATCGCCGATTCGTTCTTGTTGGCAGCCGCCTAGACAGGCACTGGGAACAGCCGGTGAAATTCGCTTTCGCCCGCCGCCGAAAATTCGATAATCCGCGTTCCGTTTTGACGGCGGGCCCAGCCGATTTCATGGAAGCGGTTCAGCAACGCGGCTCCCAGCGACCCCGCCAAATGGCTGCGGCGCGCGCTCCAGTCGAGGCAGGGTTTGCAAAGCGGGCGGGGTATCTTGCCGAGAACGTCAAGATCGATGCCAAATCGATCCATGAAGGCGCGGCCGGCGTCGGTCAGTGCAAGAAGGTTTTCGCTTGTCCCAACCATATGTCTCGCCATGAGACTATCGAGCAATTGAACGCCAAGTTCGCCCGCCAAGTGATTGTAGCAGGCCCGCGCCTTGCGAAGCGCCGGGTCTTTCGGGCCGGTGCGTACCCGCGTGTAGCCACCGCGCGCGGCCAGCGCCATCATGCCTTCCAGCAGGCCGCCGACATCGTCGTCCGCGAGCGTGAAATAACGGTGCCGTCCCTGTTTGCGCCTGTGGATCAGGCCGCCGCCCTCCAGCTTTGCGAGATGGGAACTGGCCGTTTGAAGGGTAATGCCCGCCTCGGCCGCCAGTTCGCTCGCGGTCAACGCCCGTCCGCTCATCAGGGCCGTCAGCATGTTCGCGCGGGCGGGGTCGCCAATCAGCGAGCCAATCAATGCGATGTCCGGTCCTTCTTTCATGCTTCGATGATAATCGAAGCATTAGAAATGCGCAAGCGGCTACGGTTGCCCGGAAATAGATTATTACGAGGCGCGCCCGAATGTCCCTGTCCGAAGCAAAGCCATCCCTTTACACCGAACTTGCCCTGCTCGGGTTGCTCGCCTTCCTGTGGGGAGCATCCTATCCCCTTATAAAAATAGCCGTCGCGACCATTCCACCATTTTCGCTGATCGCCGCGCGGGTGTTCATCGCCGCCATCCTGTTGTCCGCCGTCGCCTGGCGCGGCGGCCACGCATTCCCGCGCGCGGGCGATATGTGGGGCGCCCTGCTGTTGCAGGCGTTTTTCAACAGCATCGGCGCCTGGACGATACTGGCCTGGGGGCAGCAATATATCGATAGCGGCCTCGCCAGCATTCTCAATTCCACGTCGCCGATTTTCGTGTTTCTTTTCACGTTCCCGGTAGCGCGCCATGAGTCCGGTGCGCGGCAAAAACTCATCGGGGTGTTTTTTGGTGTTGCCGGCGTTTGCCTGATCGTCGGGGTGGATGCCCTGCAGGGTGTGGGGCAACAGGTCGTCGCGCAGTTCGCGGTCCTTCTGGGCGCCATCCTCTATGCGGGCGCGGCGGTCCACGGGCGCCGGTTCAAGACTCTCTCGCCGGTCGTGACGGCGGCGGGCACGATGACCTGGGCCTCCGTTTGCCTCATCCCGATAAGCATGTTTGTCGACCGGCCCTGGATGCTCACACCCTCCGTTTCATCCGTTCTGGCGACTCTCGGATTGTCGGCGTTTTCCACGGCGGGGGCATTATTGATCTATTTCCGTCTCGTCAAAACCCTCGGATCAATGGGGGTTGCGAGCCAGAGTTATCTTCGGCCAGCCATTGCCGTGATCCTGGGAGTCGCCTTTCTCGGGGAGGCTTTTACCCCGGCGATCGGATTGGGACTGCTGGCCGTCATTATCGGCGTCGCGGCGATCAACGGGTTGTTTCCCGGCGCTCGATTATAGTAAAAATTAAGCGGCCCTCAACAGGAGCTGGGCGATTTCAAGAGAAGCCTGTCGAATTTGGCGGTCACGCGGGCGCCGTTATGAACAGGCTGCGCTGGATAATGCGATCGCTGGCGGCCTTGAACTTCGATTCATAGGAGTTCTGGCGATCTGAATAATCGGTGGCGCCCATTACCGACTCCATGCCGTCCCGCTGGTTCCGGTCGGCCTGCAATTGCCGCTGAATCATGCTCGCGAATGCAGCCGTTACGTCGCGCTCGGCAATAACATTCCAGCCGGTTTCGGCCAGCAACGCCGGATATCGGGTGTCGGTCTCCACAAAAGGCGGGCCGGCGGCGACGGCGCGCCGGTATTCATCTGGCGAAAGGCCGGACTCCACATGGATTACGGAAAACACCATGCGCCCGCCGGACCGGATAACCCGGCGGCAGGATTCCAGGACGGCGCGTTTTTCGACCAGGCAGCACAGGACGTCGCTGTGGCTAATGGCGTCGAAACTGTCATCGCCAAAGGGTAGATACGCGCCGTCGGCGGCGGCGACCCAGCATTCACCGGACAGATTATCCTCCACGGCACGCTCTGCGGCGATCCGCAGGCCCGAGAAGGGAACGTCGACCAGCGCGATGTCGCAGCCGCTGGTTTGGGCCATATACAGCCCCGGCCAACCTGACCCGGCGCCGACATCCAGCAGGCCCTTGCCGGGCGCCAGTTCCAGCAGTTTTATGAGTTCGTCCGCCTCGTCCCGGTTGGCCCAGCTCGTCGCGCCGTAATCGCAACCGAAGGCGCAACGCTCGACCGACTTCATGGCCGGCGCCTGGTTGCGCAGGTAGATTTTCTCGAACCGTTCCTTGTGTTCTTCGGGCGTCAGGTCTGCCATGTTGATCTTGGAGATAATAATGAACGATAGTCGCAGACTATACCAAGGCGGCTTGAGAATGGAGGGTTTAAATGGCGCTTGACCAGGATCGTGACATCTTCGACGTCGCCGACCACACCGAACATGTGACGTTCCAGAAAACAACGCGCAAGACGGCAGGCGGCGTCGACCTGCCAATGATCCTGCATGACCGACTGGCCTTTTCGCCCGAGGAATTCGTCCGGCGCTACGATGTGATCCAGGCGGCGATGGAACGCGAAGGCCTGGACGCCCTGCTGATCCGCGGGCCGGAAAACATCACCTATTTCAGCGGTTATGAAACGCCCGGTTACTACAAATATCATTGCGTAGTCGTCCCGAAGGATGGCGAGCCGGTTTTCGCGGTTCGCGATTTCGAGTGGATAAACACACCGGAATTCGCCTGGAGCACACGAATCGCCAAGGTGTTCGACTGGGATCATCCGCCCAGCGTTACGGTCAATGTGCTGCAACAGTTGGGCCTGGGCCAGGGCAAGCGGATCGGCGTCGAGAAACAGGGGTTTTTCTATACGGTCGACGAGCATGAAACGCTGACCCGCGATCTTCCCGGTAATGAATATACCGACGCCACCCAGATCCTGTGGGACACGCGCATGGTGAAATCGGCCGAGGAGGTCGCGGTGATGAAGCGCTCCGCCGCGCTGGTCGATATGGCCATGCAGGCCGGCTACGACGCCACGCGGCCGGGCGCCAGCGCCGACGAGATCAGCGGCATCGTCAACAAGACGCTGTTCGAAAACGGCGGCGAATACATGGGCCTGCCACCATTCATACTGGCCGGCGACCGTAGCTGCCTGCCGCATCAGACCGGCGGGGCCAACCGGCTGGCCGACGACGGTTTGATGTATTTCGAGATCTCGGCCTCGAAGCACCGCTATACGGCCGCCCTGATGCGCACGATCTTCGTCGGCAATCCGAAGGACGAGTGGGTGCGCGCGGCGGAGGCCTGCATTGGCGCGGTCGCGGCCGCGATGGAGACGATCAAGCCCGGCGCAACACCCCATGACGCCGACACCGCCGCCCGCGCTGTCACCCAGAAAGCCGGGTTCGGCAAGTACCACCGCAACCGGCTGGGCTATTCCATCGGGGTCAGCTATCCACCGGACTGGGGCGAGGGCGAAATCATCTCGCTGCGCCAGGAAGAATACCGCGAACTGGTTCCCGGCATGACATTCCATATGCCGCCGCTATGCCTGAAATATCGGGAATTCGGCATTGGATTTTCCGAATCGATCGTTGTGACGGAGACCGGCTGCGAGCGTTTCTCCAAGCTGCCGCGCGAAGTGATAATCAAGCGATAGCCTCGCATACCGGATAGTGGAAGAAACGCCAATGGACCCCTCCCTGGATCGCCGGTTTCCCTCCGCGGCCGATATCGAGCGGGCCGCGCTGCGGCGGATGCCGAAATTCATTCGGGATTATATTTTTTGCGGCATGGGCCTTGGCGGGGCGGTGCGGCGAAACCGCGAGGCGCTGGATTCAGTCGGGCTGATGCCCCGTTATCTGGTCGATGCCGGCGAGGTCGCGTCCGACACGGAACTGTTCGGGCAACATTATGATGCGCCTTTCGGGGTGGCGCCGGTCGGTATGGGCGGCCTGGCCTGGCCTCGCGCGGCCGAGAGCCTGGCGGCGGCGGCAAACCGGCATAACCTGCCCTTCGCGGCCGCGACCTTCACCATGTCGAGCCTGGAGGATCTGCGGAACGAGGCGCAATCTTGTGGCTGGTTCCAGTATTACCGGCCCAACATTCCCGAGATCGAGGAAGACCTGCTGAGCCGGGCCGAGGCGGCGGGATACGATGTACTAATCGTGACGGTCGATATCCCCTCGGCGATGCGCCGGGACCACGATATCCGCAACGGGTTTTCAGTACCGCCCCGCTTCGGCCTGCGCACCGCCCTTGAAATCGCATCCTGCCCGGCCTGGGCAGCGGCGATGGCCGCCTCGGGATTTCCGGTATTTGAAAATCTCGTTCGCTACATTCCGGCCGGCCTGGGCAAGGACGAGGCGATGGCTTTCCTGTCGGATCTGGTGATCGGCCATATAACGCCCGAAATTCTGTCCGGTTTGCGGGCGCGCTGGCCCGGGACGATGGTCGTGAAGGGAATTCTGGACCCGGAGGAGGCGGTGCAATGCCGCGATCTCGGCGCCGACGGCATCATCGTCTCCAATCACGGCGGGCGGCAACTGGAGGCGGCCCCCACCGCCTCGCAAATGCTGCCCTCGATCCGCGCCGCGGTCGGGCCGGACTATCCGTTGATCGCCGACGGCGGCGTTCGCACCGGTCTCGATATCTGCCGGATGCTGGCGCTGGGCGCCGATTTTGTTCTGATAGGCCGGCCATTTTACTATGCCGTCGCGGCGATGGGCGACAAGGGGGCGAACCATATCATGGAGCTTTTCAAGGCCGAGTTACGCTGCGTCATGGGACAACTGGGATGCGCTACACTGCCTGAATTGAAAGACCGGTTGATAAGCTAACGATTTTCCAGTGCCCGATAATCTTTTTCCAGCCGCTCCACCGAATATTCGGCCTGTGTCAGCCCCAGTCCTTCATAAAAGGCCAGCGCGCCATGCAGGGCGGCTCGAGCGAGGGCCGCCGCCGCCGGCTCCTCCGCGCCAGCCTCGGGCGCGAAGGGGGACACCGCGCCATGAACGATCCGCGAGCGGGATTCATAGACCTTTTCCGCGCGATCAAGCCATTCCTCGAGACTGCCGCCCTCGGCGTCATGGGCCAAAATCGCCGCGCGGCGGGTGACGTCGCGCCAGACGTCGCCATGGTCGCCAGGGATCACCGCGCACTCGACCGCTGTGACGAAGGCCAGGGTGCGGGCGGCCCGGTAAGTCTCGGTCACACCCTCGCCAAACCATGAAGCGGCTTCGCGGAAACGGTCGGCCAGCGGCCAGTTCAGGGCGGGATCGGCGAGGGGCTCCAGGCAGCGCCCGGCGCGGTCCAGCCAGTCGCGGCCTTCCTCGCCATGGACACGCTTCAGCCAGCCGGTTTCCGCCGCCGCGGGGGTATCTCTCTCGGCGCGGACGGGATGCAGCCGCCCGGTCGAATCGGCCCACAGGCCGGCGGGCATGACGGCCGGCAGCCCCGGCGCGCCCGCGCGGCCCAGCCCGCGTGACGTGTCGGCGCCGGCGAACAGCCGCAGCACGTCCAGCGCGCCATCCACCGCCTTGAGGGCGCGCTCGCGCGATATTATCCGGTCGCAGCCGCGCACCGTGACCTGCGCCGTCCAATCCCAGGGAGTGAAATCGCGTTCGAACAGGGCGGCGAACTCCGGATCCCCCGCAAGCTCGGCCGCGTGGGCCTCATGGAAGACTTCGGTCCGCTGGAACATGACCGGGCCAACGGCCAGCGCGGCCGGCCCACCATCCTCGAACAGCCGGCAGGGGATGAAGTGGGTACGGTCTTCCACATCCACTTGGGCGCGGCGCATGGCGGCGGCCAGCATGCGCATCGCCTGGGTCTCGTCCGGTTCGCGCCCCTGATGGATGAAGCGGCCGGTCAGTTCGCTCCGAATCAACTCCGTCAGGACGTCCGGCGAGATACGCCCGCGCCCCTCTGGCGACGAGGCGAGATAGCGGTGGGCCATGGCCGACAGGCGGTCTTGCGGGAACGTGGCGTCGGTGCGCGCGGCGTCGAGTATGGCGCGGATATCGGTGAGATGTCTGTCGGTTTCATTCATCGCCATCGGCGATACGCTTCAGCCGGTAGAGTTCCTCCAGCGCCTGGCGCGGCGTTAGATCGTCCGGGTTGATCCCGGCCAGCGCCTCGTCCACCGGCGACGAGCCGGCGGGCGCGGTTGCCGGGGGAGCTTGCGGCGCCACCGCGAACAGGGGTAAATCGTCGGCCAGCCTGGCCACCGCCCCGGATTGTTCGCCGGTTTCCAGCGTCTTCAGCACGTCCTCGGCGCGGGTGACAACCGCATCGGGCAGGCCGGCGAGCCGCGCCACATGGATGCCGTAGGAACGGTCGGCGGCCCCGGGCTCGACCTCGTGCAGGAAGACCACGTCGCCCTGCCATTCCTTGACCCGCATGCTGTAGGGCTTCATCGCCTCCAGCCGCGAGGTCAGGGCGGTGAGTTCATGGTAATGGGTCGCGAACAGGGCGCGGCAGCGGTTCGCCTCATGCAGATGCTCGACGCAGGCCCAGGCGATCGACAGCCCGTCGAAGGTGGCGGTGCCGCGGCCGATCTCGTCGAGGATCACCAGGGCGCGAGGGCCGGCCTGGTTCAGGATCGCCGCGGTTTCGACCATCTCCACCATGAAGGTGGAGCGCCCGCGCGCCAGATCGTCCGCCGCGCCGACACGGCTGAATAGGCGATCCACGACCCCGATATGGGCGGCGGCGGCGGGCACGTAACAGCCAGTCTGGGCCATCACGGCGATCAGGGCGTTCTGGCGCAAAAACGTGCTTTTACCTGCCATGTTGGGGCCGGTGACCAGCCACAGGCGGCTTTCTTCCGCAAGATCGCAATCGTTGGCGACGAAGGCGTTTTCCTGGGAGGCCTCCAGCGCGGCCTCGACCACGGGATGCCGGCCGCCCTCGATATGGAAGGCGCGGGATTCGTCTATGACCGGACGGCAATAGCGGCGTTCGGCCGCCAATTCGGCCCCGGACGCCGCCACGTCCAGGCACGCCAGGGAGGCAGCCATTCGGGCCAGCGGTTCGGCCCGGCTGGTCACCTCACCGACCAGGTCCTCGAACAGTTGCAGCTCGACCGCCAGCGCCTTGTCGGCGGCTTCCGAGATCGAGCGGGCCAGTTCGGCCAACTCCACCGTCGAATAGCGCACGGCGCCGGCCAGCGTCTGGCGATGGATGAACTCCTCGCCCATCTTGTCGGCATGGATCGGCGTGACCTCGATGAAATAGCCCAGCACGTTGTTGTGCCGCACCTTCAGCGAGCCAATGCCGGTTTCCTTGCGATAGCGCGCCTCAAGGTTGGCGATCAGGCGGCGGCTCTCGTCACGAAGCTGGCGTAGCTTGTCAAGTGGCGGCGCATAGCCGGCGGCGATGAAGCCGCCATCGCGCGCCTGCAGCGGCATGTCCTCGGCCAGCGCGCGGTCCAGCCGGTCTCGCAGGCCTTCGTGATGCCCGAAATCGTCGAGCGCCGCGGCGATGCCCGATGGCGGCGCCAGGGAAGCCATTTCCGCACGGATAACCTCGGTCCGCTTTAGCGTTTCGCCTATGGCCGACAGATCGCGCGGCCCGCCACGCGCCAGCGTCAGGCGCGACAAGGAGCGTTCCGCATCCGGGGAACCCCGTAACGTGTCGCGCAGGGAATCGCGCAGGCCCGATTCGTCCATGAAGAACTGCACCATGTCGAGCCGCGCGTCGATCGCGGCCGGGTCGGTCAGTGGGGCCGCCAGCCGCGCCGCCATCAGCCGCGCGCCGCCGCCGCTTACTGTGCGGTCGATGACGGACAACAGGCTGCCCTTGCGATCGCCGGTGAGAGTGCGGGCAAGTTCCAGATTACGCCTTGTCGCGGCGTCGATTTCCATCACCGCATCGACCGCCAGACGGCGTGGCGGGTCGAGTCGCGGCAGCTTGCCGACCTGGGTCAGCTCGACATAATCGACCAGCGCGCCGGCCGCCGCCAGTTCGGGCCGCCCGAAGGCGCCAAACCCGTCCAGCGCGGCCACCCCATAAAGGGTTTCCAGCCGCTTGCGGCCATTCTGGGAATCGAAGCGGCTGCCGGGCAGGGGCGACAAAGCCGATTTCCAGTCGCCCAGCAGTTCGAACAATTCGGGCCGTTCCAGCAGCTTCTCGGGCAGTATCAACTCGCCTGGCGCGATGCGGGCCAGCACCGCGCCAAGGGAAAGATCGGTCACCGGCTGGACCAGGAACTCGCCGGTCGATACGTCCATCCAGGCCAATCCCAACTCGCCGGCCGCGAAAGCGAGCGCGGCAAGATAATTATGCGCCTTGGCGTCCAGCAGGGTGTCCTCGGTGATGGTGCCGGCGGTGACAAGCCGCACCACCGCGCGCTGGACCACCGATTTGGCGCCGCGTTTCTTGGCCTCGGCCGGGTTTTCCATCTGCTCGCAGACCGCCACCTTGTGGCCGGCCCGGATCAGGCGCTGCAAATACCCGTCGGCGGAATGGACGGGCACGCCACACATCGGGATGTCCGCGCCCTCGTGATGGCCGCGCTTGGTCAGCGTAATATCCAGCGTGGCCGAGGCCTTCACCGCGTCCTCGAAGAACAACTCGTAGAAATCGCCCATCCGGTAAAACAGCAGGCAATCGGGATGGCCTTGCTTGATTTCCAGATACTGGGTCATCATCGGCGTGATGGCGGGCTTGGCGGCGGGCTTGTTCATGGAGAGGAAAATAGCATGCGAAGACACCCGTGGGTAATACCAAGGCTGGTTGATAATGACTCTTTTGCCCGAAAAGCTGTGGACAAACAGGCGCCGGTAATCCGACTATGCTTTTTGAACCGCTCAACCGGGTAGGCAGATTCATATCCGGAAGCCAGATCATCGGGACATGAACAGGCAGGCTTAAAATTATGGACGATAAAAGCTTTACCGACGAAGAGGCGCTACAATTCCACTCCAGCGGCCGCCCCGGCAAATTGGAGATTGCGGCCACCAAGCCGCTGACCACCCAGCGCGACCTGACGCTGGCCTATTCGCCGGGTGTCGCGGTCCCCTGCCTGCGCATCGCCGATGACGAGACCCTGTCATACGAATACACCAACCGCGGCAATGTGGTGGCGGTGATTTCGAACGGCACGGCGGTGCTGGGGCTGGGTAATATCGGCGCCGCCGCCGCCAAGCCGGTGATGGAGGGCAAGGCCGTCCTGTTCAAGCGGTTCGCCGATATCGACGGCATCGACATAGAGGTCGACACCACCGACGTGGACGAATTCGTCAATTGCGTGCGCTACCTGGGCAAGGGGGTTGGCGGCATCAATCTGGAAGACATCAAGGCGCCGGAATGTTTCGTGATCGAGCAGCGCCTGCGCGAACTGATGGACATCCCGGTTTTCCATGACGATCAACACGGCACCGCCATCATCACGACGGCCGGCCTGATCAACGCCCTGCAACTGACCGGACGGACCCTTGAAGACAGCAAGATGGTCGTCAACGGCGCGGGCGCCGCGTCGATCGCCTGCGTCGAGTTGCTGAAGGCCATGGGCATGAAGCATGACAATGTTATCCTGTGCGATTCCAAGGGCGTGATTTACCAGGGCCGCGAGGACGGCATGAACCAGTGGAAATCGGCCCATGCCGCCAATACCGATGCGCGGAGCCTGGCCGACGCAATGAAGGGCGCCGACATCTTCGTCGGCCTGTCGGTCAAGGGCGCGGTGAGCAAGGAAATGGTTGCGTCCATGGCGGACAAACCCATCATCTTCGCCATGGCGAATCCGGACCCGGAAATCACACCCGAGGAAGTACGCGAGGTTCGCGACGATGCGATCACCGCAACCGGCCGTTCCGACTATCCGAACCAGATCAACAACGTGTTGGGCTTCCCCTATATTTTCCGTGGGGCGCTGGATGTGCGGGCCAGCACGATCAATGACGAGATGAAGATCGCGGCGGCCCATGCACTGGCCGAACTGGCGCGCGAGGATATCCCCGACGAGGTCGATGATGCCTATGGCGGCCAGCGCCTGCGTTACGGCCCGGACTATATCGTGCCGGTACCGTTCGATCCCCGCCTGATCGTGGCCGTGCCCAGCGCCGTGGCCAAGGCGGCGATGGACAGTGGCGTGGCCCGGCGGCCGATCGAGGATATGGACCAGTACCGGCGCGTACTGACCCAGCGGCTGGACCCGACGGCGTCGAGCCTGCAGGTGGCTCTGGAGGTGGTGCGCGCGAACCCGCGCCGCGTGGTTTTCGCGGAAGGGGAGGAAGAACAGGTGATTCGCGCAGCCCTGGCCTTCAGGAACGCGGGCTATGGCACGCCGGTGCTGATCGGCCGCGAGCACCGCATCAAGGAAACGATGAAATCGATCGGGCTGGACGAGTCGACCAATCTGGAAATTCATAACGCCCGGCTGAGCTCCGACAATGCAAAATATGCCGAGTTCCTTTATGGCCGGCTGCAGCGGCAAGGCTATCTGTTCCGGGACTGCCAGCGCAGGGTAAACCAGAACCGGAATGTTTTCGCGGCCTGCATGGTGGCGCAAGGGGATGCGGACGCAATGGTCACAGGCGCGACCCGCAGTTTTTCGGTTGCCCTGGAGGATATCACCTGGGTAGTCGATCCAAAACCTGGCGAGCGGGTTATCGGCCTGCAAATGGTGGTCGCCAAGGGACGCACGGTCTTTATCGCCGACACCAACGTCCATGAAGTGCCCGACCCCGAGGCCCTGGCGGACATAGCGGTGCAGAGCGCGGCCAAGGCCCGTCAACTTGGGCAGGAACCCCGCGTCGCGCTGCTGTCCTTCTCCAACTTCGGCAACCCGATCCTGCCCGCCGCCGAACGCATCCGCGAGG
>CBFDDT010000007.1:0-55677 GCA_965603635.1 uncultured bacterium | reverse complement strand
CGGAATTTCCCGCCGCGCCACAAGAGGCCGGCCGGCTGGAATTCCTGACCACCGGTGACCCGGCGCATGTATCCAGGGTGGCAACCCGCTTCTACGCCGCTGCCGCCGTCTTCCGCGCCGTCAGGTGAATTCCTTCGCCGCGTCGGCCAGCCAGTCCCACAGGTACCGTGAGAAGCTGCAGAGCACGTAGATGTCGTAGGTCGGCGTGTCGTCGCGCTGGTGGATCAGTATGTCGGCCTTGACGAGGATCGACTGCGCGCACTGGCCCGGCCTGAAGGCGCGGGGGTGCAGGTCCAGCGGGCAGCCCTTCATCAGCACGTCGCGGGCGTGGGCGCCGTGCAGGCGGGTTGTCGTGCGGGCGTCCGTGCCGTCCACGATGGAGGCATGCTGGCCCTCCAGCGCCGTGCGCAGCGCCGCTTCCGCCTCGCCCTGCTTGCCCTCGGGCGTGACCACCAGCCATTCGTCCGGGCCCAGCCAGATGATGCTGTTCTTGCCCGCAGTGGCCACCGTGTTCGCCTCGACCGGCGGGGCCGCGCCCACGACTTCGGCCACCGCGTCCATGAAGGCCTGGTCGCCGGAATCCCCGCGCAGGTTGATCTTGCCCAGATGCGGATGCTCGACGATCACGGCCGTATCGGCGCTGCTGCCCGCGCGGCCGTCCAGGGGGCTCATTTCGGTTGGTGCTTCAGCCACGGGCCCGTACTCCTTCCTTGTCGAAGAACACCGGGTCGGTGATCGTCACCTTCACCGGCTTGCCGCCGCCCAGACGCGGCGCATACAGCGTCTCGCCCATCCGCTCGCTGCCGCCCTTTACCACCGCCAGGGCGATCGACCGGCCTACATTGGGGCTGAAATAGGCCGAGGTCACATGGCCGACCATCGCCATCGGCGGCGCGGGCATTACTTCCTCGACCAATTGCTGGCCCTCGACCAGCACATGATGGTGATCGTCCTCGGTGAACAAACCGACAAGCTGTTTGCGGTCTGTGCGCGCGGTGTCTTCGCGGGCGAACGAACGCCGACCGACGAAATCACCCTTCTTCTTTGACACGATCCAGTCCATGCCCATATCCATCGGCGTCACCGTGCCGTCGGTTTCCTGGCCGACGATGATGAAACCCTTCTCGGCGCGCAGCACGTGCATCGCCTCGGTGCCGTAGGGCGTGATGCCGTATTTCTGGCCGGCCTCCCAGATCGCCCGCCACAGGGCCAGGCCGTACCGGCGCGGCACATTGACCTCGAAGGCCAGCTCGCCGGTGAAGCTGATGCGGTAAACGCGCGCCGGGATGCCGGCGACGTCCATCTCGGCCATGGTCATGAAGGGCAGGTCCCGGGGCCCCAGCTTGTCGTAATCGGTCAGCGAGCCGACCACATGGCGCGCGTAGGGGCCGCTGACCGAAATCGTCGACCACTGTTCGGTCACCGAGGTGCAATAGACCTTCAGTTCCGGCCATTCGGTTTGCAGCCATTCCTCCAGCCAGGTCAGCACATTGGCCGCGCCGCCGGTGGTGGTGGTCATCAGGAAGCGGTTCTCGCCCAGCCGCGTGGTGACGCCATCGTCGAACACCATGCCGTCCTCATGCAGCATCAGCCCGTAGCGGCAGCTTCCCACCGGCAATTTGAGCCAGGCGTTGGTGTAAATGCGGTTCAGGAATTCCGCCGCGTCCGGCCCCTGGATATCGATTTTGCCCAGGGTCGAGGCGTCCAGCATGGTCACCGCGCTACGCGCCGCCAGGACCTCGCGGTTCACCGCGTCATGCATGCTCTCGCCCGGTTGCGGATAATACCAGGGACGTTTCCACTGGCCGACATCCTCGAATGCCGCGCCCTGCTCCACATGCCAGTCATGCATGGCGGTCAGGCGTTTCGGGTCCATGAACTCGCCGACATTGCGCCCGGCGATGGCGCCGAAGCTTGTTGGCGTATAGGGTGGGCGGAAGGTGGTAGTGCCGGCCTCGGGGATCGAGACGCCCTGCAAGCCAGCCATGATGGCCAGCGCGTTGATGTTCGAGGTTTTGCCCTGGTCGGTGCCCATGCCCATCGTGGTGTAGCGCTTCAGATGCTCGATCGAGACATAGCCCTCGCGATGGGCCAGATGAACGTCGGCCGCCGTCACATCGTTCTGGAAGTCGATGAAATGCTTTCCGCCCTGGCCCAGCCGCTTGCCCGACGGCACGACCCAGACCGGCATGAGCCCGCCCTCGTCCGCCTCGTTCACTTTCGGGCTGGCTGGCGCCTTCTTTGTCTCGAACCCGGCGTCGCGCGCCGCCGCCAGCCCGGCCGTCATCCCCTCGGTCAGGCAATCGATCAGTTTCATGGAACCGTTACAGGCCCCGGCTGAACGCTCGTCGGCGAAAGATTTGTCGGGCACGAAGGCGGCCAGCCGGTCATCGAAGCGCAGCTTGCCGCGCGACTGGCTGAACAGGTGAACGGTGGGGTTCCAGCCGCCGGACATGGCGAGCAGGTCGCAGCCGATGGAACGGGAGCCGCCGGAGACGGTCTTGCCGTCCTCGCTGAGCGCGCGGATTACCACGCCGGTAACCCGTTTGCCGCCATTGACCTTTACGATGGCCTTGCCGTCCATGATATCGATGCCGGCGGCCCGCGCCGCCTCTATTAGCGCACCACGCGGCGCCTTGCGTACGTCCACCACGGTGGCCGAGGCGCCGGCGCGTTGCAGGTCGATCGCCGTGTTGTATGCGCTGTCATTATTGGTGAAAATCACCGCCTTGCGCCCCGGAAGCGCGGCATGGCGATTGACGTAGGTACGTGCGGCGCCGGCCAGCATGACGCCGGGCCGGTCGTTGTTCAGGAAGGTCAGTGGCCGTTCGATCGCGCCAGTTGCCAGCACGACCTGTTTCGCGCGCACCTGCCAGAAACGCTGGCGTGGAGTCTTGCCGTCCGGCTCGTCGCCCAGATGGTCGGTGATCCGTTCCAGCAGTGTCAGAAAATTATAGTCGTAATAACCGGACACCGTGGTGCGCGGCAGGATCGTCACCTCCTCCATGGCGTTCAACTCATCCATGATCCCGGCGACCCAATCGGCGGCAGGCTTGCCGTCGATCTCAACTGTGTCGGACAGCAGCGACCCGCCCATTTCCGCTTGATCCTCGGCCAGGATTACCCGCGCCCCCGCGCGGCCCGCAGTCAGGGCGGCCATCAGCCCGGCCGGTCCGCCGCCGGCCACCAGAACGTCGCACCATTGATGGCGCTGTTCGTAGCGGTCGGGATCCTTGCCCTCCGGTCCCTTGCCCAGCCCGGCGGCGTTGCGGATAAATTTCTCGTAGCTCATCCACAGGCTCGCCGGCCACATGAAGGTCTTGTAATAGAAGCCCGAGGGCAGGAACCGGGAGAACAGGTTGTTGACCGACCAGATATCGAAGGCCAGCGAAGGCCAGCGATTCTGGCTTTCCGCCTTCAGCCCGTCGAACAGTTCCACCATGGTGGCGCGCATGTTGGGCTCGGTCCGCGCGCCCTCGCGCAACTGCACCAGCGCGCTGGGCTCTTCCGCGCCGGCCGACAGAACGCCGCGCGGGCGGTGGTATTTGAAGCTGCGGCCCATCAGGTGCACGCCGTTGGCCAGCAGGGCCGAGGCCAGCGTGTCGCCTTCGTATCCGTGATAGGTGACTCCATCGAACTGGAATCGCGCGGGTCGGTCGCGATTGATGCGGCCACCCTCGGGCAGGCGGAACTTCTGGGTCATTTCGTCACCTTCGGGGGCTTCTCGCCCATGCGATAGACCGCGAGAATCCGGTCGCTGACCGTGTCGCGCGCCACGTTGAACCATTTGCGGCAGCCATGGTTATGGACCCAGCGCTCGCGGAACACGCCCCTTGTGTTGGACCGGTTGAACAGATAATCCGCCCATTCCGAGTCCGAAATCGCATCGGGATCTTCCGGCCGCGCTATATGGGCCTCGCCATGGCAGTGGAATTCCGTCTGTTGCCGTGGCCCGCAATAAGGACAATCGATCAGGAACATAAGCTTGTCTCCCCCTTAATGCGCGACGGCGGCGGCGCCGGCTTCGTCGATCAGGAAACCGGTGCGGAACCGGTCCAGCGAGAACGGGCCGGCCATGTCGTTGGGCTCGCCGGCCGCCAGCGTCGCGGCGAAGGCGTGCCCCGATCCCGGCGTCCCCTTGAACCCGCCGGTGCCCCAGCCGCAATTTATGAACAGCCCTTCCACCGGCGTCTTGCCGACGATCGGGCTGCGGTCGGGCGTTACATCGACGACGCCGCCCCACTGGCGCATCATCTTCATCCGCGAGACCATGGGCACCAGTTCGCACAGCGCCCCCATGATGCCCTCGATAATGTCGAAGCTGCCGCGCTGGGAGTAGGACACATGCAGGTCCGATCCGGCGCCGATCACGAACTCGCCCTTGTCTGACTGGCTGACATAGACATGCACCGCGCTGGACATGATCACGCAATCCAGCACCGGCTTGATCGGGTCGGACACCAGTGCCTGCAGCGGGTTGCTCTCCACCGGCATGCGGAAGCCCGCCATGTCGGCCAGCACCGATGAATGGCCGGCGACCGCGACACCGACGCGCTTGGCCATGATCCGGCCTCGCGTGGTCTCGACACCCTCGACCTGGCCGTTATTGATGATAAAGCCGGTTACCTCGCAATTCTGGATGATATCGACGCCGCGCTGATCGGCGGCGCGGGCATAGCCCCAGGCCACCGCGTCGTGGCGCGCGGTGCCGGCGCGCCGCTGCATCGACGCGCCGATGATGGGATAGCGTGAGTCGGGCGAGACGTTCAGGATCGGCGCCTCGGCCTTCACCTGGGCGGCGTTGAGGATTTCGGAATCGACGCCGTTCAGGCGGATCGCATGGACGCGGCGGTTCAACTCGCGCCAGTCGCTTAAATTATGGGCCAGGTTCATCACGCCGCGCTGGCTGAACATTATGTTGAAGTTCAGGTCTTGCGACAGGCCTTCCCACAGCTTCAGGGAATGTTCGTAGATAGCCGCGCTCTCGTCCCACAGATAGTTGGACCGCACGATCGTGGTGTTGCGCCCGGTATTGCCGCCGCCCAGCCAGCTTTTCTCGATCACCGCGACATTATTGATGCCGTGTTCCTTGGCCAGGTAATGGGCGGTCGCCAGCCCGTGCCCGCCACCGCCGATCACCAGTATATCGTATTCCGGTTTCGGGTCGGGGCTGCGCCAGGCACGCTGCCAGTTTTCGTGATAGCTCAGCGCATTGCGCGCCAGGCTGAATGCAGAATATTTAGCCATCGACGGGTCTCCCTTCCGACTGCGCCACAACAATGCGGCAGGCGCCGCGCGCGCGCAAGCCGGGATGGGAAATCCCTAAGGCCGGGGGGCGCGGCGATCAAGCCTGTGGGCGACGGGAATTCCTGATCCGGCGACGCGCCGGGTCCGCATGCGGACTGGCTGCCGCTCCGGCGTGTCGCGGTGACGAGAGCATCCTAAAGTATAGTTTTAAAATCATCTACAACTATTAAATGTAACCCTGCCCGGTCCGACAGGTACCCCTTTTTGGTAGTTTATGAAAAATTCCAGAAAATCGGTTAAACCATTGCGGAATATTAACTTCTTATTAGCCCTTTCTGTATTTGATGACTGGTACTGTTTAGCGCGCTCCGGTTCCGCCCATGCGGTGCCTCAACGCGACGCCGAGGCAGGCTTGAACCGAGTCATGCCCGATCCAACCGGACGCGATGGGTACTTCGCGAATGAGGAGGAAACCAATGAGAAAAATCGTTTTTGCAGTTTTGGCTACAATGTTTCTGGCGCCGATGGCGCATGCTGCCGGCGAACATGACGCGGCAATCCGCGACCTGGTCGATAGCCAGGTCAATGGCTGGATTTCAGACCCGGCCCTGGTTGCCGCCATCAATGCCCAGAACAGCAAACATGCCGGCCTGTCGCAGGCTGATATCGACGCGCTGGACAAAAAGTGGCGCGCGGAAACCGGCGCCAGCGCCAAACCCATGATCGATGAGGTTCTCGGCCGGGATGCCTCGAAGAAACTCGTCGGACACAAGAATGGCGGTGAAGGGCTGTTCACCGAAATTTTCGTCATGGACAACAAGGGCCTGAACGTCGCGCAGAGCGACCCGACTTCCGATTACTGGCAGGGCGACGAAGGCAAATGGCAGAAAACCTTCCTGGCCGGCCCGGATGGTCTGTTCATCGACGAGGTGGAGTTCGACGAATCGACCCAGACCTATCAGGCGCAGGTCAGTCTTTCGATCACAGATCCCGACAGCGGCGATGTGATTGGCGCGATTACGGTCGGCGTCAATGTGGAGTTGCTGTCGAACTGACGGATGCGTGCGCGGATTAATATCAAGTTGAATTTATTTGAGGAGTGTTCGGCATGAACACAGTACCGGCTGGTAAAGCGGAAAAAGCCGCTATGTCGGGGGAAATGGGTAGCGAGTCGGCGCAGTTGGCTTTCTGGACCATCGGGCGCAAAATCGCGGTTATCGTCGCGGTGGCAGTGTCACTCGGTATCGGCCTGCTGACGTGGAAAAGCGCCAATACGCAGCGGGAACAGCTCCGTATGATGTCGCAAGCAACCGGCGTCACGGTTACGAAAATGCTGGCGGGCGAAGTGTCCGGCGGCGTCAAGTGGAAGAAGAACGACCGCATCGAAGCATCCTACGCCGAACTTGTGGGCGACGTGGATTCCACTATAGCCAATATCGTGGTGTGGGATGGCGTCGGCGCGTTGCTGACGTCCTACAAGTCCGAAAAATGGAGTTCCTTCGATCTGCCCCAGATTCCGGAACAGTGGGTTTCCCGGCTGGGAAACGGCGAAACCGTACCCGCTGTTTTCGAGGATCATCTGGTCATCGCCTCGCCGGTAACCGCCGGCAAGGACAAGACTCGTATCGGAACCCTGGCGGTCGTGTGGAGCCTGGACACGCTGAATGAGCAGGTAAGTAGTGCCCGCGAGACGCAGATCTGGGGGGGAATCATTGTCGTAATCGCCCTTATATCCGCGCTGGTTTTCTCGCTTA
This sequence comes from uncultured bacterium, assembly GCA_965603635.1. Taxonomy (GTDB): domain Bacteria; phylum Pseudomonadota; class Alphaproteobacteria; order UBA8366; family JADFVY01; genus JADFVY01. The sequence goes on along the minus strand of CBFDDT010000007.1, from coordinate 48,676 downwards.
GCCGCACGGTTACCCGGCCCATCAAGGTGATGACCGGCGCAATGGCCAGTCTTGCCGCCGGCGACATTAACGCCGAGGTGCCCGACCGCCGCCGCCGCGATGAGATCGGCGGCATGGCGAAGGCGGTTCAGGTCTTCAAGGATAACGCCATCGACAAGATACGCCTGGAACAGGAACAGGCCGAGGCGGATCAGCGCGCCGAAGTGGAAAAACGAGAGGCCATTCTCGGCATGGCCGACCGTTTCGAGCTTCAGGTCAAGGAAGTCGTCGATGGTGTGTCCTCGTCGGCGACCGAAATGCAGTCGACGGCCCAGCAAATGTCGTCGACCGCCGAGGAAACCAGCCGCCAGTCGGCCAGCGTGGCCACGGCCTCCGATCAGGCTACCGCCAATGTTGAAACGGTCGCCGCCACGGCCGAACAGTTGAGCGCCTCGATCACTGAAATCGGCCGTCAGGTTCTGCAATCGGCCAAGATCGCGCAAAACGCGGTGGACGAGGCCGAGGCGACCAACGAGACGGTCAAAGGTTTGTCGGAAGCCGCGGGCAGGATTGGCGAGGTGGTAACGCTGATCAACGACATTGCCGGTCAGACCAATTTGCTGGCGCTCAACGCGACGATCGAGGCCGCGCGCGCTGGCGAAGCCGGTAAGGGCTTTGCCGTTGTCGCCCAGGAAGTGAAAAATCTCGCCAACCAGACCGCCAAGGCGACCGAGGAAATCTCGAGTCAGATCGGTGCGGTCCAGGAAGAGACCAGCAGCGCCGTCGGCGCGATCGGGCGGATCCGCTCGATCATCGGCGAGGTCAACGACATCGCTACCACGATTTCCTCGGCGGTCGAGGAACAGGGCGTTTCCACGCAGGAGATCGCGCGCAATGTTCAACAGGCGGCCAAGGGTACGCAGGACGTCAACGCGAACATCGAAAACGTCCGCAAGGCCGCCGGCGAAACCGGCTCGGCCGCCGGCCAGGTGCTCAACGCTTCACAGGAAATGGCTCGTCAGGCCGAGGGTCTGCGCGGCGAAGTCGACCGATTTCTTCAGGAAATTCGAACAGGTTGATTTTCATTGGACGAACTGAAAATGGGGGGGCTCCATGCGGGAGCCCCCTTTTTTCCATATGCGACATGGCGTGCCGTGATGCATGTCGCCATTGACAAAATCCGCAATCGGGGCCAAAGGGGATCAGTGCCTTCAATTGGCGGATTGCCATGTTTAAAAAAGTCAGCGGCGATAAGCCGGATCGGGTTTCGTTTCTCCTGATTCCCAATTTCTCGATGTCGGCTTTTACGGCAATGCTCGAGCCGCTGCGGCTGGCCAATTATTCGATCGGCCGAACGGCATATGAGTGGGAAATTCTCAGCCGCGATGGCGAGCCCGTGACCGCCTCGAACGGGGTACAGGTCATGGCCGAACGCGGTATCGCCGACACGCCGCACCTGGACAACGTGGCTGTCTGTAGCGGACTGGACGCACAGCTCTACCGGGATAATGTGGTGTTCGGCTGGCTCAGGCGCTGGGCGCGGGAGGGCGCGCATGTGGGCGCGATCTGCACCGGCGCGCATGTGCTGGCCCATGCCGGCCTGCTGAACGGCTATCGCTGCACCATCCACTGGGAAAACCTGGAAAGTTTTCGCGAGGCTTTCCCGGATCTCGACATCCAGCCTGAATTGTTCGAAATCGATCGCGACCGTTTCACCTGCGCCGGCGGCGTGGCGGCCAGCGACATGATGCTGACCGAAATCGCGCGCCGCCACGGTGGCGAGACGGCGGCGGCGGTCAGCGAACTGTTCATGCATGAACGCATCCGCGAGGGCCACGACAACCAGCGCCTGCCGCTGCAGGCCCGCCTGCGCATCAGCCACCCCAGGCTGATCCAGGCCATCAGCGAAATGGAGCGCAATGTGGAAGAGGCCCTGACCCGCGAGGAAATCGCCGCGCGTGTCGGCCTGTCGCGTCGCCAGCTTGAGCGCCTGTTTCGCCGTTACCTGAACACCAGCCCGGCGCGCTATTACCTGCGCCTCAGGCTGGAACGCGCCCGTCTGCTGCTTACCCAGTCGACCATGCCGGTGACCGAGATCGCCTTTGCCTGCGGCTTTACCTCGGCCTCGCATTTTTCCAAATGTTACCGCGACATGTTCACCCGCACCCCGCGCGATGAACGCCGGGTGCGCGGCCCGGCTGGCGAGGGCGATGCAGCAGAGGTGGTTGCTCAATAAAATGCGTTTATACCAAGGCTCGCTGATAAAGACCCATTTGATGGGGCTTCGCGGCCCGCCGGGTGCGTTGCGGGCCTTGCCCGATGCGGGTGCATCGCGCCGCGGATCGCGCCTGCCCGGACGGGCCGCAAAGCCCCATCAAATGGGTCTTTATCAGCGAGCCTTGGTATTACTACTCGCCGCCATTCTGATCGCCGGCCTGTCTGGAACCGCCCGGGCGCAGGATGCGGCGGCCGGGCGCGATGCTTTTCTGGCGACCGATTATGCGAAGGCGCGGCGCATTCTCGAACCGCTTGCCGACGCTGGCGACGCCGACGCGCTCTACTGGACCGGGGTCATGTATTCCCAGGGGCAGGGCTATGCCCTGGACTGCCAGGAGGCCGCCTTCCGCTACGAGCAGGCGGCGCGCCAAGGGCATCCCGAGGCCAATTTCAGTCTCGGTTTCATGCTCTATTACGGGTCGGGCGTCAGCGCGGCGGATTGCGAACTGATCCCCGACCGTGAGAAAGCCGCCGAATGGCTACTGCGCGCCGCGGAAATGGGCAAGCCGCGCGCGCAATTCATGGTGGGGCGCATGTATATGACCGGCGACGGCCTACCCCGCGGCATGGACAATGCTTTCGACTGGCTGGAAAAGGCCGCCAATACGGGCCTTGCCGAAGCCCAGTACGATCTCGGCCTGCTTTATGCCCAGGTGGGAAACCGCGCGCGCGCCTATTTCTGGTTTCGGCTGCTGGCCGCTCGGGGCTATCCCGGCGCTGCGCAGAACGCGGCAACGCTCGCGAAAAACATGGACAAGGGCGAAATCGAAGAAGCCGACCGCCGCGCCCGGCTGTGGAAGCCGGGGAAGACGGTGGAATAGGGCGCATGGAAGACACACGCATTCCCACCGAACTCTGGGTCAAGGCTCATTTGCGCCGCTTGTCGTCGCAAGCAACGCCCGCCGTAATCGCGCGGCGCGGCGACCCCAACGGCGGCATGGTAATCCTGAAGGTCAACCGGCTCGATCTTGGCTGCCGGGTTCTGACCCAGACCCGTGATCTGGACGGCGTGCTGTCCTGGATGCCCGCGCTAAAGGGCGAACTTGTCTCGGAGGCGGACGCCGACGACTACATATCCCGTCAGACCGCCCGCGACCCCGACCTATGGGTCGTCGAGGTAGAGGCGCGCGACGGCGAACACGGCTTCGAGGGGCGGGAGCTTTAGGCTTGGCGCCCTCGAACAATGCGCTAAAACAAACGCCTCAGGCGCTCTTTACGTTCGACAGGAACTTGTCCACTTCGCCGCGCAATATCTCTGCCTGCCGTGAAAGCTGGTCGCCGGATTGCAGTACCTGGCGTGACACCGTGCCGGCTTCGGTGGCGGCGCCGGTTACGCCGATGATATTGTCGTTGACCTCTTGCGTGCCCCGTGCCGCCTGCTGGATATTGCGCGCGATTTCCTGGGTCGAGGCGCCCTGTTCCTCGACGGCGGAGGCGATCGTCGTTGAGATATCGCTGATCTCGCCGATAATGCCGAGAATTCGTTCGATGGCGCCAACCGCGTCCCGGGTTTCCCGCTGCACGGTGTCGACTTGCGCCGATATATCCTCGGTGGCCTTTGCCGTCTGGTTGGCCAGGTTCTTGACCTCGTTGGCGACCACCGCGAAGCCCTTGCCGGCCTCGCCCGCGCGCGCCGCCTCGATCGTCGCGTTCAGGGCCAGCAGGTTGGTCTGGCCGGCGATCTCGTTGATCAAATTGACCACGTCGCCGATTTTTTGCGCCGAACCGGCCAGGCCGCTGACCATGGTACTGGTGGCCTCGGCTTCATTCACCGCGTTACCGGCGATGCTGGCCGCCTGAACGACCTGGCGTCCGATCTCCTCGATCGACGCGGTAAGCTCTTCGGCGGATGCTGCGACCGTTTCCACGTTCGCCGTGGTCTGGTTCGACGCGGCGGCCGCCGCCGTCGCCTGCGCTCCCGCCTGCTCGGCGGTCGCCGACATCGCCTTCGCCGTGTCGGCGAGGTCCGAGGCGGCCGACGTCACCGTCTCCAGAACATTAGTTGCGTCGGCGTCGAATTGGCGTACCAGAAGGTCGATATTCAGCGAGCGCTGCTGCTTGGCCTCCTGCTCATGTTCCTGCGATTCCTGAAGTTCGCGTTTATGCTGCATGCCGTCCTTGAAGATCAGCACGGCCCGCGCCATGTCGCCGAGCTCGTCCACCCGGTCGATGCCCGGGACATCGGTCTCTATCGCGCCATCGGCCAAGTGGCGCATCGACTCCGACAGTTCCAGCATCGGCGCGACCAGCCATTTCCGGTTGCCCCACAGGAAGCTGACGATGACGGCAAACAGAAGGGCCGCCACCGCAAGGGAGGTCCGCAGGGCAAAGGCCCGCACATCGTCGATCGCTTCGCGGACGCTGTTGGCCGCGGCCCGACCCGCGGCCACCTGCTCCGCGGCGGGCCGTTCCGTGGCGGCGAGCGTCGTGGTCTCTTGGTGGTATCGCTCCCAGGCCGCGCCGATATCGGCGATCCCGCCGACGACATGGAACGAGATCGCCACGATGCATATAGCGGCGACCAGCAGCGCCAGCGCCATGACGGTGCCGGCGGTTTTCATTTTCATGTTTTTTATGAAATTCATGAATGTGCCCATACCTTACGGGATTATGCCTTCGGCGTAAAAACGGATTGCATTGCGCGATCGCCGAGTATTGGCGCAATAACTACCAAAACCCTGATTAATATTATGTTAAAAACACACATTCAGGCAGGTTGGGTCTTTATTAACGAGGATTGGTATAAGGGGCGGCTGAACCCGCTGAACGGCAAGGGCGGCTTCGAGGGACGGGAGCTTTAAACGGTCGCCACGCTCTGACCATTCGCCAAGACCAACTCTCTCAGGCAATCGTCGCCCAGCGGCTGGATCGGGGTGAAGTCTCGGTGGGCGATCCATTCGGCGCGCTTGAATTGGCGGATATGGTTGGAAACCGCGCAGAGACTCAAATAGACGATGGTGCGGTTGAAGGGGCTGATGTTGGGCGGGCTGGCATGGACCAGGTTGCCGTGGAACATCAGCATCGACCCGGCCGGCCCCATCGGCGCGACGACGCCGCCTTCGTTGGCCAACCGCGTCACGGTATCGCGGTCCAGCGTCCATAGCGGGTAGGAGGTCGTTTCCAGATCGTGCCCGGCCTCGAACACGCCGGCCTTGTGGCTTCTCGGGATGAACAGCAGCGGGCCGTTGGCCGCCGTCACGTCCTCCAGGAACAGCGCGATATTCATGGCGCGGGGCTCCGGCATTCCGTCATCGCGTGCCCAGGTGCCATAATCCTGATGCCACTGCCAGACCGCGCCGTCGAAGGCGGCCTTCGCGTTGATCTTGAACTGGTGCATATAGACCTCTTCCTCGAGGATCTGCATGACTGGCTCGATCAGCCGCGGATGGGCGCCCAGACGGCGATAGGGCTCGCTGTAGGTATGGGCGGCAAAGGCGGTGCGCGCGACGCCGGTCTCTTCGCGCCAGACCTCCTCGCGGTCCGTGGCGTAGATCGCCCGCGCCTCATCCAACAGCATCGCCGCCTCCGCGCGCGAAAAACATTCGGGCAGAAACAGGTAGCCCTCTTCGTGAAATTCTCGCAGTTGTTCGTCGCCCAGTTTCATATAACAATTCTCCAGTCAGATCCGTCACGCCAGTTTACATCACCGCGCCGCCAGATTTGCAAGGGGCGTTCAGTCCGTTACCGTGGAGGGGGGCCTTTCCATGCGACGATCCCCTCAAATGCAGATCGACCAGGAATTCAGTTGATATCCGTATCGGCTTCATAGGTGTGAATGGGGCCGAACCACAGCGGCCGGTCCGGCGTTATTTCCTCCGATAAAGCCAGGATCGCTCCGCTGACCAACTCGTGGCTGCCATCCTCGTCCAGCAGAACAATGTCTTCAATTTCGCAGACCGTCAGACCCAGGTCGTCGAAGGCATCGCTCACGCGCCGCAGGAAAACAGCCTTGTCGTCGGCCAGCGCCACGACATTGACGTAACCCCCGACGGCGCCTTCAGGCAGAACCCCGTTCGTTTTCGGTTTTACATGCGCCAGTCCGGACCACATCCGCTCGCCCATCTCGCACTCTCAAGCCGCCGTCACGCCGCCATCCACCGGCAGGCCCACGCCGGTCATGAAGCTGGCCTGGTCGGAGGCCAGGAACAGCACGGCGCGGGCGACCTCTTCAGGCGTGCCGACGCGGCCCATGGGGATGATTTCGGCAAGCGCCGCCAGGCCTTCCTCGTCGGTTTTCCCCGCGGCCCGGAATTCGCCGGTCAGCATCGGGGTCATGATCTCGGTGGGGCAGACGGCGTTGACACGGATGTTCTCGCCCGCATGGTCCAGCGCCATCGCCTTGGTCATCAGCAGCAATCCGCCCTTGGAAGCGCAATAGGCCACCGCGTTCTGGCCGCCCACCAGCGCCCAGTCCGATGCGATATTGACGATCGACCCGCCGCCCTGTTCGCGGATCGCGGGGATCGCGGCACGGCTCATCCGGAAGGCGGCGGTCAGGTTCACCGCGATGGTCTCGTTCCATTGTTCGTCGGTGGTCGATTGCGCGTCGCCGGAATGGATAACCCCGGCATTGTTGACCAGCACGTCCAGCCGGCCGAACCGGTCCAGCGCCGCATCGACCAGGCGGCCACAGGCGCCGGTATCGGTAACGTCGGCGGCCATGAATTCGGCCGTGCCGCCGTCCGAGGCGATATCCGCCGCCACCTCTGCCCCGCGCGCCGCATCGCGCCCGGTCAACAATACGGCCGCGCCCGCATCGCCAAAGGCCCGCGCGACCGCCGCCCCGATGCCCGAAGTGCCACCCGTCACCAATACCGCCGTTCCGCTGAAATCCATCGTCTTGTTCCCTGTATTCGTTGTTTTTGGTCGAAGATTGTATCATCCGGCAATTCATGCGTCTGGCCAAGTGAATCCGGCAAGGCTGGCCCTATCGGCATTGGGCCAGCCGGTGATATGTTTCGTGCGGGTTTCAAGCTGCCGGCCAGTTTCCTTGGTACGGTAACCACCGGCGTGGGAGGGTACGCGCCCCACTGCGCGTTTTGATATTGGAGTTTTAGTCATGCGCTATCCGACGAACGATCTCGAACATTACTGGATGCCCTACACGGCGAACAAAGACTTCAAGGCGAATCCGCGCCTGATGGTGGCCAGCAAGGGCGTTGAATGCGAGGCCGTCGACGGCCGCAAGCTGATCGACATGTCCTCGGGCCTGTTCTGCGCGCCGGCCGGGCACAGCCGCCCGGAAATCGCCGACGCGGTTTCCGAAATGCTGCGCGAATGCGCCTATGTGGCGCCGTTTCAGCATGGGCAGCCCGCCGCCTTCGAACTGGCGCGGCGCCTGAAGGCGATCATGCCGGGCGACCTGAACTATACCTTCTTCACCAATTCCGGCTCTGAATCGGTGGATACGGCGCTGAAAATCGCGTTGCGGTATCACCGCGCCAAGGGCCAGGGCCAGCGCATTCGCTTCGTTGGCCGCGAGCGCGGCTATCACGGCGTCAATTTCGGCGGCATGTCGGTTCAGGGCATGGTCAAGAACAAGGAGATGTTCGGCCCCGGTCTGGTCGGCGTGCTGCATATGCGCCACACCTGGAGCAAGGATGAGTTGTTCGTGCGCGGCCAGCCGGAAAACAATGGCGTGGAGCTCGCCAATGATCTGCAGCGCTTCTGTGATTTGCATGGCGCGGACACCGTCGGCGCCTGCATCGTCGAGCCGGTGGCCGGATCGACCGGCGTATTGTGCCCGCCCAAGGGCTATCTGAACCGCCTGCGCGAAATCTGCGACGCGAATGGCATTCTGCTGATCTTCGACGAGGTCATCACCGGCTTCGGCCGTGTCGGCGGCAATTTCGCCGGCGACGTGTTCGGCGTGACGCCCGATATCATGACCATGGCCAAGGCGCTGACCAACGCCGCCATCCCGATGGGCGCGGTCGGGGTCACCGACAATGTCTACAACACCATCATGGACTCCTCGCAGGGCGTGGAAATGTTCCATGGCTATACTTATTCGGGCCATCCGGCGGCCTGCGCGGCCGCCATCGCGGCGCTGGACATCTATGAAAACGACGGCCTGTTCGAGAAGGCGGCGGAACTGTCGGACTATTTCCTCGATGCGATTTTCTCGCTGAGGGATTTGCCGGTGGTTACCGACATCCGCGGCATCGGCCTGTTGGCCGGCGTCGATCTCGCGCCCAAGGACGGTACACCGGGCGTTCGCGGCGGCCAGGCGGTCCAGGATCTCTGGGAAGAAGGCGTTCTGGTCAAGATGACCGGCGACACCGCCTGCATCGCCCCGCCCTTCATTGCCGAGCGAAGCCATATCGATCGCATGATCGAAGGCTTGCGCAAGGTCTTCGGGAAAGCCTGAAGCCGGGCTAGGCACTATAAATGCGGCCAGCCCAAAATAGGGCTGGCCGCTTGCGTTTGAATCCGTATTATGCCGCCAATCCGGCCCTGGACAGGGCGGCGGTTCGACAATCCATGCATTCACATACGGGGGACAGGAACGTCCAATGACTGAAAAGCTTTATCACTTCATCGGCGGCGCGCGCGTCGATGGCACCAGCAGCAGATTCGGAGACGTGTTCAACCCGGCGACCGGCGAGGTGGAATCCCAGGTGCCTCTTGCCAACGCCAACGACGTGGACCAGGCGGTTCAGTCGGGGGTGGCGGCCTTCCAGATATGGTCGAAAATGTCGGCGCCGCGGCGCAGCCAGGTCATGTTCAATTTCCGCGAACTGCTGATCGGAAGCATGGACGAACTGGCCGATATCGTAGGCCGGGAGCACGGCAAGACCATCGCCGACGCCAAGGGCTCGATCCAGCGTGGCGTTGATGTCACCGAATTCGCCTGCGGCATCCCGCATTTGTTCAAGGGCGAGTTCTCGTCCAATGTCGGTGGCGGCATCGACACCTTCTCGCAGCGCGAGCCGATCGGCGTGGTCGGCGGCATCACGCCGTTCAACTTCCCGGTCATGGTGCCGCTGTGGATGGGTGTGATGGCAGTTGCCTGCGGCAACAGTTATATCAACAAACCGTCGGAGCGCGACCCCTCGGCGGCGCTGTATCTGGGCGAATTGTGGAAGAAGGCGGGTCTGCCGGACGGCGTGTGGAACGTGGTCAACGGCGACAAGGAAGCCGTCGATGCGCTGCTGCAGCATCCGGATGTCCCGGCGATCAGCTTTGTCGGCTCCACCCTCGTCGGCGAATATATTTACCACGAGGGCACCAAGCAGAATAAGCGCGTGCAGGTGTTCGGCGGCGCCAAGAACCACATGATTATCATGCCCGACGCCGACATGGATCAGGCGGTCGATGCGCTGATGGGCTCGGCCTACGGCTCCGCCGGCCAGCGTTGCATGGCGATCTCGGTCGCCGTTCCGGTTGGCGAGGGCACGGCCGACAAGCTGGTCGAGAAGCTGGCCCCGCGCGTCCAGGCCTTGCGTTACGGCCCCTGGAACGACCCCGAGGCCGATATGGGCCCGGTGATCACCGGCCAGGCCAAGGAGCGCATCGAAGGCTATATCGAGCAGGGCGTCAAGGACGGCGCCAACCTGGTTGTCGATGGCCGCGGCGCTTCGTTGCAGGGTTACGAGGGCGGCCATTTCTGCGGCGGCTCGCTATTCGATAACGCGACCACCGACATGTCGATCTACCAGGACGAAATCTTCGGCCCGGTGCTGACCACGGTGCGCGCCAACGATTTCAGCCAGGCGGTCAAGATGGTCAACGACCACGAGTTCGGCAACGGCGTGGCGATTTTCACCCGCGACGGCGACGCCGCGCGCGAATTCGCCAACCAGGTGGATGTCGGCATGATCGGCATCAATGTGCCGATCCCGGTGCCGCTGGCCTTCCATAATTTCGGCGGCTCGAAGCGCTCGAAGTTTGGCGACACCCAGATGCACGGGCCGGAATCGGTGCGCTTCTTCACCAAGATGAAGACGATCTCCGCCCGCTGGCCCAGCGGTATCCGTGAGGGCGCGCTGTTCTCGATGCCAACCGCCGGCAGCTGATTTAGCCGACATAACGAAACGAAGGGCGCTCCCGCGGGGGCGCCCTTTTTCGTTCGAAAGCAAACTGAAACCAAATGATCGTTTTTTTATTCGGGTTGTCCGGAATCGCTTGCACGGCCCGACCAAGCTGTTAGGCTGCGTGTGACAAAATCAATCAAGAATGTGATTCAGGGAGTATCGACATGATTTACGCTATCTTACGGCGCGGCCTTTTTGCCGTTGCCGCGATCTTCGCCATCGTTCTGTTCGTCGCGCCGGTCTCGGCCGCCGAGGATTGCCCGCGCGGCGATCTCGACGAGCGTTTCTGTGACCGTGACGGCGATCTGACCGCCGACACGCCGACCGATCCGGCCAAGCAGGCCGATCCGGACACGATTATCTTCGCCTATACCCCGGTCGAGGACCCGGCCGTCTACAAGACCGCCTGGGCCGATTTCCTGACCCATATGGAAAAGGTTACCGGCAAGAAAGTGGTGTTTTTCCCGGTGCAGTCGAACGCGGCCCAGATCGAGGCAATGCGTTCCGGCCGCTTGCATGTGGCGGGCTTCAACACCGGCTCCAACCCGCTGGCGGTGAACTGCGCCGGTTTCCGCTCCTTCACCATCATGGCGCAGGAAAGCGGCGCCTTCGGATACGAGATGGAAATCCTCACTTATCCGGGCAGCGGCATCGAAAAGGTCGAGGATATCAAGGGCAAAACCCTGGCCTTCACCTCGCCGACCTCAAATTCGGGCTTCAAGGCGCCGTCCGCGATCCTGAAATCTGAATTCGGCATGGAAGCCGACAGGGACTTCACGCCGGCTTTCTCGGGCAAGCATGACAACTCGATCCTGGGCGTCGCCAACAAGGATTATCCGGCCGCCTCTATCGCCAACTCGGTGAAACAGCGCATGCTGGCGCGCGGCGTTATCACGGAAGACCAGGTCAAGGTGATCTACACCTCGCAGACTTTCCCGACAACGGGATTTGGCATGGTCAATACCCTGAAGCCGGAACTGGCGAAGAAGATCGAAGAATCCTTCTTCAGCTTCAAGTGGGACAAGCCGGACGGAACCCCGACCAGCCTGAAGGTCGAGTTCTCGAAGTCCAAACCCCCGGAAGGCCAGTTCCTGCCGATCACCTACAAGACCCACTGGGACGTGATCCGCAAGATCGACAAGGCCAACGGCGTTTCCTACGCGTGCAAGTAAAGTAACGGGGAATGCTGCGTCTTGAAGGACTGACGAAGCGTTATCCAACCGGTGACGAGGCCCTCAAGGGCGTCGATCTGGAGGTGCCGAAGGGCCAGGTGATGGCCCTCATCGGCCCCTCCGGCGCCGGGAAGAGTACGCTGATTCGCTGCATCAACCGGCTGGTCGAACCGACCGGCGGGCGGGCGGTGCTGGACGGCATGGACGTCACTGCGCTGGGGGCCGGCGGCCTGCGCCAGGCGCGCCGGCGGATGGGCATGATCTTCCAGGAATACGCTCTGGTCGAACGGCTGACGGTGATGGAGAACGTACTGTCGGGCCGGCTCGGCTATGTCGGTTTCTGGCGAAGCTGGTTCCGCAACTATCCGCAATCCGACATCGACGAGGCCTTCCGGCTGCTTGACCGCGTCGGTCTGACGGAATACTGCGACAAGCGTGCCGACGAACTGTCCGGCGGCCAGCGCCAGCGCGTCGGCATCGCCAGGGCGCTGATCCAGGATCCGGCGCTGCTGCTGGTCGACGAGCCCACGGCGAGCCTCGACCCCAAGACCTCGCGCCAGATCATGCGGCTGATCTGCGAGCTTTGCGAGGAGCGCGAGCTGGCCGCCATCATCAATATCCACGACGTCCTGCTGGCGCAGATGTTCGTGCCGCGCATCGTCGGCCTGCGCCTGGGCGAGGTCGTCTATGACGGGCCGGCGGACGGGCTGTCGCCCGACGTGTTGACCGAAATCTACGGCGAGGAAGACTGGGAAGCCACCATCAAGAAAGACCCCGAGGAGGACAAGGGCGGCGAAGGCGTCGATGAGTCCGCCGAGGAACATATGCAAGGGCTGACCTAGGACAATGGCGGAAGTTGCCGTAACAGCCGTGGGCCGCCGCTGGCGTAAGCCGCCCCTCATCAAGAACCCCAACCTGCGCTGGGGACTGTATATCGGCGCCGCCGTCTATTTCATCCTGGCGTCGTACTCGATCCTTGCCGAGGTAAACTGGCTGCGCGTCTACGAGGGACTGCCCCGGGGCGCGAAGTTCGTGGGCGGATTTTTCCCGCCGTTTCCCTTCGCCAATATTATCGAGACAGGCGGATTTGAGGAATTGGCGGCCCAGCGATTGATTGACATCGGCGACGGGCTGATCGAAAGCCTGACCATGACGGTGACCGCCACTGTCATCGGCATTATCATCTCGGTGCCGATCGGGCTGGGTGCGGCGCGCAACATCGCGCCCATGCCGGTCTATCTGGTCTGCCGCGGTATCATCGCCGTCTCGCGCAGCTTCCAGGAAATCATCATCGCCATTTTCTGCGTCGCCATGTTCGGCTTCGGACCGTTCGCCGGCGTGGTGACGCTGTCCTTCGCCACCATCGGGTTTCTGTCGAAACTGCTGGCCGAGGATATCGAATCCATGGATCCGGGCCAGGCCGAGGCGATCCGCGCGACCGGTTCGCGCTGGCCGCAATGGATCAATTACGGCGTGCAGCCGCAGGTCATGCCGCGGCTGATCGGCCTGTCGCTCTATCGCCTCGACATCAATTTCCGCGAATCCTCGGTGGTCGGCATCGTCGGTGCAGGCGGCATCGGGTCCACCTTGCTCACCGCCTTCGACCGTTATGAATACTCCACCGCGGCGTCGATCCTCCTGATCATCATAGGCATCGTCTTCCTTGCCGAATACTTCTCCGGCAAAATCCGCGCGAGGTTGCAGTAATGCCGGTGCGCGTGGAAGCAGGCGCCAAGGTCTGGCAGCTCCGGGATCGCAATAGGCAGTTGGCGATCTGGGCCGGCTGGTTCGCCGGCGTCCTTCTGTTCATTTTTTGCTGGCAGATGATTTCAGTTAACACGACTTGGTTTTTCGTGTGGGATTCGCCACGCGTTGCCGCCGATATCGGCTCACGCATGGTGCCGCCGCGCTGGGAATACATATACAAAATCTGGGATCCGCTCTGGGACACGATCAATATAGCAACCCTCGGCACCATGCTGGCGCTGTGTATGGCGGTGCCGGTGGCCTTCCTCGCGGCCCGCAATACCACACCCCACGCCTATCTGGTCCGTCCGGTGGCGCTTTTCATCATTGTCTCGTCCCGTTCGATCAACTCGTTGATCTGGGCGCTGCTGCTGGTCTCGATCATCGGACCGGGCGTGTTCGCCGGCACCATCGCCATCGCACTGCGCTCCATCGGTTTCTGCTCCAAGTTGCTCTATGAAGCGATCGAGGAAATCGACCATACCCAGGTCGAGGCGATCGAGGCGACAGGTGCGTCGCGCTGGCAGATCATGGCCTACGGGATCGTGCCGCAGATCATGCCCGCCTTCGCCGGCATCTCGGTGTTCCGCTGGGACATCAACATCCGCGAATCGACCGTGCTGGGCCTGGTCGGCGCCGGCGGCATCGGGCTGCAGCTCAGCTCGTCGATGAATATCCTGGCCTGGCCGCAGGTCACCCTGATCCTGATCGCCATCCTGGTCACCGTGGTGGTCAGCGAATGGGTCTCCGCCAAGGTTCGCCACGCGATTATCTAGGCCGGCCTGGCCCTCAACCGGCGTGCCAGCGCCGGGCCGAAGACGGTGCCGATCAGGCCGGCGAGGACCAGGGCCGCCCCGGCCAGACGTAACGGGCCGAAGCTTTCGTCCAGCAGGATTGCCGCGGACCCGATGCCAAAAATCGGCACCAGCAACGAGAATGGCGCGATGAAGCTGGCTGTATAGGTGCGCAGCAAAAATCCCCAGATGCCGAACGCCAGCAGCGTCGAGATAAAGGCCATATAAGCTACTGTGCCCGCCCCGATCCATGTCAGCCCCTCGAACGCCGCGACGATCCGGTCCTCGCCCTCAAAAACCCAGGACAGCGCCAGCAGTGGCAATGGCGGCACAACGCTGGCCCAGACGAGCAGCCGGAACATGTCCGGCGCGTTGGACATTTTCATCAGGATGTTGGAGGCGCCCCAGGTCGCGCCCGCGGCAATGACCAGCGCCAGTGCGGTCAGGCTTCCCGCTCCGTCCTGCGTCATCGCGATCAGCGCAATACCGGCGAAGGCGACAAGAATGCCCAGAGCCTGCATCGGATGCGGGCGCTCAGACAGAACGATGGCGGCGAACAGGACGGTGAAGAAGGCCTGGCTCTGCAACACCACCGAGGACAGGCCGGCCGGCATGCCCATATCCATGCCGATGAACAGGAAGCTGAACTTGACCACGCCCAGCACGAAGCCCACGCCGATGACCCAGCGCCACGCGACCCGCGGCGGGCCGATGAAAAGGACCAGTGGAAAGGCCGCCAGGGCAAAACGCATCGCCGAAAACAGGAACGGCGGAAAACTGTCCAGCCCGACCTCGATGACGACGAAGTTGAAGCCCCAGATGGCGGTGACGAACACCGCAAGGGCGACGTGAATATTGCGCATGTGCTTTTCCGCCGGACGGGCCGGCCCTGCATCGGGTGGGCGGGAGACGCCAAAGGCTTGCCCCGGTAATGTCTGGATAGCAGCGAAAAGACGCGATGGCAAAACGAATGCGGGGCGTGGACGTGAAAAGAGGGGCGGCAGGTTGACCCGCCGCCCCTCTTTGCGTCGATCCGATGGAGAGAGACTTACCGGATGCTCTTTGCGAGCAGGCTCTGCGAAAACCGCATCGCCTCGATTGTCGCCGGCCGATAATAAGGTCTGGGGGCCGGCCGGCGGTCCTGATTGCTCCTGAAAACCTGGAACAGTTTCATGGCTTTCGCCTTTTCGAAATGGACTTGTGAAAAAGAATTTTGCGGGACAATGGCGAGCCATTCGGCCCGCTCCCTTGGCCGATTATATATATTAGAAATAAATAATGTTGCAGTGCAAAGATGGAATGACAGCCATGCCGCCGCCTCATGCCCGGAATTTCAGCGAACAGCCGCCAGAATCCGGTCCGGATAGTCGGTGATGATTGACTCAACGCCCCAGGATAGCAGTTCGCGGGCCCGCGTGGGATCATTGACGGTATAGGCCAGCGCACGATAGCCAGCCTCGCGGATGGCGCGCGTGCGTGCCTCGGTGAACCGCCGGTCCAGCAGATGGTAGGTGGCGCAGTCGAGCTGCTGCAGTTGCGCCGCCCAATCCCTGGTAAATTTAAGCGTCAGAAAGCCACGCGGGATTTGCGGGGCGGTTTGCCGCGCGGCGGCCAGCGAGTCGGCCGAAAAACTGCAGATCAGCATTGGGATCGACCCACCGAACCAGCGCCCCGCCAGCGCCCGTGCAATC
The DNA here is from genome assembly GCA_965603635.1 of uncultured bacterium. Taxonomy (GTDB): domain Bacteria; phylum Pseudomonadota; class Alphaproteobacteria; order UBA8366; family JADFVY01; genus JADFVY01. Next base: position 32,981 of record CBFDDT010000007.1, on the reverse strand, counting down.
GCAGCGCCGGTTTCCGCCTCGCGCCTCGGGCTGGCCTTGACCTCGACATTGGCGCCGATGCCCTTGGCGGTCAGGTATTCCATCGCTTCATCCAGGGTCGGCACCGGCTCGCCGGTAAAGTCGGGCGAAAACCAGCGCCCGGCATCCAGCTTGCGGATATCCGAAAGCGTCATGCCCGCGACCGGCCCCTTGCCGTCGGAAGTACGGTTCACCGTATCGTCGTGGAACAGGACCAACTCGTTGTCGGCCGTCAGCTTGACGTCGAATTCTACCCAGCGCGCGCCCAGCTCGACGGCCTTTCTCAGCCCGGCCAGGGTGTTCTCGGGCGCATGGCCCTTGGCGCCGCGATGGCCGGTCACGGGGGGGAGTGGGGGTGGGGCAGGGGTGGTCATTCGTTGCCTACACCATGCGCCGCGCGCCGGCGCGCTCGAAGACGCCCTTGCCGATATGCATGTGGGTCAGGGTACGCTCGTCATGCTGCATGCGCCAGGACAGCATTTTTTGAGCATAGTGGAGCATCCGTGGCGCATAATCCGGGTCTTCCGCGCGATTCACAAGCTGGTCCGGGTCGGCCTCCAGATCGAAGAACAGGGGCGGTTGGGCGGCGAAATGGACGTATTTGTATTTCTCGTCGCGGACCACGGCCAGGTGGCACTCGTCGCTGACCAGGCCCATCGCCTGCTCGGCGGTCTGGTTGACCAGGTCGCGGAAATCATATTCCCAGTGGACGGCATCGCGCCATCCGGCCGGTGTCTCGCCGCTGAGCCAGGGCGCCAGGGAATGGCCATCGCACTGGCGCGGTATATCGATACCGATCCAGTCCAGGATCGTCGGCATGACATCAATGGTTTCGGTGAAGGCCTCGACCTTGCGGCCCTGGCCGGCCGGCTCGCGCGGGTCGCGGAGTATAAGCGGGATGTAGAAGGATTCGTCGTAATAGGTCTCCTTGCCCAACATCCAGTGGTCGCCCATCTGCTCGCCATGGTCGGAGGTCAGCACGATCAGCGTGTTGTTGTACTGCCCGGTTTCCTTCAACCAGTCGATCAACCGTCCCAGATTGTCCTCCACCTCGTTGATCATGCCGTAATAGGTGGCGCGAAGCTGGGCCAGTTCGGCGTCGGTCATGTCGGTCGGGCAGGTCTCGGCGGCCAGTGTCCAGTATCGATTGCGCAGCCGTTCCATGCGCCAGGCGGCGAAGGGATGCTGGGCGGCTTCCTTGGCCAGCGACTCGGCGCGGTGCGGCGGCGGTATGTCAGCCGGGTCATACCGGCTGTTGTAGGGCTCCGGCACGATGAAGGGCGGATGCGGATGCCAGTAGGACAGATGCACGAACCAGGGCTGGTCGCCGCGCGCCTCGAGATAGCGGATCGTCTCGCCGGTCATGAATGCGGCGTGACTGTTCTCGGCCGGGTAGGCGGGGGGGGCGAAGCTGGGTCCTCTGTCCGCCGCGCCGGGATAGTTCGCCACGGGCGCGTAGACATCCAGATGGCGGTCGCCGGCATCCGGTACGGCATGGCCCTTGCGTTTCAGGTCGGCCAGCCACGGCCCCAGATCGTCATGCAGGCGCAGCTGTTCGACCATCCCCGGAAGCACCCCTTCATAATGATCGAGAGCAGGGTCGTGGGGATCGCGGCCGCGCGGGTCGGGGGCGGTGTCGGTATAACCGAACAGCACCGGCTCGTAACCGGCCTTGCGGGCCTCCAGCGCGACACTGGTATGGCGCGAATCCAGCGGCACGCCGTTGCGCCCCGACCGGTGGTTCTGCAGATACATGCCGGTATAGAGCGAGGCGCGGGCCGGGCCGCAGGGGCTGGCCTGGGTGTAATGGTTCGCAAACAGCACGCCGTCGGCCGCCAGTTGGTCGAGGATCGGCGTCCGCAGGACTGGATGGCCCATCGCCGACAGGCAATCACCGCGCCACTGGTCGAGGGTGATGAACAGGACATTGCCTTTGGGCAACCCGGACATATCGATATTCTCCGTCTTGTTGGTTAGCGCGCGCGCCAGGCTTGGCTGCGCCGGTGCAGGCCCCGGGTCAGCAGGGCATGCAGCAGCCGGACCCCGGCCGAGGTATAGACGATCATCATCGCCATGGCCGCGGCCGGCGCTATATCGCCGGCGTCATCCATGTTCAAAACCGCGACGGAGGCGAGCGTGGTGTCGCTGGAATAGAGGAACACCACCGCCGACACGGTGGTCATGGCGTTGACGAACAGATAGATCGACACATCCAGGATCGCCGGCAGGCAGACCGGCACGGTCACCTTGGCGAAGGTGCGGTAGAAGGGCGTTTTCAGCGATGCCGAGACCGCCTCGAACTCCGGGTCCATCTGTTTCAGCGCGGTCGAGGCGGTCAGGTGGCTGACGGTATAGAAATGGGTGATCGTGACCAGCACCAGGATCGTCATGCTGCCATAGATGAAGCCGAGCGGATTATCCGGGTGGTTGAAGAAGAAGATATAGGCCAGGCCCAGCACCATGCCGGGCACCGCCATCGGCAGGATTGCCAAAAACTGGATCAGCCCGCGCCCGAAGCCGAAACCACGGCCCTTCTCCACCAGATAGGCGCCGGAAAAGATAATGAGGGTCCCGAAGAAGGCGGTATAGAACGCCATGCGGATCGAATTTCCATAGGCATCCCAGCCGCCGCCGTCCATCACGTCGAAATCGTAGTTGGCCAGCGAGAGATCCAGATTGTATGGCCAGAACTTGAACAGCGAGGCCGCGAAAGCCATGCCCAGCACGCCCAGGATCACTACGCCGATCAGCCCGCAATAGACCGCCGCCGCCTTGTCTATGCGGCTGTGAGGCTTGGGAATCAAGGGAACCGCGCGCGCCGAGAGGAGGGCGACCTGCTTGCGCTGGACGATGCGGTCGACGATGAAGGCGACGATCGCCGGTAGCAGCAGCACCACCGACACCACCGCGCCCATCTGGAAATTCTGCTGGCCGATCACCTGCTTGTAGATGTCTGTCGCCAGCACGTTGAACTGCCCGCCGATCACCTTGGGCACGCCGAAATCGGTGATCACCAGGGTGAAGATCACGAAGGTCGCGCTGATCAGCCCGTACTTGGCGCCGGGCAGGGTGACGGTGAAGAAAGTCCGCAGTTTGCTTGTCCTCAGCGCCGCCGCGGCCTCGTACAAACGGGCGTCGGAGATCGACAGCGCGGTCACCAGAATCATCAGCGCATGGGGGAAGGTCCAGAAGGCCGAGCCTATGACGACGCCGATCGGGCCATAGATGGATTCGCCCATCATCAGGTTCTTGAAAATGCCCTGATTGCCAAAAAGGTATACCAGCGAGATCGCCGGCAGCAGGGATGGCGCCAGGATTGGGATCAGCGCGATAACCCGGAAAAATCCCTTGAAAGGCATACAGGTCCGGGTAATGGCATAGGCATAGAAGAAGGCCAGCGTAATAACGATAACGGTAGTGGTTATGGCAATAAAGAGTGAGTTGTAGACGGAAAAAAACAACGACGGCGTATTCACATAGGTCAGGTAATTATCGACCCCGCCGGATTCCGCCGGCCGGATCTGCACCCGGCGGAAATTGTTGCTGTTAATCTCCACCCACTCGGCGTGATAAACCGGCCCGCCCTCGAGCATGAAGCCGCCGCCGCCCGTCCCCACATTGCGCATGCGATAGAGCGTGGGCGCGCGAAAGCTGAAATCGGGAAAAAACTCGGTCGCCTGAAACCGCCCGCCGCTCGACGTCACCAGCTTTTCCGGCGTAACCACGCCAAGCTCCGCGCCCAGTTCGGCCGCATTCAAAACCGGCCCCCAACCCGCGCCCTCCCCCTTGTCGACCTGAAACTCGATGGTCTCGAAGCGATAGGTGAAGGTCTCGAACGACTTCGAGAGCATGAAATAGAGCGGCAGCACGATCGCCACCAGCAGGAACAGCCCCAGCACCAGCATGGCGCCGCGCATGATGATATCGTCGCGGCTCATCCGCGCCCGCAGCGGCCTGCCGAGGCGCGCCGGCTTGTCGGGATTTACGGGTTTGCCGGGCCCCGCGCCCGCCACCGCCCTCGCCGCTTCCGTCATGGCTCAGGCTTTCCCCGCTTTGTAGAGCGCGATCCGCTCGGGCGGGATGCGCACGGTGATGTCATGGCCCGGTTCCAAATCCAGCTCGCGCATCAGATTGACCGAAAGATCGGCGGTCAGGGTCTGCCCGCCCAGCGCCGGCCCGGTGAGGTCGACGCGCAGGGACGAGCCGAGAAATTCCAGGTCGGCCACGGCGGCGCTAAAGGCGTTCACATCCCCCGCCGTCACGTCGCGCGCCACGATATCCTCCGGCCGCACCGCGATCTGCACCGCCTGGCCGGCGGCAAAATCCCCGGTGTCGCAGGCCAGTTCCACTTTACCTAATTGTACCCGGCCCTCGCCCTTGACCGCGCCATCCGCGAAATTCATCTTGCCGATGAAGTCGGCGACGAAGGCGGTGGCTGGATGGCGGTAGATCTCCATCGGCGTGCCGACCTGTTCGATCACGCCCTCGTTCATCACCACGATGCGGTCGGCCATGGTCAGCGCCTCTTCCTGGTCGTGGGTCACCATGATGGTGGTCACGCCCAGGCGGTTCTGCAGGTCCCTGATCTCGTGGCGCAGATGCACGCGCACGCGGGCATCCAGCGCCGACAGCGGCTCGTCCAGCAACAGCAGCCCCGGCGAGGTCGCCAGCGCCCGGGCCAGCGCCACGCGCTGTTGCTGGCCGCCGGAAAGCTGGGCCGGATATTTGTCGTCCTGGCCGGTCAGCCCGACCAGCTCCAGCAGCTCGCGCACCCGGGCCTCTATATCGGCCTTGGGCAGCTTGCGGTTTTCCAGCCCATAGGCGACGTTGCGGATGACCGAAAGGTTGGGGAACAGCGCATAGGACTGAAACACGATGCCGAAATCGCGCTCCGACGGCGGCAGGGTGGAAATATCGCGCCCGGCCTGTTCGACCCGCCCATGGGTCTGCAATTCCAGCCCGGCGATGGCGCGCAGCAACGTCGTCTTGCCACAGCCCGATGGCCCCAGGAAGCAGACGAACTCGCCCTCGCCGATCTCGATGGAAACATCGTTCAGCGCCGTAAAGTCGCCGAACTTCTTGATGATATTGGCGGTCCGCAAATAGGGCTCGCCACCCTGAATATCTGTCGCCACGGCGCCCCCCGGGGTCTTGAATGAGTTGTCATATAGGGGCTCCCTTTGGATGGGGGCCCTTGTTCGTGATCGGGATGGACTATGCCTTATGGCGGGGGGAGGTGGCAATGGTGCCGCGCGCGACCCTTCGATGGGCTCAGGGTGGGGGTGCCCCGACCCAACAGGGGAGGCAAGCGCGACCGCGCGCCCGAGCCTGTGCGAGGAGCCAAGCGGGCGGATGCCCACGCCCGGCGCCTGAGGGCGAATAAAAAAACGGGAGCGGGTGGCGGATCGAGAGGGCGGGTTTACCGCGAAGGACGCCGAGGAGGCGCGGAGGCAGGCGGAGCGGTTACGTATCAAGTTCCCTGGAACTCGTATTTCTCCGGCCCGGTACGATGGAACCCTCTCCCCTCGCGGGAGGGGGTATAGCTATATCATTTTCAGTTCACACTTTTAGATGGCTGGTTTGGGGGTTGGGGGTGCTGACCGGCCTGCATAGCTCAATTTCGCGACAGCAATGTCTGCTCTACACCGCAAAGCAGATGTGGCTGGAAGTCGTGCCGGATGTCTGCAGTTGACCCCAAGCGGTCATTCGTAAGAGATCCTGGCCAAGCGCAGACCCTCAACAACGAGATCCCGCGTTCCTCTTGCCGTATCGGGTAAAGCTGACGCCGTCCACGACGGCTCACCGCCAATCCGGCGCCATCCTTTGGTCGGTGAACGCAAGGGGCCCGCCTTGCCTCACTGCCCCCCGACACTTGCCAATTTGGGTGCTAGTGGTTAGATTGACCCAGTTTTTCTAATAAAACGTCCCAGCTCATTGGGGGAGGTAGGCTCGCCACGCTGTCTCGCAGCGCTGGCGGCGCTGGCTTGTCGTCGCCGTGAGCGGTTGCTGCAGAGGAGCACGGCGTATGAAGGTAGTTATGTTGGCGGCCGGAATCGGAGCCCGGCTCGGATTTACGGGTACGAACCATCCAGCGAAGGTTTTGCTGCGGTTTGGTGGCAAATCCTTGCTGCAATACCATATCGAAATCCTCAGGCGACTTGGTATCGACGAATTGGTGCTCGGCGTTGGTTATCATCACCAAGACATCGAGCGGGAGATCGCTGCCCTGGGGGCTCAGGATTACGTGCGAACCGTATTCAACGAGAATTATGAAGAAGGCAACATCGTCACCTTGTGGACCCTGCGCGACGAATTGTGCTGCGGGGAGCCGGTCCTCCTGATGGATGCCGATGTCCTCTACGACGAAGAACTGGTGGGGCGTCTCGCCAACTCACGCCACCAGAACTGCCTGCTCCTCGATCGTGCCTTCGTTCCGGGCGATGAGCCTGTCAAAGTCTGTGTCCGGGATGGCGAGATCGTCGAGTTCCGCAAATGGCTGAGCGCCGAGTTCGATTTCTCCGGTGAATCGGTGGGCTTTTTCAAGCTGTCAGCCGAGGTGGCGAAGAAGATCATCATTCAGACCGAGCTCTATTTACGCCAAGGCCGCCGCCACGAGCCTTACGAGGAGACCATCCGCGATGTTCTACTGACCTCGCCACGCGGCACCTTCGCATTCGAGGATATCACCGGTACGCCTTGGATCGAGATCGATTTCGCCGCCGACATCGAGCGCGCCAACGTCGAGGTCCTACCACGCATTCTGGCGGCGGAGGACACCCGCCGCACGGCAATAATGATCAATCCGGACATGGACCTAGGAGAGACACAAAGACTGTGACCGGCATCGACACAACACCGACCACCCAGGTGATTGCCGCGCTGATCACCGCCGTCCTTTATGTGATGACTTATTTTTCCTTTGTCCGGCTCCTGAGACATTCTCGAAATTGGTGCCTTCCGACTTTGCCATCATCACTGGCGACGGTGGGTCTCGCAATCGTCACGGTGGCTCATATATCGTTTTCGTCCCATGGTCTCAATCTACCGGCCTTGGTGGTGTCGGTGGGTTTTATCGCTGGACTGTTCAGTATCATTGCCGCCCCTGCCATCGCCTTCGAGCCAGGAGCGCCCCGGCCCGTTGTTGAGTTCCTGGCCAAACACGGGGAATACGCGGGCTTGTGGATGGTTCCGCCCGCTATCGTCGCTGGCTATGCGTTACCAGACGCCAAGCTCCATGGTTTGTTAGCGGCTGCCATGGCCATCGAGCTGGCGTGGTTTCTGCGGCATAGGCGGATGGGCCAACTGCGAACATATCCCCTTGGTGAACAGGACTTGCTGGTTCTGAATACACAAGCGAAAGGAGACATTGAGGGTTTCGCGAGACGGCATGGAATTCGGGAACTCATGTTGTCGCCCGGTGGCACCGTCAGCTGGCTTGGTTGCGGCAAAGAAACTCTCCCTTGCCCGCTCAACCATTACCTCAACCGCCTCGGTCTTAATACAGCTCCGTGTTGCCGCGAGCACATGAAGGACCTTAGCAATTTTGTCGTTGCCTGCTTGCGTGATATGGGAGCCGATCACTGGATAGACGGTGGGAGCCTCTTGGGAGCTGTACGGGAGAACGGTGCACTTCTTGCGTGGGAGGACGACGTCGATATCTCGGTTTTGCTTGACGGTGATACGACCTGGGATTCGCTCAGCGCTACCTTGTCCAAACGCGGCGCACAGGACGGTTATTACGTCGACGTATTCGAGAAGAAAGGGTACATCACAATCTCCTACGACCCACCAAGAACATGGCCATTCCGTTGGGAACGCAACCGAATGCGAGGCGAAATAAGGCTCGACCTCGTGACCTACCGGCACGCAATGAGCGGTGGTCAGTCCGTACTCGAAAGACAACTGCTCAAGGGTGCTATGCCGTTGACCGAGAGTGGATGGCACGGTGTACCGAAAGAGATTGTACTTCCGACCTCGACAATCAATTTTCTCGGTGATGACGTCTCCAGCCCGAACCAATCCAAAGCATTTCTGCGCATTCTATATGGTGATTTCGAAAAGATCGAACTTACCTATGTCGATGCGGGGGCGGCGAAAGCTCGTGCCAAAATTGACACTGCTGGCGATCCGCCAATCCGGTGAATCGGCTCTAGCTTTAAGCCGGCTCTCTATCGTCTGGCAATGATGGGGTCAGGCCTGTATTATTGTATTATTCAGCCGCTCGATCCGTCTGGCCAGATCGGGCTCTTGCGCGGCGCGGGCTTCCAGATGCCCGAGCACGCGGCTGAGGCTGGTGGGATCGCGGCCGAAGCGGGCGGCCAGCGCGCTCAGCGGCGCGGCGCCGGTTTCGCGGGCCAGCAGGCAGGCCAGCCCGCGCGCCTGCGACAGATGCCGCGCCCTTGACGGTCCGGCCAGGTCCGCCGCCGCCACGCCGTATTCGCCGGCCACCGCCTCGACAATCGCGTCCAGCGCCGGCGGGTTTTCCGGGCGCTTGCCGGCCTGTTCCAGCACCCGCGCAATGAAATCGTCGTCGCCCAGAAGCCGCCCGCCGCCGCCGTTGCCCGCATGAAACTCCGGCCGCCGCCCTTCGCCCATGCCGTCGGCCACGAAGGCGCGATAGGCCGCGCGCGCGTCCCCCTCCTCCGGCGCCAGCAGCCCCAGCACCCAATCCGTCGTCAGCCAGGGCGCGGCGGCGCGGCCGACATAGGCGCGATGCCCGCTCCAGCGCCAGGCCTCGGGCGTGTCGCACAGACCGGCGCGCACCGGGTTGAGATGCACATAGCGCACCAGCTCCAGCAGATAGCTCTCGCCGTCCACCAGGATCGCCTTGTAGCGCCCCTGGAACAGATGGCCGGCGCGCCGCTCGCGCGCGTTGATATGGCGGGTGTAGCGAAAGGCGAGGTTCTGCATGGCGCGCGACAGCGGAATGGCGCCGGCCTGCAGCACCAGATGGGCATGGTCGGGCATCAGGCAATAGCCGTGGCAGCGAAAGCCGAACCGCCCGGTTCCCTCCGCCAGAAGATCGAGAAAACGCGCGCCATCGTCGGGATTGGGGAAGATCGCCTGCCCGCCATTGCCGCGCAGCATCACATGATAGACGCCGCCGGGAACATGAATGCGGGATTTGCGAGCCATGGGGCGAGGATAGCATTGGTTCGAAAATAATACAACAATACAGGCCTGACCCCGCGCCCAGGCCGACCTCAAGGACGGGGTCTATTCAGATAAGGCGCACCAGCGCGTATATTGCAACGCCGGCGACCAGGACGCCCAGAACCATGGACACGGGGTCCTGGAGCATTCCTTGCAGCTTGTACCCGAGATCACCGAGAATCTGTGAGTCACCGATATATTCGAAGAACATGATATCGCGAATTTACCATAAATCACCGGAAATAGCGAGTCGCGGAGCGCGCGAGCGCGCGTGGAGCGTCGGCCTCATCCCGAGAGCTTGTGAATCTATTGGCTCTCACTGACTCGGCGCCGGCAGTCGCCGGCAAGTTACAGGTTTTCCACCCCCTCTCATAATACGCTCGATTTCCCGCGGGCCATGGCCGCGGGGTGGCGGGAGCGGACCGGTCAGGTATCGGGTCCCGGGAACTCCAGAATTGATGCATCCTGTCCCGAGATCTCATTGATACTGTGTTGAAGTTTATCGATCTTCTGCAAAAGTTCCTCAATCTTCGCCCCCTGAATATTGAGGAGGGTTCCGATGTTGTAAAAGTCCATGACGCCGGCGGGCGCCCCGCAACCGGCGCACTGGATGAATATTGCGCTAAAGGGGCTGCCGCTTGGTGAAACCTCCTTTGTCTCAAAGGAGGTGTTGTTGCAGTGCGGGCATTTCGATAAAGCCATTCCGGGCTCCCGTTTCCGATGATTGCGAATTCCGGGGGCAGTATATCAATCTCCACCGTTCAATTGATGGAATTTAAACGCCGCCCCCCACTCAAGCGCCCTTTTGCAGCGCCTTTACGATTGCCGCCAGCAATACCAGCGGCACGGTTGTCCCGCCGGCGGAAACGGTGATCCGGCCTTTCGACAGGGATGCATAGGGCAGGATGCCGTGCGCGCCGCGGCCGATATGCCAGTGCCATTTCGGCAACAGCGCATGCAGCAAATCCAGGCAGTGATCGACTGAGGCGGTGTAGTCCGGCGGGGTTTGCGCCCGGCCTCGCAATGCCCGGTCGATCGCCGCGTCGAGGGCGCGGTCGGCGCCGGTCGCGACCTCGATGCGATCCAGAAGCGCGGACAGGGCGGGGGCGGTGGGCATGACAGGGGCTCCACGGACGGGCGGGTTGTTTCACGATAGCAGGCGTTTCGTTGGTTGTCCCGGCCATGGCGTTGCCGGGGGACAGCCACGCTTGACGAAGGCGGCAAAACGGGTGAGTCTTCGCGGATTGGCTAGTGGTCTGATACAGGCCACCAGGGGTGCGGGGGAACAAGGGAAAGGATGGCGCGGATGAAGGTAGTGGCCGTCGCTGTTTTGGTTTCCCTGGTATTCGCCGCGGCGGCGCCGCGCGCGGGGGCCGGGGAATGGATGCTGATGGCGCGCGAAGGCGGCTGTGTCACGCTGGCCGATGCGGCGGAACGGCGCCCGGTGCTTAGCGGGATTTCAACGCCCGATCAGCTCGTTAACAGGATTCGCGAGCAGGGCGAGGAAGTCCACCGCGAGGACATGGTGCAAGGCGATCTCACCATCGTTAAGGTCGAAGCGCCGGGGCTAGGTCTCGGCCTTGTTTTCGTGCCGCCGTCCGCCTGCCAGTGACCGGAAACGCCGCCGGGGAGGCGGGGACACAAGACGCTTGACGGGGACAGCAAACGGGGTGAGAATCCGCAGACTCGCATGAAGTGCGGGGATGGCCCGCGCCGGGGATTTCCGGTGCGGGTTTTTTCGTGGATGCACGGGTAACGGGAGCACGGGGTGAGAATCTAACGGAGAATGTTGCAATTATACTAAAATATGCTATAGTCTCCAGTATCGACGCCTACCGCCTCCAAAGCGTTGTCGATACACGAGACCGCCCCCGGCTTCAGCCGGCGGGCGGTTTCCTGTCTGGGCCATAACCAGACGGTCTCGCGCCCGCCCGGCGTTGAGCGGCGGATTTATTCAGGAAAGGAGCAGGATGACAAATCAACGCAGACTTACCGATCGGCAGGAACAGTTCGTGCGCGAATATATGGTCGATCTCAATGCCACAAGAGCGGCGGTGCGGGCGGGGTATTCGAGGCGCGGGGCGGGCACGCGCGGCTGGGTGCTGCGGCAGAACCCGGCCGTGGCGGCCCGGCTGCGCGTGGCCATGGACGAGCGCGCGCGGGTGAACGGGATTACCGCCGACCGGGTGCTGTTCGAGATCTCCCTGCTGGGCTTCGCCAATATCATGGATTACGTGGAAACCCGCGAGGACGGCTCGGCCCATGTGGATCTGTCGCGCCTGACCCGCGAACAGGGCGCCGCGATCAACGCCGTGGAGCTGGGGGAGGGCGGCGCGGTACAAGGTCCGGCCAGGGGCGGCGCGGTACAAGGCCCGGCCAGGGGCGGCGCGGTACAAGGCCCGGGGCGGAGTGCGGCGGGTAAGGTAAAAATCAAGCTGGCCGACAAATCGCGCAGCCTGGAACTGATGGGGCGGCATCTGGGCATCTTCCCGCGCGCCCCGGCACGTGAAAACGCCAACGCCAACGCCAACGCCAACGCCAACGCGGGCGCGGATGCGGATGCGGGTGGCGAAATGAAGATGGGCCCCGGCAAGGAGTGGCTGAACCGCCCCCTGTCCGACGAGGAGCTATATCAAAAAATTCTCACCATTTTTGTCCGCGGGAAAAAGCGCGAGGCCGAGTCGGAAGCGGCGGCGGGCGGGACGGGGTGAGGGGGGATATTGGCGTTACCGCAAAAAAACAAGGCCCGGCCCCCTTGCGGGAGGCCGGGCCCAGCTCAAACGTAACGGGTCTTATTTCGCTTCCGACTTCGAATCGTAACGCTTCTGCCATTCGGCGAGAATACGCCCGCGGTTCTGGGCCGCCCACAGGAAGTCGTTGTCCCACATGGCATCGACGATACCTTCGGGGAAATGCTCCACCGGCTTGGCGATGCCGGGGATGGCGACAACCGCATAGCCCTCGTTATAGAGCCGGTTGGCCTTCTCGGTGATCGACCAGTCGACCAGCTTCTTGGCGGCGTCCAGCTTGGAGGTGCCGGCCACGATGGCGGTCGCTTCCATGTCCCAGCCAACGCCTTCGCTGGGGATGATGATTTCCAGCGGGGCGCCCTTGGCCTTGGACTTGGCGCCGCGGAAGGCGAAGGAAATGCCAATCGGCGTTTCGCCGGCCGCTGCCTGCTTGCAGGGCTTGGAGCCCGAATGTGTGTACCAGTTGATGTTTTCATGCAGGCCGTCCATGAATTCCCAGCCGCCATCCTCGCCAAACATCTGCAGCCAGGACGATACGTCCAGGAAGCCCGTGCCCGAGGAATTCGGATTCGGCATGACCACATGGCCCTTGTAGACCGGCTTGGTCAGGTCTTTCCAGGAGGCAGGCATCGGCAGGCCGTTCTTCTCGGCCTCGACCGTGTTGAAACAAACCGCCGCGATCCAGGCGTCCATCCCGGTCCAGGTCGGCGGGTTGCTCTTGTCGCGGAATTTCGGCGACAGTCTGTCCAGGCCGGCCGGCGCATAGGGCTCAAGCATGCCTTCGCCCTTCATCAGCAGCAGACTGGTCGCCGCCAGGCCCCAGATCACGTCGGCCTGCGGATTGTTTTTCTCGGCCAGCAGTTTCGCCGTGACGATGCCGGTCGAGTCGCGGACCCATTTGATGGTGATGCCCGGATTGTCGGCGGTGAACGCCTCGCCGTAGCGTTTCAGATCCTCGGCCTCGACGGCTGTATAGACGGTAAGTTCGGTTGCCGCCGAAGCGGTGCGAATGCCGGTAACCGAACCCATGGTTACGGCGAAGGTCATCGCCAGCGTCGAGACGCCCGCGATTAAATTCCTGTTATTCATCACTATTAAAGCCTCCAGTTTTTAAAATATCCCCGGACTGTCCCGGCCGGCGCGTGACACGCCCGCATGATGGCCTGCCTTCGGCATTCCATCGGAAGTCCGGTTAATACGAAGTAAAGCACATAAGAATGGCGGCGCGATGAAAAATTATTCGACACCGAACAAAAAATCTTGCCGGATGCTGGCCCAAAAAGAATATTAAATCTGTCATGAAACCTGAAAATACGTTAAAAAACAATATGTTGACAGCATGCGACGATGCCGCATGCCTTCGCGCGGCAGGGCAGAAAATTGGTCCCCGGGATTAATGGTGCTTGCAGTTCGGGAATTTAGCGCATTAACATGCTGCTAATCGGCGCTACCCGCCGAGCGAAGAACATGGGCCCGTTTGGTCCATGAAAGCAGAATTGTCCGATGAGATATAGACAGCGGATAATCGAACATAAATAGCTGGGAGGCTACAAATGATGACACCTAGGAAATTGGGATTAATACCGCTCGCCGGGGCTGCGCTCTTTGCGCTGCAGGTTGGCGCCGCAACCGATGCGCGGGCTGCCGCCTGTCCGGCCGTTACCGTGGCCGACATGAAGGGGGTCGCCGCGGGCGCTCACCCCCAGCAATACGAATTGTCGGAATTTGAGGCCGCGGCAAAATGCAAGCTGGCCTTTAAGGAAAATTCGGACATCGGCAAGCTGAACGGCAAGATTCGGGGCAACCCCGACCTGCCGAAACTGGCCGACCGGATCCCGAGCGAACCCCTTGTCGTGGCCCCGTACAGCAAAATCGGCAATTATGGCGGCACATTCAACATCATCACGAATGCCTCCGAAGCTGGGACCGCTGGTTTTCTGTCCATTCGGCACGTCAACCTTGTGCGCTATTCGGATGACCTGCAGACCATCGTTCCGATGGTTGCAAAGGGGTGGAAATGGAATGCTGATTACACCCAGCTGACCTTCTTCCTGCGCAAGGGCCACAAATGGTCCGATGGCGCTCCGTTTACTTCGGCGGACGTAAAATACTGGTATGACAATCTAGCTCTTAATCCAGACGTCATGAAGAAGGTTAAGGATTATGTCCTGGTCGCCGGCAAACGCATGACCATCGACACTCCCGATGCCCAAACCGTTGTGTTCAATCTGCCTGCTCCGAAGCCGGGGCTGCTGGCGCATTTCGCGTCCTCCTTCGCGCAAGGATTCCAGCCGAAACATTTCCTGGGCCAATGGGATCCAAAATTGAACTCTAAAGCCGACGCAATGGCAAAGAAGGCCGGATTCGAGAACGGTCTGGCCGTTCTGGCAGCCTATTACGGCAGTTCCGATTGGACAGACACGCCGACACCGATGCTGGCCACTCCGGACAAAGTCGGCAATCTGCCGAAGGATACCGTGCCGACGCTTGAATCGCACATCATGGTGAAGCAGAACGCCGACGGTCGGCATCTGGTGGCCAACCCCTATTTCTTCATGGTCGACACGGCAGGCAACCAGCTTCCCTATATCAACGAGCAAGATGAAACCTACGTCAATGACAATCAGGTGCGCATCCTGAAGCTGATCAATGGCGAGGTGCACTTCAAGTCGCAGTCACTGCAGTTGCCCATGGCCCCCGTCCTTCTGGAAAACCAGGAAAAGGGGAACTACAAGTTGCAGCTGAAACCTGAGATCGCGGCGCCGACCTTCACTTTCAATGTGACATCCGAAAACCTTGAAAAGCGTAAAGTGTTTGGGGATGTGCGGTTCCGTCAGGCGATGTCCATTGCGATCGACCGGGATGAGCTGAACGAGGTTGCGTTCTTTGGTGAGGGCACGCCTGTCCAGTATACGGGCTTCTCGCCCAATCCTCCCTTTGTCGATGCGAAGTGGATAACGCATATGGCGAAACATGATCCGGCAAAGGCGAAGTCACTGCTGGATGCGGTCGGCCTTAAGGACACGGACGGCGATGGCTTCCGTGAACTCCCGAACGGTGAAAAGCTGGTGTTGAATCTGCAGTTCGCCACCCAGGGGATCGCGGGCAAGGTGGTCGAGCTCGTCGGTCAGCAGTGGGCCAATGTCGGCATCCAGACGACCGTCAAAGAGGTTACACCCGATGAGTACCGGTCGGCGCAGTCCTCCAACAAACTCGATGTCGGTATGTGGCGCAAGGGACATCCGCTGGCGATCGTTCTGGGCAACAACAACATGTTCGTGCCGCCGTATGAGAGTTACTTCTTCCTGCGTACCGCCATGTTGTGGGCTGAGTATATCGACTCAAAAGGTGCCAAGGGCGTCAAGCCGCCGTCATGGGCCTATGAGATGATCGATGACATCAACGCCTTCCAGTCTCAGCCTGCCGGCAGTGCGAAGTCCAATGAGATCGGCAAACGGCTGGTGGAGGCGATGGTCAGCCAGACAATGTTCATCGGGACGGTTTTGGCAACGGGACCGATTTATCACCACAATTCCTTGAAGAACGTAACGGAGTTCAAGACACATTCCTATGAGTACTACTGGAATCTCCCCTACCGGGGTCCCCAGTGGTTCCTGGAAAAATAATCCACGAACGTCTGTAACAAAGCCCTCGGGTGGTTTCCTTTGAACCATCCGAGGGCACCAACGAAACACTTCCGCCAGTAATGACATCCGGCGAGAAGGGTGGCTGTGGGGCGGATAAATTTCGATGCTGCAATTTGCAAGATTTTCCCTGGTTCGTGCTCTGCTGGCGGTTTTAACGCTGCTTATAGTTTCGTTTATCGTTTTTACATTGATGGAATTCGTACCCGGTGACTGCGCCGAGCGCTATGTTGCCTTCAAGAACACGCAAGGCAGCAACATTACTATCGCCGACATCGAGGCCGAACGTGTCCGTCTTGGCCTGGATAAACCCTATCTGCAACGCTGGGGCGTCTGGATTTACAATGCCTTTCAGGGCGATTTTGGCGACAGTTGCATTCTGCGGGTTAATATCGCTCTGCTGCTGGGACAAAAATTCTGGATCAGCCTGGGCATCTGTGTATCCTCGCTGGTCCTGGCTTATCTGATCGCCCTGCCGGTCGGAATCATTTCAGCCACGTCGAACAGCGCTGCCCTGAACAACTCCCTGCGGCTGATCAGCTATTTGGGGCTGGCGCTGCCGAACTTCCTGCTGGCCCTGATGATCATGCTGGTTTCAACAATGTTGTTCGGAGACAGTATGACGGGACTGTTTTCCGCTGAATTCCGTGATGCCCCCTGGTCCTGGGACAGAGTGAAGGATTTTCTGTCCCGCGCATGGCTGCCTGTGTTTATTTTGGCTTGGTCCGCGACAGCCTTTGCCATCCAGACGGTGCGGGCATTAATGTCTGACGAGATTGACAAGCTTTACGTGACGGCCGCCAGGGCGCGCGGCGTAACCGGCGGAAAACTGCTATGGCGCTATCCGGCGCGGCACGCTTTGGGCCCGATAGTCAATTCGCTGGGCTTCGATCTCAATCGCATCTTTAACGAGTTGCCGATTATCGCGGTGATCCTGACGCTAACCGATGCCGGGGCTTTGCTGATAGAGGCTCTGGCACGCTCAAACGACCAGCAACTGGCCGGGGCGATCATCTTCCTGCTGACAGGCAGTATCGTTGGGCTGAATTTCTTGACGGACATCCTGCTCGCCGTTGTCGACCCGCGCGTTCGTAGCTCTATTGTGAAATAGAAAACATGACAGAAACAAACACAACAGGCGTCGTTGCGGACCAGAAGCTTAAAGAGGCGTATTTCACCGCCTCGCAGGGGCAGTTGATCTGGTCGCGCTTTAAAAGGCAGAAAGCGGCCATGGCAGGGGCATGGGTTCTAGTGATTTTGATCCTGTCGGGGATATTGGCCCCCTTCCTGACGCCCTATTCCCCAACGCTGGCAGGGCGGGACAAGGACTACCAGAATGGCGCACCCCAGATACTGAAATTTTGGGATGAAAACGGTTTTTCAGCGCGGCCGTTCATCTACACCTATGAACGGGAACGCTCTTTCAAGACCAACTTCCGCTGGGTCTCCACGGTCAATCGGGAAAACCGCCGCTACCTGACCTGGTTTCCCAAAGGTGAAAAATACACCATGTTCGGGATGAGTTTTGAGCGCCATCTGTTCGGTGTGGATAAGGGCAGGATCCATATTTTCGGAACCGACAGTACAGGCAAGGATATTTATTCCCGCACCCTGCATGCCATCAATACATCTCTTGCGGTCGGCACGATCGGGGTTGCAATCGCCTTTGTGTTGGCATTGATAATCGGTGGGGTGTCCGGCTACTACGGCGGCTGGATCGATTCCGTGCTGCAGATGATCACCGACGCGATACGGACGGTGCCCGCCATACCGTTGTTTATGGCAATCGCGGCCTTTATTCCCAGTGAATGGAGTTCGGAGGCGAGGTTCTTCTTTATCTCGATCATTCTCGGGTTCATCAACTGGCCGACGCTGGCGCGGCGGGTGCGAACGCATTTGCTGACCGAGCGAAATCAGGAATACGTGCTGGCGGCGCAGCTTTGCGGCGCGCCGCCAAATCACATCATCCGAAAACACCTTTTGCCCAGTTTCACCAGCTATATCATTGTCGATCTGGTGATCTCATTTCCTTATATGGTGCTGTCTGAAACCGCCTTGAGCTTTATCGGCCTGGGATTGAGGGATCCTGTGAATTCGCTGGGCGTAATGCTGCAAAACGTGACCAATGCAGATGTCCTCTTGAACTATCAATGGTACTTTATTCCGGTGATCTTCTTCATAGCGTTGGTGCTTGCCTTTGTGTTCGTCGGAGACGGCCTGCGCGATGCCGCCGATCCTTATGCGAGCACGAAAAAATGACGTTGCTGAAAGTCGAAAATCTGACGCTGGAGTTCGATACCGACGAGGGGCGGATCATCGCTATCGATAATATCTCCTTCGCATTGGAACCTGGCGAGGTATTGGGGCTGGTGGGCGAATCCGGCTCGGGCAAGTCGGTAACCGCCAAGTCGCTGATGAAGTTGAACCCGGACAACGCGGTCTATGGCCCGGACAGCCGGATCACGTTAGCGTTGGACGACGGCGATGTCGACGTGCTGTCACTGCGCACGGCGCGCGAGTTGCAGGTCGTGCGCGGCGGCGCCATCTCGATGATCTTCCAGGAGCCGATGGCCAGTTTCGCGCCCGCGATCTCTATCGGCAATCAAATGACCGAACAGCTCCAGATCCACGAGAATATGTCCCAGCGCGCGGCAAAGGACCTGTCGATCTCGATGCTCAGCCGGGTCGGCATCTCCGACGCCGCCGCGCGGTTCGACCAGTATGCCTTCGAGCTATCCGGCGGCATGCGCCAGCGGGCGATGATCGCGATGGCGCTATCGACCAGACCGAAGCTGTTGATTGCCGACGAGCCGACCACGGCGCTGGACGTGACCATCCAGGCGCAGGTAATCGACCTCATGAAGGACCTCGTCGCCGAATTCGGCATGGGCATAATCTTCATCACCCACGATCTGGGCGTCATCGCCCAGACGGCCGACCGGGTCGCCGTGATGTATCTGGGCGAAATCGTTGAGACCGGATCGGTTCGTCAGATCATTCGGGCGCCGAAGCATCCCTACACCAAGGGGCTCATAAACGCTTTGCCGAATCTCGATGATTTGGGCTCGCTGCTGACCCCGATTACCGGCGATATTCCAAGCCCGTTGGAGCGCCCCGCCGGCTGTGTGTTCCATACGCGCTGTCCGCAAATTATTGCCGGTCGCTGCGACTCGGAGGTGCCCGAAATCACCGATCTCGGCGACGGGCATAACGTATCCTGTATTGCAGTGGCGCCGCGCGTGGAGACGTCGTCGTGACCGAAAAACCCTTGATATCCGTCCGCAATCTGTCGGTGCATTTTGCGCTCGGTGGATCGTTGTTTGGACCGAAAAAATTCGTCCGGGCGGTTGATAACGTGTCGATAGATATTGCCGCCGGCACGTTTTTCGGCCTCGTTGGTGAATCCGGATCCGGCAAGACGACCCTGGGTCGTTCGCTTCTAGGCGTATACCCGCTCGCGGGTGGGCACGTCCAATATAGCGATAATGGGGTCGAGTACGACCTGAACAATATGTCGCCAGCCGCCCTGAAGGAATATCGCAAGCGCTGCCAGCTCATCTTCCAGGACCCCTATGCGGCGCTCAGCCCGCGAATGACTGTTCGCGACATCATCGCCGAACCGCTGGAAGTGATGAAGCTCACCTCCTCGCGTAAGGAAACCGACGAACGGGTTCGCGAAATTGCCGCCAAATGCCGTCTGAACCTCGAGCATCTGAGGCGATTTCCTCATGCCTTCTCGGGCGGCCAGCGCCAGCGCATCTCGATTGCCCGGGCCCTGGTCTGCAATCCGCGTTTTCTGGTGGCCGATGAATGCGTCGCCGCCCTGGACGTATCGATCCAGGCGGATATCCTCAACCTTTTGAATTCCCTGCAAAAGGAAATGGGGCTTACGTTTCTGTTCATATCCCATGACCTGTCCGTCGTGGCGCATACTTGCGACCATGTCGCGGTCATGTATCTGGGCCAAATCGTCGAAATCGCGCCTACCAAAGCTTTGTTTTCGAATACGCGCCACCCTTATACCAAGGCGTTGCTGTCGGCTATTCCCCATCTCGACCCGGATGCGGAAAAAACGGCGATCAAGCTTGAAGGTGAAATCCCAAGCCCGATAAACCCGCCGCCGGGCTGTAAATTCCACACGCGCTGTTCATTCGCACGGGATCGCTGCAAGATCGAGCCGCCCGAATGGACCAAAATCGACGACGAACACTTCGTCGCCTGCCACTTTGCCGACGAATTGAGCTTATAGAAAACTTTGGCATTACAACGCCGGAACCGCCCTGCCCCAGCCCGTGCCCATGCTGGCGATATAGGCGGTGTATAATATCAGCAGCAGGATTCCTTCCCCACGCGATATTTTCCAGCCCGTGACCATGACCGGTATCAGCACGATTCCGGCGCCCAGCATTACCCACAGATCGACCCGCACGAATTCGTCGGCGAACGGCAGCGGAGCGGCCATTGATGCCGTGCCCAGGATCAACATCACGTTGAACAGGTTGCTGCCCAGTACGTTCCCCACGGCGACGTCCGTATGGCGCCGCCAGGCCGCCACGGCGGTCGCCGCCAGTTCCGGCAGCGAGGTTCCTATCGCGACCAGCGACAATCCGATTACCGGTTCCGAAATACCGGCCGCCCGCGCCACCCCGATCGCCCCGTCAACCAGAAGCTTCGCGCCGCCGATCAGCGCCAGCAGCCCGACCACCACATAGAGCAGCACCAGCCAGGTCGCCACCGGCACACCCGCGGTTTCCTCTACCTCGCGCGCGTGCAAATCCGCCACCGCGGTTCCGTTTCTGCGGTCGATGCGATAGGACCAGGTGACATAGGCGACCAGCGCCACGAGCATCAGCGCGCCCTGCCAGGCGTTGATTACGCCGGTCAGCCCCAGGCCGGCCAGCAGCACCATCGAGGCCATCATCGCCGTGCCGTCCCGGCGAACCGAGCCGGGATCGCAGATCAGCGGCGCAATCAGCGCGCCCACGCCCAGCACCAGCAGGATGTTCGCGATATTGCTGCCGATCACGTTGCCGATCGCAATATCGGGGGCCCCGTCGAGCGTTGCCTGCAGGCTGACCACCAGTTCCGGCGCCGAGGTGCCAAAGGCCACGACAGTCAGCCCGATCATCGCCGCCGATACGCCCAGCAGCCGCGCCAGCCCGATCGCGCCGCGCAATGTCAACTCGCCGCCGACCACGAGAATGCCCAGGCCGAGCACCGTAAGCACGAGGTCCATCAACATTCGGGATTGGTTCCCATGGGGGAAATATGGAGCCGGTGAATTTTCATGTGCGCCGCTATAGCGGTTTAGTTCCGGTCAGCGCAAGAAAACTTGTTTGCAGTCCATCAGATTTGCTATGGTTCGCCATGCACTCCCTTTCGGCCCCGTCCGGTGGGGAGCCCCTCGCGATTTAACTTGATCGCCCGACTAATTAAAACCGCCCGTCAACCGTTCTGGAACGGCGCGGGCTTATAAACTGCGCAGCCCGATTATATGGGGTGCGCGGGGAGGAACACCATGGCTTTGCCTAAGGCAATTTCGATTTTTCGCCGAACCCGCGACCTGGAAGGCGAGATCGATGAATTTATGGATAATCTGGCGCAGTCCGCGCTGGCCTTCAAACGCGCCGTCGCGATTTTCCTGGCCGATGGGCGTTCACCCGAATTCGACGAGAAACTGGCCCAGGTCAATGATCTGGAAAGCCGCTCGGACGATTTGCGCCGCGCCATTGAACGCAAGCTTTACGCCCAGACGCTGATCCCCGAATCGCGCGGCGATGTGCTGGGGCTGCTGGAAAATCTCGACTCCGTCCTGAACAATTTCGAAGGCACGCTTTGGGGGTTCTCGATCGAAAACCCCGATATCCCGGCGCAATATCACGAGGATTACAGGGCGCTGGCCGAGCAGGTGACGGCCTCGGTCGAGGCGTTGGTGCTGGCGTCGCGCGCCTTCTTCCGTAATGTGGAAATGGTCGGTGACCATATGCATAAAGTGATCTTCTACGAAAAGGAGGCCGACAAGGTCTCCACCAAGCTCAAGCGCCAGATTTTCGATTCCGACATCGACCTCGCCCGAAAATTGCACCTGCGCCATTTCGTCGAAGTGATCGACAATATCGCCGACAGCGCGGAAGACGTGGCCGACCGCCTGGCGATCTACGCCATCAAACGCCGCTTCTGAGAAGTGGTTTAAGAGCATGGATATCGCCACCCTGTTATTTCTTTCCAGCGGCCTGTTCCTGGGCTGGTCGCTGGGCGCCAACGACGCCGCCAACGTGTTCGGCACGGCGGTGGGATCGCGCATGATCCGGTTCTCCACCGCCGCCCTGATCTGCAGCGTCTTCGTTATCCTGGGCGCGGTGATGAGCGGCAGCGGCGCGGCCCATACGCTGGGCAAGCTGGGCGCCATCGATGCGCTGGGCGGCGCCTTCATGGCGGCCTTCGCCGCCGCCCTGTCGGTCTATCTGATGACCAAGGCGGGCCTGCCGGTTTCCACCACCCAGGCCATCGTCGGCGCCATCGTCGGCTGGAATCTGTTCACCGCCACCGAGACCGATTCCGCAACGTTGAGCACAATTCTGACCACCTGGGTAATTTGCCCCATCCTCGCCGCGGTCATCGCGGTGCTGCTTTTCCAATGCACCACTTGGTTCCTGCACCGGATGAATTTTCACATGCTCCGGCTGGACGCCTATACCCGCGCGGCGTTGATTCTGGCCGGCGCCTTCGGGGCCTACAGCCTGGGCGCCAATAACATCGGTAATGTGATGGGCGTCTTCGTGCCGTCCTCGCCGTTCCGCGATCTGTCCATTACGGGCATGGTGGAGTTCACCTCCGTAGAGCAACTCTTCCTGCTGGGCGGCCTGGCCATCGCGGCGGGTGTCATCACCTATTCCGAGCGCGTTATGTTGACCATTGGCGGCGGCATGCTGCGGTTGTCGCCGGTCGCCGCCTGGGTCGTGGTTATGGCGCATTCGATCGTGCTGTTCCTGTTCGCCTCGCGCGGGCTGCAGGCCTTGTTGCTCAGCTACGACCTGCCGACAATCCCGCTGGTGCCGGTTTCCAGTTCCCAGGCGGTGGTCGGCGCGGTGCTGGGCATCGGCCTGCTGCAGGGCGGCCGGGGGATCCGCTGGCGCATCGTCGGCAGCGTCTCGCTGGGCTGGATCGTCACGCCGCTGGTCGCCGGCATCGTCTGTTATATCGGCCTGTTCTTCCTGCAGAACGTCTTCGGCCAGGAGGTCTACCAGTAGGGCGCACCGCCGCCCGTATCAGCGCCCGTCGTGCTCCTCGCGCGAATCGGCGGGGGCTTCCTCGCGATGTTCAGTCATTCCGTAATCCCTTTGCACCGAGGCGACGCGCAGCCGGTAATTCTTGAAAATTCCGCCGCGCCCCGCCGTCTGCGCATCCCGATGTTCCTGGCTTCGCCGCCAGACGGTAACCGCTTCCTCGTCGCGCCAGAAGGACAGCGACAGGTATTTACCCGGCTCCACGAGGCTCTCGAATCGCTCGATGGAAATGAATCCGTCGATTCCCTCCAGCATGGGCCGCAGCCCGCCGGCGATATCCAGATAGGCGTCGGTTTTGTCCTCGGCGGGCCAGAGTTCGAAGATTACGGCGATCATTATAGTGGGTCCTCTGTCAGGCGTTCGTGGTCCAGCGCGGCGATCATGAAGTTTACCAGACGCACCGCCGCGTCCGACAGCCCCTCGCCGACATAAATTCCGACGCTGACATCGGCCAGCCGGGGCAAGCCGCCGGCCTTGCATATCAGCTCGACCGGCGCGGTGCGTTCCGACAGGGCCGTAACCCCCAGCCCCGCATGCACCGCCGCCGTCAGGCCGGCCAGGCTGGGGCTGGAGTACACCACGCGCCATGCGCGCCCGGACCGTTCCAGCGCGTCGATCATGCGCTTGCGATAGGTGCATCCCTCGGGATAGGCGATCAGCGGTATCGGCCCGCCGCCGTTCGCGCCCGCACCCTCGATACCGCACCAGACCAGGCGCTCGCTCCACATTCGGGCGGCCGCCGGATGGCTCTCGCCGCCGGTCATGGCGACGATTATGTCCCGGTCGCCGCCGGCCAGCGCGTCGAGCAGTGAATGGCTTAGCGTGCAGCCGACCTCCAGCGAAACGTCAGGAAATTCCGCAGCGAAGCCCCCGAGGATGCCGGGCAGCAAGGTCACCGCGAAATCGTTGGGCAGACCAACCCGCACCGCGCCGGCCGGTTCCGGCCGCATCACTCGCGCCACCGCTTCGTCATGCAGCAGCAGGATGCGCCTGGCGTAACCGGTCAGCGTCTCGCCGGCCGGCGTCAGGCCGAAGGCCCGGTTCGCCCGCTCGAACAGCACTTGTCCGACCATCTCTTCCAGCCGCTTGATCTGCAGGCTAACCGCAGGCTGCGTCCGCCCCAGCCCCTCGGCCGCGCGGGTGACCCCGCCAGCATCGGCGACCGCGACCAGTGCCCGCAGCAACTCGGTGGGGATCGTGATCATGGCGAATCCATATCCGTTTCTTATATATCAGCTTGAATAATATAGATTGTATATGGAAAAACAACGGGACAGGCACGCGGTTCGTACAGCCCGGCGCTACGTCCCGTCCCCGCCCTCCGGCGGGTTCAGCATGCGGTCCAGTTCCTCGACCCTGGATTTGACTGTTGGCCACATCTTTTCGCTGATCCGCGCGATCATGGCCTCGACGATTACGAACATGCCGATCATCGAATCCCAGCTCGACGGCACCGTGACGCGCGCCGTCAGCATATGCCGGGCGACGCCGCTGACTGGCGACAGCCACTGGTCGGTGAACAGCACCACGGTGGCGCCGCGCCGTGCCGATTCCTCGGCGAAGCGGATTACGTCATGCTGATAGCGGCGGATGTCGAAGACCACCAGCACGTGGCGTCGGCCGGTATCCAGCAGATAATTGCGCCAGCTTGATTCATGGCCCGAAATAAACTGCACGTTGGGGCGCAGCGTGTGGAGATGCTGGTAGAAATAATTCGCCACCGCACTGGTAAATCGCCCGCCCAGCAAATAGAGCGGCCGCTTCTCATCCGCCAGCAATTCCACCACCGCGTTAAACTCGCTCTGATGCACCGATTCCAGAGTTTGCTGGATATTACCGGTAACCGCCTCGCCGAAACTTTCCAGAAAATTAGGCTGGCGGCCGGCCGCCTCGCCCGCGGTTTGGGGCCGCTTGGTCAGCGGCGATTGCGCCTGCGCCTGCAGTTCGTCTCGCAGTTTCCGTTGAAACCCGGCATAGCCCGAATAGCCCAGCTTCGCCACCAGCCGCAGGATGGTCGGGCCGCTGACGCCGGCGCGCTCGGCGAACCTGGCCACGGTTTCCAGCCCCGCGAAGGGATAATTGGCCAGCAGGGTCTGCGCCGGTTTGCGCTCGGTGGTGGTCAACTCGCCGTAACGGAGTCGGATCGCCTCGGCGATTGTGCCGTGCACGCTGGTTTCCGCTTCCTGTTTGGCCTTGGCCATTTCCGGTTGTTCCCTGGCCGCCTTTCGCTGCTGCCAACGGAATGCGGAGGTTCATAACGTTTGTATCAGGATTGACAGTATCGGCGTTCCCTGTAATAAATGATACAACAAATATCGCAACGTCATGCCGCCGGATGAAACAAGGTGGCGGACTGAACAGGAGAAGGCATTGGGGGAACCGTTCAACCGGTTACTCGACAGCGACGAGCCGCATCCGGTCGACTGCCGGCGGCTGGACGGGATGTCTGACTTTTTCCTCACCTGCGATCATGCCGGGCGGCGGATGCCGCGAAAGCTGGACGATCTGGGCCTCGGCGGGGCCGACCGGGATCGCCATATTGCCTGGGATATCGGCGCGGCGGGGCTGGCGGAACGGCTGTCGGAGACTCTGGGCGCCGCCCTTGTCATGCAGCGCTATTCGCGCCTCGTCATCGACTGTAACCGCCCGCCGGCGGCGGCCACCTCCATCGCCACGGTCAGCGAGGGCACCGAGGTGCCGGGCAATCGCGATCTGGCGCCGCATCAGGCCCATGCGCGGCTGCGCGAAATCTTCGACCCCTATCACGACCGGATCGACGCCGAGTTGGAGCTGCGGCGGCGGGCCATGCGGCGCACGGTGCTGATCTCGGTGCACAGCTTCACGCCGGTGTTCCATGGTGAAAGCCGGCCCTGGCATCTGGGGCTGCTCTATAACCGTGACCCCGGCTATGCCCATAACCTTGGCGACGAACTGGAAGGCAGCGGCCTGAATGTCGGCCACAACGTGCCCTACGCGGTTAGCGACGTGACCGACTATACGATCCCCGTCCACGGGGAACGCCGCGCTATTCCCCATGTGATGATCGAGGTTCGGCAGGACCTTGTCGCGGAAGAGCAAGGCCAGGACGAATGGGCCGAGCGCCTGTGCGGCGCGCTGCTTGGCGCCGCCGAGCGGATGTCCGCCTGGCAGGGCGGGGGCGATCCGGCGGGCGCCGCGAGCGTTGGTGGAATCTGATGTTGATGTTGTTCGTTGAACGAAGCAAACTGGAATTCGGAAAAGCTCGTGGCCGGGAGTAATTTGATGGCTGGGTCAGTTGCAGTGGGAAAGCATTAGGTAATGCCAAATTCTGTAGTTCTTTATGTCCGGTATGTTGATTTTGTCTGCGAGAAAATCGGCAGGCTGATGATGTATACGGTTTTTATTATGATCGCGACGCTGTTGCTGGATTCGTTAACGCGTAACTTTATCAACATTCCGTTGTCCTGGTGCGTTGAAATGGCGCAGTTCACCATGGCTGCCTATTATATCGTCGGTGGCGCCTACTCCCTGCAGATGGACGATCATGTCAGAATGGATCTGCTTTACGACCGGTATTCCGACAGGACCAAGGCGAAAATCGACGTGTTCACCAGTTTCTTTCTGATCTTTTATCTCGTGTGCCTTCTCATCGGATCTATCTCCAGCACCATTTACGCGATCGAGACTGGCCAGAGAAAATTCTCGATGTGGAACCCGTCCATGATCCCGATCAAGGTTATCATGGTGTTCGGTATTGTCCTGATGCTGCTGCAGGCATTTTCAACCTTTTTCAAAGATGTCGCAAAAGCCAGAGGGACGACGATTTCATGAGCTACGAAGCTATTGCGATATTTATGTTCTCGTCGATGCTGGTGATGCTTTTGACGGGACAGCGGATATTCGCCGCCATCGGGTTTGTTTCGGTGGCCGCGTCACTGCTGCTGTGGGGTGACGGGGCGGTCGAGATGCCGTTCAACGCGGCCTTCAAGCTGTTCAACTGGTATCCGCTTTTGACGCTGCCGATGTTCGTTTACATGGGGTACATGCTTTCGGAATCGGGCATCGCGGACGATCTGTACGCGATGTTCCATATGTGGTTCGGGAATATCAAGGGCGGGTTGGCGATCGGCACGATCGGGCTGATGGTCGTTATATCCGCCATGAATGGCCTCAGTGTCGCCGGCATGGCGATCGGCGCCAGTATCGCGCTGCCGGAAATGTTGAAGCGTGGCTACGACAAAGTCATGATCACGGGCGTTGTTCAGGCAGGCAGCTCACTCGGGATTCTGGTGCCACCAAGCGTGGTTCTCGTGCTTTACGGAATGATTGCGCGGCAGCCGGTGGGGCAGTTGTGGCTAGCCGGCGCAACCCCGGGCCTGATGATGGCGGGGCTATTTATCATCTACATCATGGTTCGCTGCCATTTTCAGCCGGAGCTTGGGCCAACGCTTTCCGCGAAGGAAAGAGACATCCCGTTTACCGAAAAGCTGAAGTTATTGCAGGCGGGCATCATTCCGTTCCTGATTTTCTTTTTCATGACTGGTCTCTTCCTTATGGGCAAGACCAGTCTTGTCGAGAGTTCCGCCGTCGGGGCTTCCTGCGCCACGGCCGCGGCCCTGTTCAAGCGGCGCCTCACAAAAAACGTGCTCGAACAAACGCTGAAAAAGACCCTCGGCATTTCCTGCATGTTCCTCTGGATTATTCTGGCGGCGCTCTGCTTCGGCGCCGTCTTTGACGGCATCGGCGCGGTGCGCGCCATTGAATCGCTGTTTATCACGAGGTGGGAACTGACCCCCTGGGAAGTGCTGATCATGATGCAGCTTTCCTACATTCTGATGGGCATGTTCCTGGACGACACCGCCATGCTGGTCATCGTCGCGCCGCTGTATGTGCCGCTGGTCAAGGTGCTGGGGTTCGACCTGGTCTGGTACGGCGTGCTCTACACGATCACATGCCAGATCGCCTACATGACGCCGCCGTTCGGTTATAATTTGTTTCTAATGCGGGCGATGGCGCCACCTGAAATTACACTGCCCGACATTTATCGATCCATTGTGCCTTTCGTGCTCGTCATGACTCTTGGGTTGATGATTGTGATCATATTCCCGCAAGTTGCGCTCTGGCTTCCCGATTTAGTTTATAGTAGCCGATGAAGAGTAAAACAGAAGATCATGTATTCGCGTGGTGAGGGAAATTTCGAACGACTGTTGAAGTAGCTGTCCTTAAACCGTTGTAACAGGGAGACTGAAATGAAAGAGTCCAAGTCAAAGAAACTAATCAAGGCGACGCCGGAAATCAGCCAGCGCCGTGAGTTCCTGAAAAAGGCGGGCGTAACGACGGCCGGCGCGGTTGGCGCGGTCGCCGCGGGTACGCTCGCCGCACCCTATGGCTATGCCGCAAGCAACCCGATCAAGTGGCGTCTGCAGACATATTCCGGCGCCCCTCTCGGCGCCCATGTCATCAAGCCGCAAATCGAGGCCTTCAACAAGGCGGCCCACGGTGAAATGGAGATCGATCTCTATTACGCCGATCAGCTTGTCCCGACGGACGAGTTGTTCCGGGCCATGCAGAACGGCACCATCGATGCGGTGCAGAGCGATGACGCCACCATGGCGTCGCCCGTCGATATCAATGTGTTCGGCGGCTATTTCCCGTTCTCCACGCGCTATAGCCTGGATCTGCCGGTGCTCTTCAAATATTACGGCCTGAACGAAATCTGGGCTGAAGCTTACGGCGAAGTAAAGGGTGTCGAGTGGTTGGGCGCCGGCGCCTGGGATCCGCTGCACATCTTCACCAAGGACCCCATCCGCAGCCTGGCCGACATGAAGGGCAAGCGCGTGTTTGGCGTTCCCACGGCGGGCAAGTTCCTGTCCCGCTACGGCCTGGTGCCGGTCACGCTTCCCTGGGATGATATCGAAGTCGCGATTCAGACCGGCGAGCTTGATGGCGTTGCATGGTGCGGGTTCACCGAAGCCTACGAAGTGGGCTGGGCGGACGTCTGCAACTACGCGCTGCTCAATAACGTTACCGGCGCCTGGTGCGGATCGTACTTCGCCAACAGCAAGAGCTGGGAAAAAGTAAATCCGAAACTGCAGGAACTCTTCAAGCTTTCCATGGACAGCTCTCACTATTACCGCCAGGTCTGGTACTGGGGTGGCGAGGCGAAGCTCCGGGTTGAAGGCAAGAAGATGGAACTGACGGAGATCCCGAAGGCCGAATGGGATCAGGTGGTTCACGATTCCTCGGAATTCTGGGACGAGCTGGCCTCCATCAGCCCGCGGTCGGCCAGGGTGGTCGATGCCTTCAAGAAGTATTCCGCCGTGATGGAAAAGGCGGGCGTGCCTTACAGGTACTAATAGGCGCTACGATTACGCCTGTAGACAAGGAAGCACTCCAGTGTCCCCGGGGCACTGGGGTGTTTCTTTTTTTGCCCCCGCTTGCGTGGGTGGCTCCGGCCCGGAGCCGGAAACTAACATAAGGAGACAAATGCCATGGCCTTGCGCGGAATGCTGGATCTGCCAACCCTGACGAAAATGATCGGCGCGGGCGAGATTGACACCGTCCTTGTCGTGTTCCCCGATTTGCAGGGGCGCATCGTGGGCAAGCGCATCTCCGGGCATTTCTTCCTCGATTCCGTCAAGGACGAGATGCATGCCTGCGACTATCTGCTAGCCGTCGATATCGCCATGGAGCCGGTGCCCGGCTACAAGGCCGCGAGCTGGAACAAGGGTTATGGCGATTTCACGGTGAAATGCGACATGTCCACCCTGCGCCGCATTCCCTGGCTGGAAGGCACGGCGCTGGTGATCGGCGACGTGCAGGACCATCACGGCAAGGATCTGGATCACGCCCCGCGCTCGATCCTCAAAAAACAGCTGGCCCGGGCTCGCAACCTGGGTTTTACCGCCAACATGGCCTCCGAACTGGAATTCTATGTCTTCGACGACAGCTTCCGCGACTGTTTCGACAAGGGATACCGCGACCTGCGCACCACCGGCTATTACAGCGAGGATTATCACATCCTGCAGACAACCAAGGAGGAAGGCCTGATCCGCGCCATCCGCAACGGCATGGACGGCGCCGGCATCCCGGTGGAAACCTCCAAGGGCGAATGGGGCGCGGGGCAGGAGGAGATCAACTTCAAATATGCCGAGGCCCTGATCTCGGCCGACAACCACGTCATCTACAAGAACGGCGCCAAGGAAATCGCCTGGGCCCAGGGTAAGGCCATCACCTTTATGGCCAAATGGGACTATGACCTGGCCGGCAATTCCTGCCACATCCATTCCTCGCTGTGGGATATCAAGACCGGCAAGACCGCCTTCTACGACCCCAAACGCGATTTCGGGTTTTCCAGAACCTTCCGCCATTACTGCGCCGGCCTGCTGGCCGCGGCCGAGGAGATGACCTATTTCCTGGCTCCTTACGTCAATTCATACAAGCGCTTCCAATCCGGCAGCTTCGCGCCGACCCATATCGCCTGGTCGTCGGACAATCGCACCAGCGGCTTCCGCGTGCTGGGGCAGGGGGCGGGCCAGCGCATCGAATGCCGCATCCCCGGTGGCGACGTAAACGCGCATCTGGCCTATGCCGCCATCCTGGCCGCTGGCCTCTATGGCGTGGAAAACAAGCTGGAACCGCCGCAAATGATGAAGGGCAACGTCTATGAAAGCAAAAAGGCCCGCCATATCCCCAAGACGCTCCGCGAGGCGCTGGAGAAGCTGAAACGCGGCAAGATCCTGCGCGCGGCATTTGGTGACGAGGTTATCGAACATTATCTGCACACCGGCGAATGGGAGCAGATGGAATACGACCGCCGGGTGACCGACTGGGAAGTGAAGCGGGGGTTTGAGCAGGCGTAGAGGGTACAGGCAGCGCTTGATCCGGCGGGCGATCTGCGGGAACGCATGAAGGAAAATGCGGGTTTTCGTCGCGGTTTGCCTATGAAGGGGCGGCGGGGTAATCGGGAATTCTTGTCATTACCCGAATTCGGGGGATGGATTTCGGGAGACGGCATGCCCCGGTTACAGGGAAGGCCTGTCGGGAAAAGTCGCCGTCGCGGGTTTACCGATCCGGGGCGTCGTCTTCCCGGGGTCAGTCCGGCGTGTCCGAGGGGGCGCCATCGGATTCGCCGCCGGGCGACTCAACGTCATCGTTCTCGATATTGCCTTCTTCCGCTTTTTTTCTTTTGGCCTCAAGTCGCGCTGCTTTCTTGGCGTCCTTGGCCCTCTGGCGCTCCATACGCTCGAACTGATAGTTGGGTTTGCGCGCCATGGCAATTATTCCTGTCTGACCGGATATCGTTGCGGCCTGTGTTTTTCATGAGCCCGGAGTCTATCCGGAAAATGCCGAATTTGAAAGGCGAAAGCCGACGAGAAAGCTGAAAAGCGGGAAGCCAACGCTGGCCCGCCCGGCCAGATAACCCGGGCGCGTAGGTTCAGCGCGACATGGCCCTGAGCATTTCGATGAAATTGTAGCGCCACATGGACAGGTAACTGGCGGCGGCGTCGCATTCGGGGGTCAGGGTGCCGGCGAAAAGAGCCGCGCCGACGGCGATGCCGGCCTCCTCGGCCAGGACGCTGGCGAGGCGCGGATCGCCGCCGGCCTCGAGAAAGACCGCGCGGACCCCGGTCGCGCGGATTTCCGCCACCAGTTCACCCAGCCGCTTGGCCGAGGGTTGGGCGGCGCTATCCAGCCCGGCCGGCGAAAGAATTTGGATGCCGTAGTCGCGGCCCAGCCAGGCGAAGGCGTCATGGCTGGTGACGATGACCCGCCGTTCTGGCGGAATGGCGGCCAACGCGCCGCGCGCCCAGGCGTCGAGCTTATCCAGCGCGGTGAGAAATTCGTCCAGGTTGGCGTCGAATGCATCCGCGCTGTCAGGCCGCAACTCGGTGAGAGCGCCGGCGATGGCGCGGGCATAGAGGCCGATAGTGGCGGGACTGTGCCAGGCATGCGGGTCGGGAGTGCCTGCCTCGTTAAGGAGGGGGTCAACGCCGCGGCTGGCCACCAGGATCGGTCCCGCATGGCCCGAGGCCGCGATCAGCCGGTCAAGCCAGCCTTCCAGCCCCAGCCCGTTCACCACCACGAGATCGGCCTCCGCAAGCTCGGCGACGTCGTAGGGCCGGGGTTCCCAATTGTGAGGCTCGCCGCCCATGGGAACAAGGCTGGTCACCTTGACATCCTTGCCGCCAACCTGCTTCACCAGGTCCTCCAGCACGGAGAAACTGACGATCACGCGCAGGGGTTCCTCCGCGCGGGCGGGGGCGGCCCACGGCAGGGTCAAAAACAGGGAGAAGAAGACGAAAAGGCGAAGGTTATTCATGTCGTATATTACCCATGTCGATGATATGCCCGCTGCCTGCGACGCAGAACGCCGCCTTGCGGGCCGGCGAAAAGCGAGGCCGCATAAGCCGCGCCGGCGACCAGCACGATGGCCGGGCCTGACGGCGCGTTGGCATGCCATGAGATCAGCAGCCCACCATAACCCGAGGCCAGCGCGATACCCACCGCAATGACCGTCATGCGCCAGACATCGCGGGCCCACAGCCGCGCCGCCACCGCCGGCAGGATCATCAGGCCCAGCGCCATCAGCGTGCCCAGCGCCTGAAAACCAGCCACCAGATTGATCACCACCAGCACCAGGAACAGCATGTGCCAGCGCCCGCCACCGCCGGCCATCGCCATGAATTCCGGGTCGAAGCTTTCAGCGATCAACGGCCGCCAGGCCAGCGCCAGCGCGCCGAGGGTGACGCTGGCGATGCCGGCGACCAGCATCAGCGAGGCCGCATCCACCGCCAGCACGCTGCCGAACAGCAGATTGGTGAGGTCCACCGCCGTGCCGCCCAGCGAGACGATCAGCACCCCGGCGGCGAGCGCGATCAGGAAGAAGCCGGCGAGGCTGGCCTCCTCGACAAGGCCGGTGGCGCGCGAGGCGGCGCCCGACAACAGCGCCACCGCCAGCCCGGCGATGGCGCCGCCGATGCCGATGGCCGGCAGCCACAGCCCGCCAACCAGGAAACCGATCGCCGCGCCGGGCAGCACCGAATGGGCCAGCGCATCGCCCATCAGGCTCATCCGGCGCAGCACCAGCAGAACGCCCACCGGCCCGCCACCAAGCGCTTCTGTCGCGAGGCTCCCAACCAGCTGTGGCA
>CBFDDT010000006.1:0-59974 GCA_965603635.1 uncultured bacterium | reverse complement strand
TGGAAAGGCATATGCGATGGCCGAACAAGGAACACGGTTGCGGCGCTGTTTCGACGATTCGATTTATGTGGCCGACTATCCGATCCGGTACGGGGGCTGCCGGTTCAATGCGCGCATGACTGTTGTCCGGTTGGCGGACGGGTCGCTCTGGCTGCACTCGCCCGGCGATATCGACGCCACGTTGAAGGCGGAGATCGATGCGCTTGGGCCGGTGCGGTTCATTGTCGGGCCCGGCAGCTTTCACTGGCTGCATTTGCGCAAGGCCCGCGAACTCTTTCCCGAGGCCGGACTTTATATCTGCCCCGGGATCGAGCGCAAGGATGCGATGCTGAAATTCGACTGGGTCCTGGGGGATCGCCCGCCCGACGCCTGGGCGGGGGAATTCGATCAGGCGCTGGTGCGCGGCAACCGCATCATATGGGAAGTGGTGTTTTTTCACCGGCCGTCCCGGACGCTGATCGTGACCGACCTGCTGGAGAATATCGGCGATGCGACGCCGGGGGTCGATTGGATGCTCAAGTTCTGGTGGAAGCTGGTTTTCCGCATGTGGAACAAGGTCCGGCCGGCCCCGGAATATCGCATGGGGTGGAAGGACAGGGCGGCGGCGGGCGCGTCGCTGGCGCCCGTGCTGGCGTGGGATTTCGACCGGGTGATTCTCTCTCACGGCGACCCGATTACCGAAAACGCGCAAGACGTGGTCCGCGAGGCCTGGAGCAATCTGCCCGCTGGGTGAGGAAGGCTACCCGGAGGGGCCGGGCAGCGCCGCTCTACTTCTCGTGCGCCTGATATTCCGCCGAGGCGACGGTGGCGTCGTGCAGCAGTTCGTCGGCGATCATCCGGGTCATCTTGGTGACCGCGTCCAGCGGGTAGTCCGGCGATTTCTCGTCGCCGTATTTGCCGGCGGCCACCAGTTGGGCGGCGGCCTGGATGCATGAGGAGATCAGGATGGCGCGGCGGTTGTCGGTTGTCATGTCACTGTCCTTTGCTGGCGGAATGTTGACCATGAAACTGACGATAGCAGGGATCCCGCGCATCTGGCGAAATGCGAATCGTCGCGGGTGGGCCCGGTTTGGAGTTCCGGGGACACAATTGGACCGGACCCCCTGGGTGAGACAATAAATCAGGGACAGGTTGCGTCTGGAGCCATGGGCCGCTGGGGGCAGGAATCCAGTCTCTCACCGGCCATTCCGGATTGCCGCGCCGCGCTTGCAATGACGGCGGATGCCCGGCGCCGCCGGGCGCGGCATGCGGGGGCGATCGTGATGGGGAACCGGGGGACCCAGGCGGACAATCCGCCCATCGGTGATATTATGGTAGTGTATCGTCCTTGAAGACGGAATATGAACAGCGACCGGGATCAATCCGCCATGGCGACTCCACATTCCATCGGTATCGTTGGGGGCAGCGGCGCGCTTGGTGGCGCCATTGCCCGCGCCCTGCTTCGCGACGGGTTTGTCACGCCGGAGCAGCTCTGGATTTCCAACCGGTCGGGCAAGGCTTCCGGGTTCGAGGAATGGCCCGGCGTCCGGATCACGACCCGCAATCAGGAGCTCGTGGATGCCAGCCGGATCGTGCTGCTCTCCGTGCCGCCTCATCTGGTGTCGTCGGTGGGCATCGACGCGGAAAACCGGTTGGTCATATCGGTGATGGCGGGGGTATCCATCGAGCGGATCGAACAACAAACAGGCGCCCACAGGGTTCTGCGTGCAATGTCGAGCCCGGCGGCCGAAATCGGGCTGGCCTATTCTCCCTGGTGTGCCAGCGACGGTGTGACCGACGAAGATCGAGACACGGCCCGGGGCCTGTTCGAGGCTTGCGGCCTGACCGACGAGGTGCCCAACGAGGAGCAGATCGACATTTTCACGGCGCTGACCGGCCCGGTGCCCGGGTTCGTCGCCTACTATGCGGAATGCATGGTTGAATACGCGATGAAACACGGCATCGACCCGGCGATCGCCGATCGCGCCATGCGTCAGCTATTCCACGCGAGCGGAGTCGTGCTGGCGAAATCGGATGCCTCGCCCGGCGAACATGTCCGCGAGATGATCGCCTATGCGGGAACGACGGCCGCCGGGCTTAAGGCCATGAAGGCCTCGCCCCTCGCCACGTCGATCGAACAGGGCCTGGATGCAGCATTTCAAAAGGCGCGCAGCATAGGCTGATACGGCTACGGGTTCATGTCGAGTTCCGGGGACAGTATCCCTATTTAATTGGTTTTCACAATAATAACGAATAGTTAGAGCTTTATGAGATCGCGGCTACTCATCGGGGGCCGCACGGCGCCACAGGCGTCGCAGCTGTTTCGGGGAATCATGGGCCATTCTTCAGGCCGGATATGACATGACCGGGGGCGGCCCTCGTGGAGGCAGGCCGGGTATGTTATCCTCGTTCATGCATACTCCCCACCGGGATCGGTTCCATGAAACGCGGGCTCAAATGGGCGATTATCGTTGTTTCGTTCGTCGTGATCGGCGGCGCCTTGTTTCTGGGGTACTGGCCGCCGTTTGGCGGGACTGTTTCCGGGGAGCGATTAAAAAGGGTGCAGGCATCCCCTCACTATCATGACGGCAGATTCGTGAATACCCACCCTCACCCCCCATTGGAAGCCGGGGACGTCTGGGGCTATCTGACAGAGCAACTGTTAGGCGATCAGATACGGGTTCCTCCATCGGCCATTCCGATATCGGCCATCCCGCCTGCGTCCATGCAAACGCAACCCGCTCCTGGATTGCGCGCGATATGGCTCGGCCATTCAAGCGTTTATGTGGAACTGGACGGGCTTCATTTGCTAGTCGATCCGGTATTTTCGGACTATGCCTCGCCAGTGGATGGAATCGGCCCGAAACGTTTTCATCCTCTGCCTATCGCGATGACCGATCTTCCAGCAATCGATGCCGTACTGATTTCCCATGATCACGCCGACCATCTGGACATGCGCACGATCCAATATCTGTCTTCCAGAGAGGCGCGGTTTTTTGTACCGTTTGGGGTCGGCGCTCATCTTGACGAATGGGAAGTGCCGGAACGCCAAATCACGGAACTGGACTGGTGGGAATCGACGGAAATGGGAGGGCTGACAATAATCTGCACGCCGGCCCAACACTATTCGAGCCGGGAAATTTTCGATTATAAGGCAACGCTCTGGTCTTCCTGGTCGGTCATCGGGCCCAGGCACAGCGTTTTTTACAGCGGAGATTCAGGATTTGCCGATCATTTCCAGAAAATCGGCGACCGGTTGGGTCCTTTCGATCTGGGCATCATCAAGATCGGGCAATATGGCCCTGGTGCTTCCTGGATCTATAGCCACATGAATCCCGAGGATGCTGTTCGGGCGCATGTTGCCGTTCAGGCGCGCCGCATGCTTCCTGTGAGTTGGGGAACGTTCAATATTGCGTTTCATGACTGGGACGAACCAATTACACGGGCGGTCAAGGCGGCCAATACGGATAATGTGGATCTGGTGACCCCACGCGTGGGCGAGGTTGTCACCATGGGCGAGCCGTTTCGATCTCATCGCTGGTGGGAGGAGATCAGGTAGATGTCCGGAAATCCGGGGACAGCACGGCGTCGCGGGCGAAGCGATCCGGTCTCTCGCCGGCCTTTCCGGATTGTCGCGCTGCGCTCGCAATGACCGCGGATGCTCGGAGGGGCCGGCCAACGGCGAGCCTCCCCATCGGGCGCATTCCGCCAGCTGCGGCGTTATCGATCCAGGCCAACGCCCCGGAAGCGTGACCGGACGGTCAGAAGGGCGCCGATGTCGAGGATGGGTCTGGGCGGGATCCAGGCAGCGGGGGGCGGAAAACAGAATTGACGCAGCGGGCGCAAGCCGGCGCGGGGTAAAAAGATATTATTTGCTGTCGCCTTTTAGGTTGCACGAAACAAGTTTCGATCAATCTCCGCATCTAATATCCCCATATGATATTGGCGCGCGGGGATGAAAACTCTGCTTGAAGGATCTGGCCCACTAATGGAATTGCCGGTTGTCGTATTGTTGGTCCTGCTTGTTGGCGCCGCCGCGCTAGGCGGCTTTGGCGCCTTTGTTTATGCCCGCTGGTCTGCCCGACACCGTCAGGCAGCGAGCGGTATCGGCGGCGATGATGTTGAACGCCTCGCCGACAT
This sequence comes from uncultured bacterium, assembly GCA_965603635.1. Lineage (GTDB taxonomy): Bacteria > Pseudomonadota > Alphaproteobacteria > UBA8366 > JADFVY01 > JADFVY01. The sequence continues at coordinate 55,855 of CBFDDT010000006.1, read as the reverse complement.
CATCGATCTGGCGGCCGACTGGGTATGGGAGACCGGTGCCGACCATCGATACACCTATGTGTCGCCGCGCCTGATCGAACATACCGGACTGCCACTCGAACACTGGCTCAATACCACACGTTTCGACACGCTGGCGCTGGCGCATGATCGTGAGGTTGTGGAAGCCCACATACAGGACATTACGGCCCATCGCCCATTTCGCGACCTGGAATACTGGATCGATCGCCCGACAGGCCGGCATTGCTTCCAGACCAGCGGCAAACCGAAATTCGATGCCAGGGGCGAATTTCTGGGTTACCGCGGCACCGGCCGTGATATTACGGCGCGAAAACAGGCCGAGGCAGGCCTTGAAAGGGCCAATGAGGAATTGCTGCGGCAGGAACGCCTCGTAATACTGGGTCAGCTTACCGCCACCGTGAGCCACGAATTAAGGAATCCGCTGGGCGCCATGCGAACCTCCGCCTATGCCGTGCGAAAAAAACTGGCCGATGGCGATTACAGCGTGGATGCCGCGATGGAACGCATCGAGCGCAATGTAGTGCGCTGCGACCGGATCATCGACGAACTGCTGGAATTTGGTAGCTTTCGCGACGCCGAATTGGAAGCGGTCAAGGTCGGGGATTGGCTGGGCGGCGTGCTTGACGCGCAACCGATCTCCGCGGGTGTCTCTGTTGTACGCGAGTTTCAGGCCGGCGATGCGGTTTGCGATATTGACCGCGAAGCAATGCGCCGCGCCGTTATCAATCTCTACGACAATGCGTGTCAGGCAATGGTAATGATGGAGGGCGCGGCGGCCTGCGACCGACGGGTCTTGACGGTGGGCGTCGACCGCGCGACCGACCATCTTGAGATCGAATTTCGCGATACCGGCGTCGGGATACCCGAAGACGTGCTGCCGCGCCTGTTCGAACCGATGTTCAGCACCAAGGCGTTTGGCGTCGGATTGGGGCTGCCGATTGTCCGCAAGATCATGGAACAGCATGGCGGCAGCGTGGGTCTTGCCAACAATGAGGACGCGGGAGTTTCAGCCAAACTGATTTTGCCGCTGCACAGGGAATGATTGGCCGCGCTGGCCATCAATTTCGGCAATGTTCTGATATTCGGCGCCTGTATTTTCCATAATATCGTGAATCGGCGGCGCTGTAACCCGCGGAAAACCCTGGCGCATGGGCTCGAACCCGCGTTTTTCTATTTCCGCCGTGTCGGAATCACCAGCCGGTTGATCCAGTTGCGGACCTCGGTGCGGCGGACTTCCTCGTTCAGGATGTCGGCATCGATGCCCAGTTTCCAGGCGATGTCGTAGCGCGACGGGTCCTGGTGCAGGGTTTCCAGCAGGTCCACATGGGCCTCGGCGTCCTCGCGCGTCTTGAAGAAACCCAGGCTCATCAGTTTGTCGATGCGGCACCAGGTCAGGCGCGCCATTTCGTGAAGATCGTATTCGGGGTGGTATTGCAGGCCCCAGAACTCGCCGCCCTGATATGTCACGCTGACCGACTGCACCCGGGTAAAATCGTTGGACGCCAGCAGCACCGCGCCCGGGGGCAAATGTGTGATTTCGTCCACATGGCTGATGAAGGCGTCGAACACGCTCGATTTGCCTTCGTAGAGCGGATGCCCCCGGCCCTCCGGCGTCAGCGCGATCTTGCGGGCGACGCCCATTTCGCGGCCGCGCGGGTTCGGCGCGCAGAGGCCGCCGGCCGCGACCACCGCGATTTGCGCCGCCCAGCAGCTACCGAAGCTTGGCACGCCGGCGCGGAAGGCCTCGCGGGCGAATTCGATCTGGGTATGGACGCGCGGGTCGTCCTCGAAGACGGTCAGGCTGCAGCCCGTCCAGGCGATGCCGTCATAGTTCTTCAGTTCCGCGCCCCTGGGCAGCGAAACCCCCGGGTCGGCCGGGAACAGCACGTCGATATCGGCGGCCCCGCCCGGCGTCGAGCCCTTCAGCATACGGGTATACTGGTCGGCCGCCATGCTGGCGCCGCCGGCCACCAGTTCCTCGCGGGCTTCCTTGTTGTAACCGTCGATCACCAGGAAACGCAGATTGTCGGGCATGGCCGATGGCTCCTTTATTTTAGTTTCGGCGGCACCGGCCCGCTCCCCCACCCGGCCACCCAACGACATTGTACGCTGTGGGTGGCCGGGTGGGGGAGCGGGCCGGTGCCGCTTCGGCGTCAGCCGAAAAAAGTCTTCAACATCCCGCCACGCGGTCGATCGCCGCGGGCAGTTCGGCGTGGCTGTTACAGATTGCCTCGGCGCTTGTCGTATCCTTGTCGTGGGCGCGCTTGGCGATAAACAGGATCGCCTTCATGCCCAGCGCCTGCGGGCCCTTCACGTCATTATGGTCGCGGTCGCCGATATGCATCATTTCCGGGATTTCACAGCCCATCTGGCTGGCCGCCGATTCGAACATCGATTTATGCGGCTTGGAATGGCCGACCTCGTCGGAAAAGGCGAAGCCCGTAAAATACTGCTTCAGCCCGTGAACCTCCAGCAGGTCGCGCAGGCAACGGCCCGGCGAGACGATGGTGTCGGAGGCGATGCACAGCTTGTAGCGCCCGGCCAGGTTCTCCAGGGCCTCTTTCGCGCCGGCGATGGTGTCGGGCGGAATGATGACCTCCATCTCCTCATGTTCCTTGACGATGCGCGCGAAAACATCGTCCGGCAGCGCGCGGCCCAGGCCGTTGAGGACAACCCGCAGCCGGTCGGCGATTTCCCAGGTGATATGCTGGTCGTGCCAGACCGTGCGGAAGGCGGCGTCGGCGGTGGCGTAGGCCAGTTCGACATTTGCCATGTCAATCGGCTCGATCGCATTCAGGGCCTCCCAGACCAGATGCCGGCGCTCGTCGGGCTTGCTGCGCAGGCCCTGCGCCTTGCGCTTCGGCTCGTCGGTTTCGTCATCGATCAGCGTGTCCCACAGATCGAATGTAATCGCCTTGATTGCCATATGCCTGGTTCCCTTCCTGATTGGCCGCCGGGACTGTAATGACGCGAACGAAACCGCGCAACAATTTTGGGCTCTAGAGCATCATCCGATCAATTGGAATCGCTTATGCGATCCAATTAATCGGATAAAGATGCTCTATCTTCTTAATATGTAGAGCAATTTTATCCGGTCGGATTGAACCGATTCGGTTCGATCCGACCGGATATTGCTCTAATCCAGGCGCCCGAAGAAGGTCATTCGCGCGGACTCCGAAAGGGCGATGCCCGGCAGGGAGTTATAAGCCAGCACGGCCAGCATTCTGGCGCGGTCGCCGGCAACCGGCGCCACGCGGTGGATTGCGTTGCGGCCACGAAACAAAACCAGTGTACCGGCTTCCGCGATCAGCCGCTTCGGCTCAATATGGCCATCGAGAACGCGTGCGGTCATCTCGAAATTCATCTCGCCGGCATCGGCATCGCGGATCGCGGTGACATATTCGAACGCGCCCCCTTCCTCGGGCTCCTGAACCATCAGCGTGATCGAAAAGGACGAATTGTCGAAATGCCAGCCCAGCTCCTGGCCCCGGTGGGCGAAGTTCAGGTTGATGGACGACAGGGGGTCGGCATATTCATACAGCGATTTTTCGCCCAGCACGGCGCACAGGAAATCGCGAAATTCGGTGGAATCATACAGCGTGCGCAGGGGCGAATCCTTCGCCACCTGGTCGTCGGTTATACAGCCCTTCGACGAGACAACCTTGCGATTGCGGGGGTGATCGGCCGGGTAATCCGGGTCCGGCGGGCCCAGATAGGCATTGTGGTTCTGGACACAAAAATACGCCTGGTCCCGCATCCGGTCGCCTTCGCGGCAAACGCTCAGCGTTGCCTCGGACAACAGGAATTCCGGCAAAACTAGGATTCCGGTTTCCGCCAACGTCTTGCGGCAGGAATCCCGGAAAGTGGATTTCGTCAACGGATAGCGTTGCGTATCGGCGATGGAGGCGAGAGCGGCCATGAGCGTCACCATGCGAATTTTTCGAACAATGAACGTTATGGCCCCGGCTCATTTCAGGCAATAGTCTTTCGACTTACTTAATCCTTGCACGATAGGCTCGGAAACTCATGAAGAAGGTTCTTTTCCTCTGCAGCCGCAACCGGCTGCGCAGCCCCACCGCCGAGCATGTTTTTTCGACTTGGCCGGACATTGAAACGGATTCGGCGGGACTGCTCGCCGATGCCGATGCCCCCCTGTCGACGGAACAGATCGAATGGGCCGATATTATCTTCGTAATGGAAAAAACCCACCGAACCAAACTGTCGAAGCGTTTTCGCAAGCACCTGAACGGCAAACGGGTAATCTGCCTCGATATCCCCGACAACTACGAATACCTGGATCCGGCGCTTGTAAAATTGCTCGAGGCGAAGGTGGGGCAGTTTTTAAGGTAATTGCCTCGGCGAAGACCTCCGGGGTATTTGCAGGCTGATCGTCGCCGACGCTTTCGGCGGCGAGGCTACTTCCCGGCGCATCCTTCGACAGGCTCAGGATGAGGAGTAAGTATTTGAAATTAAAAATAACGCCTCATCCTGAGCCTGACGAAGGATGCGCCACTCGGCCACTCTCCAGAGAGCGGGCCGACGCCAGCCAGCCTTGAAACGCTCTACGAGAGCAACCGTTTCCGTTCCGGGTCATACGCCGCGCGGGTCAGGCGTTTGGCGGGGTAGATCTCGCCGTGGACTTCTATTTCGTAGTCGTCATAGCCAGCCTCTTCCGCCGCTATATAGCCGTAGGCGATAGGCTTGCCGATGGCGTGGCCGTGGCCGCCGCTGCTGGTGACGCCCAGTACCTTGCCCGCGCGCAATATGCAGGCGCCGGCGCGGACCGGAGCGTCGGCCTCCAGGGTAAAGCGGCATAGTTTCTGGCGCGGGCCGGCTTCTTTCGCCTTGGCCAGCGCCGCGCGACCAATGAAATCGCCCTTGTCCAGCGCGACGCAGAAACCGACGCCGGCCTCGTAGGGCGTGTAGTCGGGGGTCACGTCGGAACTCCAGTAGACATAGCCTTTTTCAAGCCGTAGCGACTCGATGGCGCGGTAACCGGCGTCGGCGATGCCAAATTCCTGCCCGGCCTCCCATAATAGCTCGTAGACATGGGCGACATATTCGGTGGGGATATGCAGCTCCCAGCCCAGCTCGCCGACATAACCGACCCGCAGCGCGCGCACCGGGGCATAGCCGATGCGGATGAAACCGCAGCTTCCGAAGGGCAGGACCTCGTTGGAGACGTCGTTCTCGCTCACCTTCGCCAGCACGTCGCGCGCATGGGGCCCGCAGAGATTGACGACGCCCCAGCCCGACGTCACCTCGCTGAGCGTGACCGACCCGTCATGCGGCATATTGCGGGTGATCCAGTTGCCGTCGCGGGTGCCGAAGCCGCTGCCGGTGACGATATAGAACCGGTCCTCGGCCAGTCGCGTGATGGTCAGGTCCGCCTCCACGCCACCCTTTTCGTTACAGAACTGGGTATAGGTAACCGACCCCGTCGGCCGGTCCAGGTCGTTGGCGGCGATCCGCTGCAGAGTCTCGAAGGCCTTCGGGCCGGACAGTTCGAACTTGGCGAAGCTGGACTGGTCGATCAGGGCGACGCGCTCGCGCACCGCCCGGCATTCCGCGCCCACCGCGTCGAACCAGTTGCCGCGTTCATAGCTGTAAACATCCTCGGGCTCGGTGCCCGGCGGTGCGAACCAGTTGGGGCGTTCCCAGCCGAATTTCCCGCCATATACTGCGCCCTTGTCCTTGAGGATCTGATAGAGCGGGCTGCGCCGGGCGCCACGCGCGGTGTCGCTTTCGCGCTCGGGCCAGGCCATCAGGTAGTGGTCTTCATACATGGCGCCGGCGGAGTCGAAGACATAGCGGCTGCTGTCGTGGAAGGCGCCGAACCGGCGAATATCCAGCGGCCAGAGATCGACGCTGGGCGCGCCGTCGACGATCCATTCGGCCATGCGCAGCCCCGCGCCGCCGGCCGCCGCGATGCCATAAAAGAAACCGCAGGAGACGAAGAAATTGTCCAGCTCCGGGGCCAGCCCCATGATGAACTCGCCGTCGGGCGAACAAGGGATCGGGCCGTTCAGCAATTGCCGCACGCCGACCTCCATCACCGCCGGCGTGCGCATCGCGGTGGCCTCGGCCAGCCCCTCGAACTGTTCGAAGTTCGACGGCAGCAGTTCGCGCGCGAAGCCCTGGGGCATGCCCTCCCGGCCGAACGGCGCGGGGTTTGCCTCGAACCCGCCGACCACGAAGCCGTTCACCTCCGGCTTGTAATAGAGCAGATGGTCCGGGTCGCGCATGGTTGGCATGGATTTCGGCAGGTCGGGGATTTGCTCGGTAATCAGATATTGATGCTCGACCGCGACAGACGGGATGTTGACCCCGGCCAGCGCGCCGATGTCGCGGCCCCACATGCCCGCCGCATTGACCACGATCTCGGCCTTGACGGTTCCCTGGTCGGTGACCACGGCGGTGGCGCGGCGGCCCGTTACCTCGATGCCGGTGATGCGCACGCCCTCGATGATGGTCGCGCCGTTCATGCGCGCGCCCTTGGCCAGCGCCTGGGTGATGCCCGACGGATCGATATAGCCGTCAGACGGGATATAGGCGGCGCCGACCACGCCGTCGGTGGTCATGATGGGGAACAGGTCCTGGGCTTCCCTCGGGCTTATCAGATGCATTTCCAGCCCGAAGCTTTTTGCCGTGGTGGCGGCGCGCTTGATCTCGGTCCAGCGGTCTTGCGACGAGGCGAGGCGCAGGCTGCCAACCTTCTTCCAGTCCGGGTTCTGGCCGGTCTCTTTCTCGATCCGGTCATAGAGCTCGACGCTGGCCTGCAGCATGCGGGTGACGTTGCGCGACGGGCGAAGCTGCCCCACCAATCCCGCCGCGTGCCACGTGGAACCATGGGTCAGACCGCTTTTTTCCAGCAGCAAAATGTCCTTTACCCCCATCTTCGCCAGATGGTAGGCGATCGAACAGCCGATGGCGCCGCCGCCGATGATGACGATATTGGCTTGTTGTGGAAGATTGCCGGTCATGTTGCGCCCCTGTTCCCGTCGATTGCGTATCCGGGATAATTTCACAGCATTGAGATTATCACCACACAAAACCACAGCCTTCAACAGCTTCCCACAAACCGGATATCCGGCCATAATGATCGCGGAAGACTTCAGGAACGGGAGCCGACAATGGACATAAAAGTAGCCGAGGCAATAAGACGAATTCCGCTGTTTCAGGGGCGCGAACCGGACAGCGTCGAGCGTCTGGGCGGGCTGACAAATCTGGTTTACCGGGTTGGGCTGGACGGTACGGATTACCTGCTGCGCCTCGCCGGCGACGGGACGGAGGATTACATCGACCGCGCGGTGGAGGGCCACAATGCGCGGGTTGCGGCGGATGCGGATGTCAGTGCCGGGGTGCTGTTCTTCGACGAATCAGATGGGCTGATGCTGGCCGACTACATCGGCGGCGCCGCCACCATGAATGCCGAGCGTTTCCAGGACATTGGCGCCTGCCAGCGCGCGGCCCTGGCGTTCCGGCGGATGCATAACTGCGGCAAGGACTTCCAGACGGTCTTTGATGTGTTCGAAAAGATGGACGAATATCTGGCCCTGCTGGCGGACCTCAAGGCGGCGGTTCCCGACGGTTATGAGGATGTGAAGCGTGAGGCCGATTCGGTGCGCAAGGCGCTGGCGGCCCACCCGGCCAAACTCGCGCCTTGCCATTGCGATCCGCTGGCCGAGAATTTCCTGGATACGGGTGAGCGCATGTGGATCGTCGATTGGGAATATTCAGGCAATAACGACCCGATGTGGGATCTGGGCGATTTGTCGGTCGAGGCGGAATTCGGGCCGGCGCAGGACGAGGCGATGATGTTCGCTTATTTCGACGGCCCGCCGCCGGCGGATCAACTGGGCCGCATGGTGCTGTACAAGGCGATGTGCGATTTGCTGTGGACGCTGTGGGGCGTGATCCAGCACGCCAACGATAATCCGGTGGAGGATTTTTGGGCCTATGCGGTGGGCCGGTTCGAGCGCTGCCGAAAGCTCATGGCCGAGCCCGGTTTCCAGCGCCACATCGAAGCCGTGGCGCGAGGGAGTTAATTATCCCCGCCGCTGCCGCGCCCGCTCATGCGCATCGCGGCGCCGCGGACCAGGCCGAGATACTGGTCGTCGGATTCCGGATAGACCGAAACCACGAATTCCTCGGCCGGCGAATCGTTGGCCGCGAACTGCACCGCGGCGTCATAATCCGCCGCCATGATCTTGCGAATGCGCGTACGCGCCGACCCGTCGTCCGACGCATAAATATAGTGCGCGATCCAGGTCTTTTTTTCCATTTGGAACTGTTCCACGAATCCACCCTGCCCTTGTAGTCTATTCCGTCTTCTTAACGATTGTAACCGTATATGGCGAAAAAATGGTTAATGCGAGTCAATGAATCTGAATTTTTACCAAACTCCCGCGATATTCACTTGTTTTCGCCCTGCCACCGAGCTTTTTTTCGGGTACACTCCCGGCCAATCGTGACCGAACAACAGGAATTCGACATAATGAATCGCCTCGCTACCGCAACCGCAACCCTTCTGCTTACCGCTTCGCTGGCGACGGGCGCCACGGCCGCCGAAACCTACAAGGGCCACGGCCTCGCCATGCATGGCGACCTGAAATACCCGGCTGGATTCCGGAACTTCGATTACGTGAACCCCGCGGCGCCGAAGGGCGGCGAGGTACGGCTTGCGGCCACCGGCAGCTACGATTCCTTCAATGGCTTCATCATCAAGGGCCAACCGGCCATTTCCCTGGGTTTGATCTACGATTCGCTGATGATGAATTCTCTCGACGAGCCGTTTTCGGAATATTGCCTGCTGTGCGAGACGGTGGAGGTGCCGCAGGACCGGTCCTGGGTCGCATTCACCCTGCGTGCCAACGCCAGATGGCATGACGGCAAGCCCATTACGGTCGAGGATGTAATCTGGACCTTCAATACGCTCCGCGAAAAGGGTGATCCCTTCTACCGCTATTACTACGCCAGCGTGGAAAAGGTGGAGAAGACGGGCGACCGGTCGGTCAAGTTCACCTTCGTGCGGGGCGAAAACCGCGAGCTGCCGCTGATTATCGGCCAACTTCCCGTGCTTCCCAAACATTACTGGGAAAACAAGGATTTCGAGGCGACGACGCTGGAGCCGCCGCTTGGCAGCGGCGCCTACAGGATCGACTCCTTCGAGCCCGGCCGTTCGATCACCTATGTGCGGGTTTCCGATTACTGGGGGGCGCGGCTTGCCGTGAATGTCGGGTCCAGCAATTTCGACAAGGTCCGCTACGACTATTACCGCGATTCCACCGTCGCCATCGAGGCTTTCAAGTCCGGCGCCGTGGACTATCGCGACGAAAACTCGTCGCGCCACTGGGCGACCTCCTACAACATCCCGGCGGTCAGGGACGGCCGCCTGAAAAAGGAAGAAATTCCGCACAAGCGGTCGGCCGGCATGCAGGGATTCGTGTTCAATATGCGGCGCGAAATCTTCAAGGATCCCATGGTGCGCCAGGCGCTGGCCTATGGCTTCGATTTCGAATGGTCGAACAAGACCCTGTTTTACGGCCAGTACGCCCGCTCCCGCAGCTTCTTCCAGAATTCCGAACTGGCGGCCAACGGGCTGCCCCAGGGCCGCGAGCGGGAGATATTGGCGGGTTTTGCCGACCGCCTGCCGCCGGAGATTTTTACCAGGACCTACACCCCGCCCGTCACCGACGGTTCGGGCAATAACCGCGAACAATTGCGTTACGCACTGACGCAGCTGCAACAAGCCGGCTGGGACATCAATACAGCGACCCGCAAGCTGACCCATACCGAAACCGGCAAGGTCATGGAGTTCGAGGTTCTGCTGGTCAGCCCCCTGTTCGAACGGGTCGTCCTGCCCTTCAAGAAAAATCTCGTTCGGCTGGGCATCGAGGTAAAGGTGCGCACGGTCGACCCGGCCCAGTATCAGGAACGCCTGAACAACTACGATTACGATATGATCGTCTGGACTTGGGGGCAATCCATGTCGCCGGGCAACGAGCAGCGCAATTTCTGGGGCTCTGAGTCCGCGGACCGCAAGGGCAGCCGGAACTTCAGCGGTATCAAGGATCCCGTTATCGACGAGCTTATCGAATTGGTTATCGCGGCGCCGACTCGCGAAGAACTTGTCCAGCGCACCCGCGCGCTGGACCGAGTGTTGCAGTGGAGCCATATCGTCATTCCGCACTGGCATGGGCCCTATGATCGCGTCCTGTCCTGGGACAAGTTTTCGCGGCCGTCGGTAATTCCCGACCGGGGCACGAGCCTGTTCACCTGGTGGGTCGACCCGGTGAAGGAAAGAAATCTGGAAGCCAAAGGGCGCGGCCAGAAATAGACGCGAAGGGGCCTGCCCGCCATGCTCGCCTATATCGTCAGACGCCTGCTGCTGGTGATCCCGACGCTGTTCGGCATCATGGTGTTGAACTTCGTGATCGTTCAGGCGGCGCCGGGCGGCCCGGTCGAACAGATCATCGCCAGAATACAGGGCACGGCGGTCGAGGCCACGGCGCGAGTCGGCGGCGAGGCCGGCCGCGAGGTTGCTGGCGGCAATGGGGCCGCGGAGCAACCCGGTGGCGGCGACAGCGTCTATCGTGGCGCCCAGGGACTGGACCCGGAATTCATCGCGGAACTGGAAAAGCAGTTCGGCTTCGACAAGCCGATGCATGAACGCTTTTTCAAGATGCTGGGTAATTACCTCACCTTCGATTTCGGCGAAAGCTTCTTCAAGGACCAGAAGGTGGTCGATCTCGTGATCGACCGCATGCCCGTCTCGATCTCGCTGGGCATATGGACGACGCTGCTGGTGTACCTGATTTCGATTCCGATGGGCATCGCCAAGGCGGTTCGCGACGGTTCGCGATTCGACGTCTGGACATCGGGCGTCGTGATCGTCGGCAACGCGGTGCCCTCCTTTCTGTTCGCGATCATGCTGGTCGTGTTGCTCGCGGGCGGGTCCTATTTCGACTGGTTCCCTTTGCGGGGCCTTACCTCGCCGAACTGGGACGAGCTTTCTTGGCCGGCGCGCATCGCCGACTATTTCTGGCATATGGCGTTGCCGATCCTGGCCATGGTGATCGGCGGTTTTGCCGGCCTGACGATGCTGACCAAGAATTCCTTCATGGATCAAATTCACCAGCAATATGTCGTCACGGCCAGGGCCAAGGGCCTGACGAAACGACGTGTGCTCTATGGCCACGTGTTCAGGAACGCAATGCTGATCGTTATCGCGGCATTTCCCTCCGCCTTTATCGGGGTCCTGTTTACCGGTGCCCTGTTGATCGAAGTGATTTTTTCCCTGAACGGGCTTGGTTTGCTTGGGTTCGAGGCGATTATCCAGCGCGATTATCCCATCATGTTCGGGACGCTTTATTTCTTTACGCTGCTGGGTCTGCTGCTGAATCTGATCGGTGATCTGGCTTACATGCTCATCGATCCGCGCATCGACTTTGAAAGCCGGGGGGTCTGAACGGCCCATGGCGCATGACCGCTTCTTCTTCTTATCGATCCGGCCGATAACCCGGCGCAGAATCAACAATTTCAAGAAAAACCGGCGCGGTTACTGGTCTTTGTGGATTTTCCTGGCGCTGCTCGTTATCTCGTTGCCGGCGGAATTCATCGCCAACGATAAACCGCTGCTGGTCCGGTATGACGGGGCTTTCTATGTGCCTGTTCTGTGGGAATACCCGGAAACGGAGTTTGGCGGATTTTTCCCGACGGAAGCCGTTTATACCGACCCGGTGGTGGTGGAATTGATCGAGGAGGCGGGCTGGCTTGTCTGGCCGATTGTTCCCTACTCCTACGACACCCACATAGCTGAAACGCCTGGTCCCGCGCCGACGGCGCCGACGGCGGATAACTGGCTTGGTACCGACGATAAAGCGCGCGATGTGGTGGCGCGTCTGATTTATGGGTTTCGGATTTCGGTATTGTTCGGCCTGATACTGACCGTGCTGAGTTCCATCGTCGGCGTTCTCGTCGGCGCAGTCCAGGGTTTTTTCGGCGGCCTTACCGATCTGATAGGCCAGCGCCTGATAGAAATATGGGGCGGCATGCCCGTCCTGTTCCTGCTGATCATCCTGGCCAGCATCGTAACGCCTAATTTCTGGTGGCTTCTCGGCCTGATGTTGCTGTTTTCATGGACGGCGCTGGTTGGCGTGGTGCGGGCGGAATTCCTGCGCGCCCGGAACTTCGACTATGTGAAGGCCGCGCGCGCGCTCGGGGTCTCGAATGTCAAGATCATGCAACGGCATGTCCTGCCCAACGCAATGGTGGCGACGATCACTTTTCTGCCTTTCATCACCGCCGGATCGGTGACGACACTGACGGCTCTGGATTTCCTTGGTTTCGGGCTGCCGGTTGGGTCGCCTTCCCTTGGCGAACTGCTGAACCAGGCGAAGGATAACCTCCACGCGCCCTGGCTCGGGTTCACCGCCTTTTTCGTGATCGCCATCATGCTGTCGCTTCTGGTATTCATCGGCGAGGGCGTGCGTGATGCTTTCGATCCGCGCAAGGTTCAGGGGTAAGGGAATGGCCGAAGAAAAACTGCTCAGCGTCGACGATTTGTCCGTCACCTTCGATCTGCCCGGCCGGGCGGTGGAGGCGGTGCGCCATGTCTCCTTCACGATCGGCAAGGGCGAGACCGTGGCGCTGGTCGGCGAGTCCGGTTCCGGCAAGTCGGTGACGGCGCTTAGCGTGCTGCAGCTTTTGCCCTACCCCTTGGCGCGTCACCCGAACGGCTCGATCAAATTCCGCGGGCAGGAACTGGTTGGCGCCCCCGACAGCGGGATGCGCCATGTGCGCGGCAATGAGATCGCGATGATCTTTCAGGAGCCGATGACCTCGCTGAACCCGCTGCACAATATCGAGAAGCAGGTGTCCGAGGTGCTGTATGTCCACAAGGGCATGAACCCGGCCCAGGCGCGTGCGCGGGTGTTGGAGTTGCTGGACCTGGTCGGCATCAAGAACGCCGAACAGCGTCTCACCGCCTATCCGCACGAACTTTCCGGCGGCCAGCGCCAGCGCGTGATGATCGCCATGGCGCTGGCCAACGAGCCCGACCTGCTGATCGCCGACGAGCCGACAACGGCGCTGGATGTCACCATTCAGGCGCAAATCCTGGTGCTGCTGAAGGAACTGCAGCGGAAGATGGGCATGGCAATGCTGTTCATTACCCACGATCTGGGCATTGTTCGCCGCATGGCCGACCGGGTCTGCGTGATGACCGAGGGCGAGATCGTCGAGCAGGGCGAGACGGAAACCATCTTCGACAATCCGCAACATGCCTATACCAAACACCTGCTGGGCGCCGAGCCCAAGGGGCGCAAGAAGCCGGGACCGGCGGATGCCGGCGTGGTGCTGTCCGGTGAGGACGTGAAGGTCTGGTTTCCGATCAAGAAGGGCGTGCTCCGCCGCACCGTCGATTACGTGCGCGCCGTGGACGGCGTGTCGCTGACCGTGCGCCAGGGCCATACGGTCGGCGTTGTCGGCGAATCCGGGTCGGGCAAGACGACCCTTGGAATGGCGCTGCTGCGGCTGGAGCGCAGCACCGGCGCGATCGCCTTCGACGGGCGCGATATCCAGGGTCTGCATTCGAACGACATGCGCCCGCTAAGGCGGGAAATGCAGGTGGTGTTTCAGGACCCATACGGAAGCCTCAGCCCCCGCATGTCGATTGCGGAAATCGTCGCCGAGGGGCTGGCGGTGCATAATATCGGCGACCGCAAGGAGCGCGATGAACTGGTGGTCCAGGCGCTGGAAGAGGTCGGCGTGGATCCCGATTGGAGGCACCGCTATCCCCATGAATTTTCCGGCGGCCAGCGCCAGCGCATCGCCGTTGCCCGCGCCCTGGTGCTGAAACCCCGCTTCATCGTGCTGGACGAGCCGACCTCGGCGCTGGATATGTCGGTGCAGGCGCAGATCGTCGATCTGCTGCGCGACCTCCAGGAAAAGCACAAGCTGGCCTACCTATTCATCAGCCACGATTTGAAGGTCGTGCGCGCGCTGGCCGACGACGTCATCGTGCTGCGCGCCGGCAAAGTGGTCGAGCAAGGCTCGGCCGATGAGATATTCGATAACCCGCAAGACCCCTATACCCAGGCGCTGATGGCCGCCGCCTTCGAATTGAAGGCGGTGGAGAGCGGCGTCGTCAGTACCTAGAACGGAATTCCCATGGCCCTGATATTCTATTCCCCGATCAACCCCGCCGAGTTGTGGGGTCCGGAGTTGAAAAAACATATCCCCGATCTGGATTTCCGGGTCTGGGACGAACCCGGCGATCCGGCGGAAATCGACATGGCGCTCTGCTGGAAGCCGCCATTGGGCGGGTTGGCGAAATTTCCGAACCTGAAGATTATTTTTTCGATGGCGGCCGGCGTGGATCATCTGTTCTACGACCCCGACTTGCCGGACGTGCCGGTGGTGCGCATGGTCGAACCCTCGCTGACCGCCGGGGTCGCGGAATATATCGTGCTGCATGTAATGCGCCACCACAAGGACCAGCTGCGCTTCGCCGAACAGCAGAGTGCGAAGGTCTGGGAGGAATATTTCGCCCCGCCGGCATGGACGCGCCGCGTTGGCATATTGGGACTGGGCGTGCTGGGTGGCACGGCGGCCGGGATGCTGAAGCCAATCGGCTTCCAACTCGCCGGCTGGTCGCGCGCGCCCAAGCAGGTGGACGGCGTGGAATCCTTCCATGGCGAGGGGCGGTTGATGGATATGGTGGCGCGTTCGGATATCCTGGTCTCGATCCTGCCCAAGACGCCGCAGACCGAGAATATCCTGAATGCGGAACTCTTCGCGGCGATGCCCAGGGGCGCCAGCCTGATCAATGCCGGGCGCGGCGACCATCTTGTGGAACAGGACCTGCTGGACGCCCTGGAATCGGGCCAGATCAGCCAGGCGACGCTGGATGTGTTCCGCACCGAACCCTTGCCGCCGGACCACCCCTTCTGGTCCCATCCGAGAATCGCCGTTACCCCGCATTCCGGCGGTGATCCCTTCCCGGAAACGGCGGCGAAGGCGGTCGCCGAAAACATCATGCGTTTTCGTAACGGCGAGCCCCTGCCGAACATCGCCCACCCGGAAGACGGCTATTGATGGGCGGCTTGGCCGGGCGTAAATCATGGCGCTGATTTTCCGCACCGATGCGGCGCGCGCCGCCGCCTGGGGCGCGGCTTTCCAGAAACAGATGCCGGAGCTCGACATCCGCATGTGGAACGAGCCCGGCGACATCGCCGACATTGAATTTGCGGTGGTCTGGAAGCCGGAGCGCGGCGTATTGCGCGGATTTCCAAACCTGAAGGCTATTTTTTCGGTCGGCGCCGGGGTCGATCATTTGTTCAGTGACCCGGAATTGCCCGAAGGCGTGCCGGTGGTACGCATGGTCGAGCCTGAGCTGACACGCGGCATGACCGAATATGTCGTGCTCCACGTGCTGCGCCATCACCGCCGCCAGCGCGAGATGGAGACGAACCAGCGCGCGGAAAAATGGGAAATGATAGAGGTCCCCACCGCGCCATCGCGCAAGGTCGGAATCTTGGGGATGGGCGAACTCGGCCGCGCGGCCGCGCTGGCCCTGGCGGCGCTGGAATTCGATGTCGCGGGATGGTCGAGAACGCCCAAGGATATCCCCGGTGTCGAATCCTTCCATGGGGATTTCGCGATGGACGCCTTCCTGGCGCGTTCGGAAATACTGGTTTGCCTGCTGCCACTGACGGCGGAAACCGGGGGTATTTTGAATGATGAACTGTTCGGAAAATTGCCCAGGGGCGCCAGCCTGATCAATGCGGCGCGCGGCGGTCATCAGGTCGAGGAGGATATCCTGGCGGCGCTGGAGTCCGGGCGATTGTCAGAGGCGACGCTGGACGTGTTTCGCGAGGAGCCGCTTCCGGCCGATCATCCTTTCTGGGGCCATCCCCGGGTGACGATCACCCCCCATAACGCCAGCCTGACGGACCCCGACGGCGCGGTGCGCCAGGTCATCGAAAATATCCAGCGCATCCGGTGCGGCGAGCCGCCGTCCAATATTGTCGACCCTGAGGCGGGATACTGAGCATGGCCGATACTGTTTCCTCGCGCGCCGGCATCGTCATCGTCGCGGCGCTGTGCACCGGCTATGTGGCCAGCCAGTTCTACCGATCCGCCAACGCGGTAATCGCACCGGAACTGATGGCGGAACTTTCTATTTCGCACGAGTCGATGGGGGCGATTACGGGGGTATTCTTCCTGACCTTTGCCCTGATGCAGGTGCCGACCGGCGTATTGCTGGACCGGTTCGGACCGCGCATCGTGATGCCGGCGCTGTTGATGCTGGCGGTTGCCGGGTCGCTGCTTTTTGCGGCAAGCGAAAGCGAGGGCAGCCTGGCCTTTGCGCGCGGTCTGATGGGGGTCGGCTGCGCGGCGGGCCTGATGGGATCGATGGTGGTTTTCGCCCGCTGGTTTCCGCAGGACCGGTTCGGCACGCTGGCGGCGTTGATCTTTTCCGTCGGCGGCGTCGGCAACCTGCTGGCGACCACGCCGTTGGCGGCATCCAGCCAGGCCATCGGCTGGCGCGGCTCGTTCGTCGGCATGGCGGCGATTACCGTGGGCATGGCGATTCTGCTTTACGCCGTGATCCGCGATGCGCCGCAGGGCCACCCCGCGCTGGCGCGAAAACCTGAGACCGCGCGTCAGGTCATTGCCGGATTAAGCCAGGTGCTGCGGGAAAAACGCCTGTGGTATGTCAGCGCCATGCAGTTCGTCGGTTATCCCGTGTTAATGACGATCGGCGCGCTTTGGGCCGGCCCCTATCTTACCGAGGTGCATGGGCTGGATGCGATTGCGCGCGGCAACGTGCTGCTGGCGATCAATGTGGCGATACTCGTGGGTGTCATGGCGATGGGCCCGCTCGACAGGATTTTCGACACACGAAAATGGATCGTGGTCGCTGCCGCGGTCGCAACGGTCCTGGTCCTGGGGCTGTTGATGGTTCTTCCCGACCCGACGCTCTGGCAGGCGATTGTGCTGCTGGTTCTGTTCGGGCTGGTCGGGCCCTATCAAATGGTCCTGCATGCCCATGCCAGGGCGATCTTCCCGGAACATCTGGTCGGGCGCGGCCTGACGGTGCAGAATTCAGTGGCGATCGGGGCTGTGTTTCTGATGCAGTGGATTTCCGGCATCATCGTCGAACGGTTTGCCGATGCAGCCGATCCGGCCTTTGCCTACCGGGTGGTATTCGGTTTCCTCGGCGCCATAACCCTGCTGGCGCTGTTGGTCTATCTCAGGGTCGAGGATGCAAAGCCCAGTATGGCGGACGCCGGCTGAGTCATAACGGGTCAGTTGGCCGCCGGTTCTTTCTTTTTTCCTGCTGGTGCGGCTGCCTTGGAGGGTTTTGCGGCTACGTCTTTTTGTTTGGCGGGCTTTGCGGCGGCGGATTTCTTCGCCTGGGCCTTGGCCTGACGCGCTTCCAGCGCCATGTGGTCGCGGTCGCGCTCTTCCGTGGCTTCGTTTATGATTTCGGCAAATTCGGCCAAGTATACCGATCCCTTGACAGTGCGTTGCACGATGATCGAGCGGCGGTCGCGGGGGTCCGTTTTGCGCCGCGCCAGTTGGAATTCGCCCAAACGATCGATAGCGCGGGTGATTGCCGGCTTGGATACATTCAGGATCTCGGCCAGCCCGCGGACCGTGTGCGGCTGCTCGGTCATATAGACGGTTAGCAGCACGGCCATCTGCCGGGCCGACAGGTCGGGCGCGTCACGTCGCACATTGGCGACCATCGCGAGGCGCCATACGTCCAGGGGATCAAGATCCGTAACTGCCATTTAAGCCACTGCTTATTATTTCGGCCAAGCTTTGAATCTACGGTCCGATCCGACAAGACACAAGAAAAATCAGGCCAAATTGTCGCTATACCGGTTGCTGTCAATCGCCGGCGTACCGTTCTTTGATTGTCGCGAAGGCCGCGCGCATCGCCATCGCTTCCCCGCCCTCGGGCCGGCCGGGCCGGGCCGCCGGGTTCCAGGCCATAATATCAAAATGCGCCCAGGATACACCGTCGTCCACGAACTCCGCCAGGAACAGCGCCGCCGTGATGGCGCCGGCGTAGGGAGAATCGGTGATGTTGTTGATGTCGGCGATCTTGCTGTCGAGCATGCGGCGATAGGGCTTCCACAGGGGCAATCGCCATACCGGGTCGTCCTCGCCCACGCCGTGGCGGTACAGATCCTCCGCCAGGCGATCGTCGGGGGTGAACATGGCGCCGAGTCCGCTTCCGACAGCCGCGCGCGCGGCACCGGTCAGGGTTGCGAAATCAAGCACCAGATCGGGCTTGTCCGACATTGCCTCGGTCAGGGCGTCGGCCAGAACCAGTCGACCCTCGGCATCGGTATTGCCGACCTCCACCGTCAGCCCCTTGCGCGTCTGAAGAATGTCGCGCGGCCGCATGGCGTTGCCCGATACGCTATTTTCCACGGCCGGCACCAGAACCCTCAGGCGCACCGGCAGTCCGGTCATCATGATCATGCGCGCCAATCCCAGCACCGCCGCCGCACCGCCCATATCCTTTTTCATCAGGGCCATGCCGCGACTGGGTTTCAGGTCCAGCCCGCCGGTATCGAAACAGACGCCCTTGCCGACCAGGGTTACCTTGGGGTGGCCTGGATCGCCCCAGTTTATATCAATCAGCCGTGGCGCGACCGCGGCGGCGCGGCCGACGGCATGAATGGCCGGATAGTTTCGTTCAAGCAACTCGTCGCCGACTGTCACCGCGAAATTGGCGCCGAATTCTCCGGTCAGTTCCCGCGCGGCCTCGGCCAGATCGGCCGGTCCCATATCGGCGGCGGGCGTATTGATCAGATCGCGTGCCAGACTGGTCGCGCCGGCCGCCGCGGCGACATAAGTCCGATCCGCGCCGTAAGGCCAAACCAGGTTGCGCGCGGGCCGGTCATTCTGTTTGTATCGGGTGAAAGTGTATGATCCCAGCGCCCAGCCCAACGCTGCCCGATTGGCCGCATCCGTCGGCAATTCGCCTTCAATCCTGTAATTGCCCGGCGGCAAGGCTTGCACCGCGCCGCCCCATGACCAGATGTCCTCGTTCCCTTCGACACCCACCAGCGCGCCGGCGACGGGGCCGTGCTCGCCACCGGGAAGCAGCAGCACGGCGCCTGGCTTGCCGCGATAGCCCGATGCTTCTATCCAGCCAGCCATGGCGCCGGCCTGTGTGGCAAGCGTTTCGGGCGTGACTGGTGTCAGGGGAACCGACGGGGCGCCGTCATCCTCGATCAGATAATCCATGGACATGCAGGTTCTCCTTGCGTCGGTGGCGCGGTTGCGGCGATGCTGTTTGTAGCGGGCGCGGCCCGGTAGGGCAACGACGAGGAGGAGGTATCTGCGGTGACGTCATTGACGCTGGTTATCGGGAACAGGAATTATTCGTCCTGGTCGTTGAGGCCATGGCTCGCCATGCGCATGGCGGGTCTGTCATTCGATGAAATCGTCATACCCCTGGACCAGCGGGACACCGAATCGCGGATTCGCGAACATTCGGCCGCCGGGCGCGTGCCGGTGCTGCGCCACGGCGATCTCACCGTTTGGGATTCCCTGGCGATTTGCGAGTACGTCGCCGAACTGGCGCCAACGGCGAATTTATGGCCCGAGGATCGGGGTGCGCGGGCCACGGCCCGGTCGGTCAGCGCGGAAATGCATTCTGGGTTCACCGTACTGCGGGCCGCGCTGCCGATGAATATTCGTGCTGACCGGCCGGGCCTCCCTATACCGGCCGACCTGCAGACCGAAATTGATCGGGTTTGCAATATCTGGCGCGATTGCCGGAAAAATCATGGCGCGGGCGGCCAGTTTCTATTTGGCGGGTTCTCGATCGCCGACGCTGTTTATGCGCCGGTCGTGGCCCGTTTCCACACCTACCGGATCAGCGTGGACAAAAATGTGCAAGACTATATCGACGCCGTGCGATCACTGCCCGCCATGCAGGAATGGGCCACGGCGGCCGCCGCGGAGACCTGGGTGCTGGGCCGGGAAGAGGCCGGTGAGCCCCTTCCCGACTCAACGGGCATCGATATTAGTTCGTCGCTGAAGCTTCGGTAATTCTCGGCAATACCGCTTCGGGCGCCGTGCTGCCGTTTCTAGCTTCGTCCGTGGGTCCTGTACTGGGCTTTGCCGCGGGAAGTTCGTCGGTGTTATCCATGGGGTCCGTTTCGACATCCTCGACCGGGGCTGCCTCGACGTCCTCGCCTTCGACGGGTTCCTCCTTGACGATCTCCTCGCAATCCGCGACCTTTTCGGTGTCTTCCGCCAAGGCCTCGGTCACCTTGCTATCTTCAGACTCTTCTTCCTTCGCCTCTTCGTCGGTGACCTCTTCGTCCTTCGCCTCTTCGTCCTTTGTCTCTTCTCCATCGGCCAGATATTCTTCCTTCCTGCCAGCCTTGCCGTCAACGCAGTCCTCCGACAGTTCAAGCTCCGGTGGTTTGGGACGGCTGCAGTCTGGCGCCGGAAGCTGCCTGACCTCGGTCAACTCTGCGTGGATTGTCGTAATACCGGACTTCATCTCCATGAAGCTTGCCACGCCGCTGTCGTGGATCTGAAACATTGTGTAGATTTCCTCTTCCTCCTCCTTCAGTTCCTCGTCCTTATCCGCCTCCTCTTCCTGGCCTTCCGGGATCTGTGTGGCGCGCAGCCGCCAGGAGCGGCCATCGACCAGGCCAGCATCTCCCTTGGGCGGGATAGCCAGAATTATCGGATCGCCGCCGACGCTGCGAATCTCGACGAATTTGGCTTGCGGGTCGAAATAGTTGTGCTTCGGCGTGGCCCCTTCGGTGACCAGCGATTCCACGATCTGCCGCATGGCGGTGATCGGCATCTCCACGCCCTTGGGCAGTTTCCGCTCGAAACGCTTCGGCTTCTCGTATTGCACCGTGCCGGCCTCGCCATCTAACGGTATCGTCGCGGTACCCCGATATTCCATGCGACCTGTATCGGAGAGTTCCTGCCAGAAAATGAAGTCAATGTTCTGACCATCCAGGCTCTCACGCTGCCGGAACATGGTGTGGGTGACAACCTTTTCACCGCTATCGAGTTCAAGCAGGAACAGAAGCTCCGAATGGGACTGCCAGCGCGTACAATCGCGGCGGACACGCATGGCCATCGCGCCCTTTGCAGTGATGACCGCGCCGTCATATTTGATATCGCCCAGGGTAAGCCGATAGGTTGCTTCATAGCTGGCCAATCCGGCGCTTTGCGCCAGCACGGCCGGGCTCGCAATGATCAGCGCCAGCAACGCCAGGGATAGAGATTTCAGTATACGCGTCATCGTTATTCGCCTTCGTTTGTACCCAGCCTAACAGTCGGGCATGGAAATTTTCTCAAGCGCGACCAGTTCTCCGGATAGAACCATGGTGTGGTAGTCGTGCCAGAATTTGCTTACTACGCCATTTGCGTGAATTTGCAGCGTTTCGATCAGAAAGGGGTCGTTCCGTGCGATAGCCTCAAAATAAACGGCCCGATCGATGAGCCAGGATTTTCCCTCGACCAGCGACATATCGTCGGTCTCAATATTCTCGTAATTTGCAGCTTTTCCGGGGCCGACCTGAGTGACCTCTGATATCCCCTGCACTTCAAACCCTATGGATTGGGCATCGGTTTTCCCTCGGCTCAACGCATTGAGCAGTTCCTTCATCGCAGCCATCGGAAGTTTCGTGGGCGATGGCAGATTCCAGTCAGTTTCCAGCGGTTCCTGAAAATGGGCCGCACCGCCATATCCATCCTGGTTCATGGCGGCCGTACCTTTAAGATTTATCCGTTCGCCGCCTTTTTTGCCTTGCCAACCGGCGAATTCCATCCGCTTTCCGTCCAGCCCTTCCAGCGTACGAACCAACATATGGATATCGATCGGTTCTCCGCCTTCCACCCCGACACTGAACCGCATTTCTTGAAGTTTTTCCCACTTCTGGCAATCGCGAGTGATGCGAACAACCATCGCGCCGGACGCCTCCAGAGGAAAGCCCTCGACATTCAGGGACTCCAGTTTGAGGTCGTATCTTGCTTTATGCGGCACGATCTCCGCCGCCGCGGCCAGAGGCGCAACCAGCACCGCGAGCAACGATATCAACGATAGCGTCCTGCCGGCAGGTGCGGCGACTGGCGCCAAAAAAAGTAACATGAACCATATGCGACGCATTGGAGTCCTCAACAGCCGGCTGGGTCAACAATCCGGGATCGGTTCGCCCTTCAGCCAGGCAAGCGTGCCCTTGAAAGAGAACGGTCCGAGATCGATGATAGTGTCGCTGACTATACCATTGGCGTGAACCTTTGAAGTCACGGTCCGGGCTGGTGTGCGACTCTCGCTACCCATCAAAAAATATTGTGTGGTGAAACGCCATGCCGGTACATCCAGCAATTCGGCATTACCGTCGGGAACGATCGGATTGGCAACTTTCTCAACCTGCGCAGGGCGGTAAACAGCGCGATATGCATTGTCTTTGTTCAAGCCGTCAAACACTATGAATTCTGGCTGCAGCGAGCCGGATTCCAGGCTGTCGAGCTGCCTCTTTAAGGCGTCAAACGGGAAAATGGACGCGGGGTCCACTTCGATCTTACGGTCGTCCGGCCAGTTATACCTGACTTGGACGCCGAGCAGTCGCATCTCGATCGTTCCGTCATCCTGCTGTGCCGCTTGCTGCTCTGCGGCTTTTTTTGCCTCGGCCTCGGCTTGGGCCGCGGCGGGGTCAACCGCCTTTTCTTCCGAACCAGCGGCCTTTGCCGCGTCTGCGACGGTTTCGTCCTGGACCTCGATCAGTGTGCCGCCTTTGGGCCGTACCGCATCGCCGGCGATGATCGCCACGGTCTTTCCATTCAATGTGGTGCGCGACCAGAACCAGTATTGCTGGGCCTCGACGGCCTCTCGGAGTCGCTCCTCAATGACGATATGCGTTTCGCGATCATCGGTGAATTTGATCTTGAAATCGATATGCCTGTCGATACCGTAATGGAAGCAATCCCGGTGTACCTTGACTTCCATTGTGCCGCTGGAGTTTTCCGCCCAACCTTCGATCTTCATATCCTGAAGGGTCAGGCGGTACATTGCCTGATGGGGGACGATCTCCGCCGCAAGCGTGGGGCCGGATATCAGCAGGCCGGCAACCGAAGCAGCCGCAAACTTCAAACGAATTTTCATCGCAAAACGCCATTGTTCTGTTCAAAACAAGTTGCCGTACAGAAACCGCCTGCTGCCGGGCGAAGAAGTTTCTCCACCATGCATCGCTGGAGCGGTCTGCCCAGCTCTCTGTGAATAAAGCCACAATTAGGTTAATCTCGCGTAAATACGCGTGCCGACAGAGATATTTTTCCAAGGGCCAATCTTTCTGCGCTAATGGATTGGCCGGTCGGCCGTCATGCCCGATTTCTGGCACGAGATATGCATAATTAACCCACAAACGGTAATGCCGAAGGTAGATGGCAGGCATTACGCAACAGGGTAGTGGGTAAAATGCAGCGAGAAATGGTCAAGACGGAAACCTCGTCGGCAGACGTTTCGAGAGGTTCCATTCTTGTCGTTGATGACGATGAATTCAGCCGAGATATGCTTTTCCGGCGGATGCAGCGCGCCGGCTATCGGGTAATCGCGATCGACGATGGCGGGAAAGTCCCGGACATGCTTGACCGGCACTCGTTCGATCTGGTTCTGCTCGATGTCGTTATGCCCCTGGTTAGCGGGCGCGAGGTTCTGGCCTCCATCCGTATGAAACGAAGCGCCTCCGAGCTACCCGTTATCATGGTGACCTCCAAAACCGAAAGCGATGAAATCGCCGAATGCTTCCGCCGCGGCGCCAACGATTATGTCACCAAGCCATTCGAAATCCAGGCGCTGATCGCGCGAATCGAGGTGCATATTGCCCGCCGGCGCGCGGAGGCCGCGCTGAAACATTCCCAGGACGACCTTGAGCGCAGAGTGGAGCAACGCACCGCCGATTTGCTGCGGGCAAATCGGGACCTGAATGATGCACGCAATATCCTGACGGATGCGCTTGAAGCCATTAATGATGGCTTCGTTCTGTGGGACAGCGACGACAGCCTGGTGGCTTGCAACCAGCGCTACCGGGAATTCTACGGCAGAAACGCCGCCGCCGTTATTCCCGGCGCCAAGTTCGAGAGCCTGGTGCGCATGCAGGCTGAGTGCGGCGCTCTACGTGGTGCTCTGGGCCGAAGCAACGGATGGCTGGAACAGCGACTCGCGCGTCATCGGAACCCCGCGGAGCCCTTCGAGGAGGAATTTTCCGACGGTACCTGGGCACAAATGAGCGAGACGCGCGCCAGCAATGGTCGCACCGTCGGGCTCTGCACCGATGTCACCGAGATGAAGCGCCGCGAAATAGCCCTTAAGACCTTCGCCGAAACTAACCGGCGTCTCGCCGCCGCGGTTAATGCGACCGACAGCGCGATTCTGATTACTGATCCGGCGCGCCACGGAAATCCGACCGTTTTCGCGAATCCGGCCTTCGCAACGATGACCGGATGGCCGGTCGAGGAAGCGCTGGGTCGCGATCGCAAGATGTTGGCGGGCGACGACACCGACAAGGAAGAGGTCGGGCGCCTTGAGGCGAGCATGCGCGCCGGCTTGGCGGCCAGTTCGGAGTTGCGTCTTCGCGCCAGGGATGGCCGGAATTTCTGGGCTGAAATCAATGCCAGTCCTATCCGCAACAACAATGGCGAGGTCGTGAACTGGGTCATTATCCAGACCGACATCACGGCCCGCAAGGAAACCGAAGAGCAGTTGAGCCAATCGCAAAAGATGGAAATTATCGGGCAATTGACCGGCGGATTGGCCCACGATTTCAATAATCTTCTGACAGTCGTGCTCGGCAATCTGGAGTTCGTGCTCACACAGGACACCCCGCCCGACGGGGAAGTTCGCGAACATCTCGATGCCGCGTTCGATGCAAGCAAGCGGGGCGCCGAACTGACCAAGCGCATGTTGGCCTTTTCGCGCCGGCAGACCCTGGCCCCGAAATTAGCCGATTTGCGGCGGATAGTAGGCGATTTCCGCGATTTTCTGGACCGGTCTTTGGGGAACGGCACCGGCCTGGAAACCGAGTTGTGCGAGGGCGCCTGGCCGGTTTTGGTCGATCAGGGGCAATTGGAAAATGCCATCCTCAATCTTGCGGTAAACGCGCGTGACGCCATGGGCAACTCGGGCAAGGTGGCCATCGAAGTCGTCAACCGGGCCCTGAAGGGGTTGGTCGATGTGACGGGTCAGGCGATCCCCGATGGCGACTACGTGTGCGTCGCGGTCTCCGACACCGGTGGCGGGATGACGAAGGATGTAATCGGCAAGGCAATCCAGCCCTTCTTCACCACGAAGGAGTCGGGCAAGGGAACCGGCCTCGGTCTTAGCATGGTTTACGGTTTCATTTCGCAGTCGAGAGGATTCCTGCGAATTGAAAGCCAGCCTGGAAACGGCACGACCATGGAACTTATATTCCCGCGCGCGGCCGCCTGCGCGGCGATTGAGCAGTCGAATTCGGAGTATATCGTGGAAGGCGGCAGCGAAACCCTCTTGCTGGTCGATAACGAGCCCCAGGTCCGGACGATCGCCGCGATCCAGCTCAAGCGACTCGGCTACGAGATCCTGCAGGCCGAAGATGCCCGCGAGGCACTGGAAATACTGGGCCGTGTCCCGGGGGTGAATTTGCTGGTCACCGACATCGGCCTGCCTGGCGGAATGAACGGCCTGGATCTGGCCGCGGCCGTACGCCAGCAGAACCCGGCCATTCCGGTGCTCTATGTTTCCGGCTATTCCGACGGCAGTTCGTCTGAGTCCGCTGAACAGGACCCGGAAGCCCAATTCCTGGCCAAACCATACGACAACAGGGCCCTGGCCGCCGCCGTCCGCCGCGCCCTGGCGATGCGCTGACGTTTAAACTCCGCCCCGCAGTTCCGCCAATTCCGCCTCCAGATCGGCGATTCGCGCCTTGAGTGTTCCAACGGCCTGTGCGACATCCGCCTCGGGAAAACGCCGGACGATATGTTGCGGGCAGTTGGCGTGCCAGACCTCAATCTCGAACAGGATCGCTCGTTCCACCTTTGCCCGGTAGCCCGTGATCGTCAGCTTCGCGCACAACGCGTCATCGCCTTCCACGACCTTCGCGCGACTCGCGCACCTTCTGCACCTGTTTAATAGCGTCGGTAAAAGCCTTGTCGCTAAGCCGCTCGTCCATGAGCTGTCCCGCTTATTCCCGCGTCTCCTGGATGGCGCGCCAGATACGTTGAGGGGTGGCCGGCATTGGCAGGTCGGTCACGCCCAGCGGGGCCAGTGCGTCGAGGATGGCGTTGAAGGCGGTGGGGATCGCGCCGCTTGTCCCGGCCTCGCCGCAGCCCTTGATGCCCAGCGCGTTGGAGGTGGCGGGCACCGGGTGGTGGCCGATGTCGAATGACGGGACCGTTCCGGCGCGCGGCATGGCATAATCCATGAAGGAGCCGGTCAACAGCTGGCCGTCATCGTCATAGACCGCCGTCTCCATCAAGGCCTGGCCGATGCCCTGGACGATGCCGCCATGGGTCTGCCCCTCCACCAGCATGGGATTGATAAGATTTCCGAAATCATTGACCGCCATATAACGGTCGATGCGGCAATGGCCGGTTTCCGGGTCGATCTCGACCTCGCAGATATGGCAGCCATTCGGGAATGCCGAGGGCGGCGTGTCGGTGACCAGTTCCGCATCCAGCGAACCGGGAAGACCATCGGGGATGCTGTCCGCCGCCGCGACCCGGGCCGCGAGTTCCTGGATGCCGATCGCCCGGTCGGTGCCGGCCACGCGGAATTCGCCGGCGGTGAATTCGATGTCCTCCACCGCCGTTTCCATTTCATGCGCCGCCCACTGCCGGCCGTTCTCGATCACCGCATCCGAGGCCAGGGCAAAAGCGTTGCCGCTGGCCATGGCCGATTTCGAACCGCCGGTGCCGCCGCCCATTTTCAACTGGTCGCTGTCGCCCTGCACCAGGTCGATTGCCTCAAAGGGCACGCCCAACCGTTCGCAGACAATCTGCGCGAAGGCCGTGGCATGGCCCTGTCCCTGATCCAGGCTGCCGGTCAGGATGGTGACGCGCCCGTCCGGGTCGAAGCGGATGGCGCCAAGCTCCTTACCGGGTCCGGCCGTGACTTCCAGATAGCTGGTCACGGCATGTCCGCGCAGCATGCCCCTGGCTTCCGAGGCCGCACGGCGCGCCGCGTAGCCGTCCCAGTCCGCCCTGGCAACGGCTTCGGCAAGAATTGCGGGGAAATCGCCGCTGTCATATTCCATGCCGGACGCGGCCTTGAAGGGGATAGCCTCGGCCGGGATCAGGTTGCGCCGGCGCAGTTCCAGTTTGTCATGCCCGGTTTCGCGCGCCGCCCCATCGACCAGGCGCTCCATGATGTAGTTGCCCTCGGGCCGCCCTGCCCCGCGATAGGGGGCTATGGTCACCGTATTGGTGAGGGCGCAACGGCAGGTCACCGCGATCGCCGGCGTTTTATAGAGGCTGGCGACGTTCTTCATGATATTGCCCGACGGCATGACTGGCCCGAAGGGCGTCATGTAAGCGCCCAGATTGCCGATCATGTCGATCCGCATTGCCAGGAAATCGCCCTCTTCGTTCAGCGCCAGCGCGGCGTCGGCGATCATGTCGCGGCCCTGGTAATCCGACAGGAACGAGCCACTGCGGTCGTCGACCCATTTGACCGGGCGGCCCAGATCGCGCGCCGCATGCAGCACCAGTAAATTCTCGCCAAACTGCTGGGACTTCATGCCGAAGGATCCACCGATGTCCTTCGAGATAACATGCAGTTTTTCCGGCTCGATTTTCAGCACGGCCGTGGCCAGGGTCTGGCGCATGCCATGGACGCCCTGGCAACCCAGATGGATCGTAAAGCGTTCACTGGTGGCGTCATACTCGCCGACCGCGCCGCGCGGCTCCATCGTTGCCACCACCACGCGGTTGATCGGTATGCGCATACGGGTGACGTGTGCGGCCTTGTCGAAGGCCGCCTCAACCGCGTCGAAATCGCCTCCCCGCCAGTCGACGCACAGGTTCGCGGCGTCGTCATGGATTTGCACGGCGCCCGGCGCCAGCGCCTCCTCCGGGTCGATAATCGCGGGCAGCGGGTCGATGTCGAACATCACCGCCTCGGCGCCGTCGCGCGCCGCCACGGGCGATTCGGCCACCACGAAGGCCAGGCCCTCGCCGGCGAAATTCACCTTGCCGTCGGCCAGCGCATATCGCACCGGGCTTTGTGGATCGCTGCCGTCCCGGTTCTTTAACAGCTTGCTGCCGGGAAAGGGCCCGTATCCGGCCGCTTTCAAATCGTCGATCGTGTAGGCCGCCAGAACGCCCGCGACCTCGCGCGCGCCCGACACATCGATACCGCGGATGATCCCATGCGCATGGGGCGACCTCAGCACATAGCCATACGCCATGCCGGGCAAATCGATATCATCGGTGTAACGCCCCTCGCCGCGCAACAGTCGCGGGTCTTCCTTGCGCGAAACCGATTGTCCGCTGGCGAATTTTTGAAACGCGGGTGGCGTCGGGGAAATCTCGTTCATGGAAACCTTGATCTGACAAATGGGAGATACGGGCGCCCTTGATAGCACCATTGGCTGTACAGGTCAGGGGAATGTTAATGGCTCCGCCAGCAATATATCCCGGCCTCAACCCTTGCGTTTTATCAGTCCCCGGTAGGCGTGCCAACTGGCATGACCGGTCAGCGGCAAGGTCAGGGTAAGGCCGATATAACCGGCGATCAGGCCCGCGCCCGTTATGACAACGATTATCATGGCCCAGAACAGCATGGTGCGGAAATTCAGCGCGACGGCCACGACACTGATGACAACAGCCTCGAGAAAGCCGGCGCCTTCGTCCAGCATCAGCGGCAGCGACGCAACGCCCGCCATGAAAACCAGGACCGCAAGCACGCAGCCGACCGACGTGCCGATTGCCAGGAAGATGTAGCCCTCGACGGAAAAAAGGATCGCATTCAACATGCTTTGCGGATCCAGGCTGGTAAAGGGAAAGGAGACCGCGAAAATCATCACCGCGAGACGGGCCCAGACGATCATGAACAGCACCAGGGCGAGTCCGGTTCCAAGCAGCGGCGCCGGATTTGCCCGCCAGGAACTCAGTGCACGATGAAGGTTTGGCCGCTCGCCCCGCTCAAGATCGCGGCTGATTGCGTGGAACCCGACTGTCAGCGCGGGCCCCACGAGGAGAAACCCGCTAATCATCAGCGGTATGAGGTATTCGAGGCCGGCATAAAAAAGCCCGACAGTGAGCAGGATACCGGCAACAACGTAAATCAAGCCGTAACCGATGCTGACCCACCCGGCGGCCTTGAAGTCCCGCCATCCGGCGCCAAGCCACTGGAACGTATCGTCGATGGTAACCGTGTTTACGCGGTCCTGGTAGGGCAGGACCCCCGGCGGCGGGGTTTCCATATCGCTCATCCGTCTTTTCACCCTCTGTCTGAAACGTTTAACGCTGCTGCTCTTCAGGTTAAATACAGCCTAGCCCAGCTTCCGAAGCCTTGTACAGCCTCGAAGGGAGCGCCCGAAGATAGCGGCGTTGGGCGCCGTCGCCGGAAGAATGTTAAACGGTCTCCTGTCTTGCAAGGTTCCGCCGGCGCGTCCGGAACGAGTTTGGCGTTTCTCTATATGTGGCCTTGAACCAGCGGCCAAAATGCGCCGCGTCGGCGAATCCGCATTCATGGGCGACCTGGGTAATGGTCCGGCTGGTATTGAGCAGCAGCCAGTGGCCATGGGTAAGACGCATGCCGCGCCACACCGTGCTGGGCTTCTTGCGGGCATGTCTCGCGAACGCCCGGTCCAGTTCGCGCCGGGAGGTCCCCATGCGCCGCGCCAGTTCGCCGATCCCGAAGGGTTGGGACAGATTACGCTCCATGAAGGAAACGGCCTCCTCCACGCGCCAGTTGCCACAACTGGTCAGGCTCGAGTGGGGCTGGCTTGGAAAATGCTGCCCGGCGCGGTGCCTGTCTATCAGGAGCGAGTTAAGGCCCTTGACGGCCCGGGCCTTTCCGCAATGGTCCATGATCAGTGCCACGGCAAGGTCGATGGCGGTCGTTCCGCCCGGGCAGGTTATGATTCCGTCCTCGCTGACATAGACTTCGTCGGATACCGGTATGACGTCGGGGAACAGTCCGGCCAGTTGATGCTTGTGCTCGAAATGGACGCTGCATCGGCGGCCATTCAGCAGTCCGGCACCGGCGAGGATGAAGCTCCCCGTGCACAGGCCGACGATCGAAACGCCCTCGGCATGGCACTGGCGAAGATAGGTATGGGTTTCGGGCGGATGATCCAGGCACCAGGGCAGAAGCCCTCCGACCACGACGACGTAATCGAACTGGCCGGGCGGGGGGAATGTCTCCTGCGGCATGACTTCAAGGCCGCAACTGGAGCGGACCGGCTCAAGCGTCGGCGCGATAACCGACCAGCGGCAATAGATCTGGCGGCTGTGGTCGGCTTCGTCCGCGGCATGGCGCAGGCAATCGACAAAGCCGGCGAAAGGCAGGATGGAAAACCGGGGCGACAGGATAAACCCTACCTTTAGGTCGGGTTCGATGCCATCCGGTAAGGTGCGCGCCGTTGGGAATAGCGCCTGATAGTCCGGCATTCGATGCCATCCGTCAGAAAATTCCTAAATCACGATGGCCGAAACCTTCCATGATTTACCCGTTCTGTTCAATACAGCATCAAGCGCCTCTGTTAACGTTTTATCAACCATAAAGTCAAACATGACTCATAACAGGGAGACTGGAAGATGATTGTATTTTCGCTGAGGAAGACACTCGGAGGCGTCGCGGCGGCGGCTATTCTGACTGCGGGACTGGCCATTGGTCCGGCGAAGGCCGGTGGTCTGGATGTGATTGAGGGCGGCACGCTGATCGTGGCGTTTAACGGCGACATGCCCGGTACGGGCTGGAAGGATGGCCGGTTGATCGGCCTCGACGGCGAGATCATGCACATGATCGCCGATGACCTTGGCCTCACGGTCAAGCCGGCGCAGATGGAATGGGCCGGCGAGATCGCCTCGGTCAAGGCGCGCCGCGTCGATATCATGCACGGCATGATGGGTTGGAACGACCAGCGCATTAAAGTGATAAATATCTCCGACCCGATCTATTACGGCGGCGCCAACATCACCCAGAGAAAATCGACCAACTGGAGCACCATCAAGGATCTGGAAGGCAAGACGATCGCCACCATCCAGGGTTTCGGCTGGATCGACCAGCTCAAGGAGATCAAGGGCTCCACGCTCAAGCTTTACGACACCAGTGATGCCGCGATCCGCGACCTGCTGGCTGGTCGCATCGAGGCCTTGTTCGCCGACCCGCCGTTGATCCAGTATGCGATCTCGAAAAACCCGGACTGGGACATTCACGCCCTTCCGGTATCGCAGGAATTCGACGAGAAATACGCCCTGCTGACCGGAAAATATAACGTGGTATTCGGGCTCAGCCAGGACGCACCGGAACTGTTGAAGGCGGTCAACGAAAAGATCGCCGCGATCTGGGCCGGCTGCAAGAACCTGGAAGTCGCGAAGAAGTACGGGCTTGGCGACAAGTCCTGGTTCGATCCGGGCTCGCTGAACCTGCGCGCCGGCGTCGACCGCCCGAAGGGCTGGAAGCAGCCTACATTGCCGGCAAGCTGCGGCTAAGTTTGTATAGTGCGGCGTCGGGGAGTTCGCCCCTTCCTTGAGAGGGGCGGGCTCGCCGCGCCCTGACCCTTGGAATTGCTTCCAGACCGGGAGGCTGATATGGCCGGTTCTCTGCTGCGCGTGGAGGATTTGTACAAGAGTTTCGGATCGCTGGAAGTCCTGAAGGGCGTCAGCACGACGCTGGAACGCGGGCAGAAGACCGCGATCATAGGGCCCAGTGGCTGCGGCAAATCCACCATGCTCCGCTGTATCAATTATATGGAAACGCCGACCAGCGGGCATATCCATCTGGATGGCGAGCTTTTCGGCGAGCGGGAAACCGATGGCCGCTACGTTCGCATGACGGAAAAGCAGCTGGCGCAGCAGCGCGCTCATGTGGGCATGGTGTTCCAGGGGTTCAATCTGTGGCCGCATCTGAGCGCGCGCGACAACGTGGCGATCGCGCCGATGAAGGTGCGTGGCATGAGCAAGGCCGAGGCCTGTGAACTTGCCGACGCCATGCTCGATAAAGTCCATATGTCCAACAAGGCCGAGGAATTTCCCGAACGGCTTTCCGGCGGCCAGCAGCAGCGCGTCGCCATTGCCCGTGCGCTGGCCCAGGAGCCGAAGCTGATGCTGTTCGACGAGCCGACCTCGGCGCTGGATCCAGAGCTTATCGGCGAGGTGCTGAAGGTTATCCACGAACTCGCCGAGGAAGGCCGGTCGATGGTGCTGGTCACCCATGAGATTCGTTTCGCCCGCGATGTCGCCGACTGGGTGATATTTATGGGCGAGGGCGTGATCCTGGAAGAGGGGCCGCCGGCGCAAGTTCTCGAGGCGCCGAAGCATGAGCGGCTACGCGCCTTCCTGCACCAAATTCTCGAACACTGACGGCCTCGGGCGGTGGAAGCATATCTGCTGAATATCCTTGAGCTGGGCGGGCCGCTGCTGCTGGGCGCGGTAACGACGATCGAAATCACACTGGCGTCGCTGACGGTCGCCGTCGTGCTGGGACTCGGTTTTGCGCTGCTCAAGCTGTCCCGGGTGCCGGTCATTCCCTGGGTGATCGACGCCTATGTCGAGCTGTTTCGCAACACGCCCGTTCTGGCGCAGCTTTTCATTATCTATTTCGGGCTCGCTTATATGGGGCTTCAGGTCGCTTCCTTTCCGGCCGCGATCATTGGGCTCGGTCTCAACGGCGGGGCCATTCTGACCGAGGTATTTCGTGCCGGTTTCGCGGCGATCCATCACGGCCAGCGGGAAGCCGCGTTGGCCACCGGCATGACGCCCTGGGCGTCGCTGCGCTACATAATTCTGCCCCAGACCTGGCGCATCACGCTGCCGCCGCTGGGCAATTACGCCATCGCATTGCTGAAGGACACGGCCGTGGTCTCGGCAATCGCCGCGCCCGAGATCATGTTCTATGCGCGTAACCTTGTCACCTCGACCTTCCAGACCACGCTCATCTACGTTCTTGCGGCGGTCCTGTATTTCTGTCTCAGCTTTCCGCTGGCGCGGCTGGTCGCCCGGTTCGAGCGCCGCCAGAGGGCTTGGCAATGACCGAGTTCCTGTCCGTCTACAGCGATAATTGGGCAAGCTGGTGGCCACAAATCGCCGCGGCCATGTGGGTTACGGTTCAGCTGACCGTCTGGTCCTTCCTGCTGGCGGCCATTCTGGGGTTGTTGCTGGCGGTGGGGAAGCTCTCGCGGTTTGCCGCCGTGAGATGGGCCTGCAGCGCCTATATCGAGGTCGCGCGCGGCATACCGGCCCTCGCGGTTCTGTTCCTGCTGTATTTCGGCCTGGTGCCCGTGGGAATTGTTCTGGACGCTTTCACCGCCGGGGTCGTCGGCCTCGGCATGAGCGCCGCCGGTTATATCGCCGAGGTCTTCCGCACCGGCATCCAGGCCATCCACAAGGGACAGCGCGAAGCGGCCCTGGCCACCGGCATGACGCCCCTGATGAGCTTCCGCCATATCATCCTGCCCCAGGCGATGCGGATTATCCTGCCGCCGATGCTCAACATGCTGATCATACTGCTCAAGGATACCTCGATCTGCTCGCTGATCTCGACGCCCGAATTGATGCTGCGGGCGAAGGATCTGGCGATGATGTCGTTCCTGCCCATGCATCTCTTCCTGCTGGCCGGGCTGCTCTATTTCCTCATGTCCTGGCCGCTTTCAATTTTGACGCGTCACGTCGAGGCGCGAATGCGGCGCGGCATGCGATCCGCCGGCGCCTGACCGTCTCCGCCACCGAAAACCACAAGGCTACGTTATGAAAATTACAGAGATACGCACGACCTCGCTGCTTGTCGCCTATCGGAAGGCCTATCACTGGTCGCAGGGCGTTACCGAGGGGGCTGCGGTCATCCTTGTCGAGGTCCACACCGACGAAGGCGTAGTAGGCTACGGCGAGAGCATCGGAACGCCTTCGGCGGAGGCCGTGGAGGCCCTGCTGCGGAAAGCCGGTGAAACTTGTGTCGGGCAGGATCCGTTCAATAACGCCCGCCTCATGCGCAAGGCATACCAGACGATGTTCCAGCTCTATGGCACCTGCAGTTCGCCGCGATTCGGCGCCCAGGTTCTCGCCGGCCTGGAAATGGCGCTGTGGGACGTGATGGGCAAGGCGACGGGCCGCGCGGTCCATGAGCTGCTCGGCGGTGCGGTGCGCGATCATATCCGCTATTTCGGATTTCCGCAGGGCCAAACACCAGAAGAGCTGGCCGCCGGGGCGAAGGAGCTCGCGGACTCGGGCTGCGAGGTCATCTATGTCAAGGTCGGGCGCGGCGAGGCCATGGACATGGCGATCGTCGAACAGGTCCGCGCGGCGATCGGCGATAAGCGGCGCCTGCGGCTAGACCCCAATGAAGCCTGGGATCCGCTGACGGCGGCGCGCATGATTGGCAAGCTCGCCCGTTTCGATCCGGAGTTCATCGAACAGCCGACCCGCCATGAAAGCATCGCCGCGCTGGCCCACGTTAAGGCCTCAAGCCCGATACCCATCGCCGCCGATCAACTGGTATTCTCGCCCGAGGATGTTTACGACGTCTGCCGTAGCAATGCGGCCGACATTATCGTGCTGGGCCTGCACGAGACCGGTGGAATTCTGCGTTTCCTGAAGGCGGCCGCGATCGCCGAGGCGGCGGGGCTCAATATCTGCCTGCACGGGCTCTACGAGACGGGGATCACGACCTGCGCGACCAACCAGGCCGCGGCGGTACTCGCCAACCTCGACGACGGCAACCAGTACATGAACCATTTCCTGACGGACGATATCGTCGCCAGCCCGAACCTCGCCCTGACGGACGGCGCGTTGCCGGTGCTAGCGGGCCCCGGACTGGGCTTCGAGCTAAATATGGACGCCGTCAACCGCGCCGCGGAGGCGCATCGGCAGGCTTTTGGATATGGGTAAGACCGCTCAGGCAACCTGCCATTCGAAGCCGAAGGCGCAAGGTGGCGGAGAGAGTGGGATTCGAACCCACGATACGGTTACCCGCATACACGCTTTCCAAGCGTGCGCCTTCAACCACTCGGCCACCTCTCCGCGGAAGCCCTGACGGGCCGCGGCGCGGAAATTAGCGGACAGTTGCCCTCGTTGCAAGCCAATCGCGACGATTTTGGGCAAAGTTGTTGTGCATGACCTATCCGTGTTACCCTGCGGCGGCAAGGGATGTGAAAAAGATGTATCGGAGACCGGATGGCCCGGATATTTCAGATAGGCGGATGGATGTTTTCCCTGCTGGGCATAATAATCGCGGGCCTGATGGGCATAATGGTGGTTGGCGGGCCGCCTTTGACCGATCCGGCGGGGTCGGTATGGATCAAGTTTAATGCTTTTAGCCTGGGTCAATTCCAGGTTCTGGTGCAGCGCACGCTGGGAATGCCCGATTTATGGGATAAATATGTGGTTCCCGTGCTCAAGGCGCCGGCCTGGCAAACCATGAGCGGCATTGTCGCGGTGTCATTCCTGTTCGGCATAATGCTGCTGTTTAAGGCCCGAACCAGTCGGCGCGCCGGTATTATCCACCAGGGCGGCCATATGTCGTAAGGCTGTCGCCGGTCAGCCGTCGTCCATTTTTAGCGCTTGCAGGAAGGCCGATTGCGGGATTTCTACCTTGCCGAACTGCCGCATGCGCTTCTTGCCCTTTTTCTGCTTGTCCAGAAGCTTGCGCTTGCGCGTGATGTCGCCGCCATAGCACTTCGCGGTCACATCCTTGCGCATCGCGTTGACGCTTTCGCGTGCGATGACCTTGCCGCCGATCGCCGCCTGGATTGCCACCTTGAACAACTGGCGCGGGATCAGGTCCTTCAGTCGCTTGCACAGCGCCCGGCCTCGGCTTTCCGCCTTGTCGTTATGCACCACGATCGACAGCGCATCCACCGGGTCGCCGTTCACCAGAACCGCCAGCTTGACCAGATTGCCCGGCCGGTATTCCGCTATCTGGTAGTCGAAGCTGGCATAACCGCGGCTGACCGATTTCAGGCGGTCGTAAAAATCGAACACCACCTCGTTGAGCGGCAGGAGGTAGACCACCATGGCGCGCCCGCCGACATAAGTGAGGTCTATCTGTTCGCCGCGCCGCTCGGTACACAGCGTCAGCACCTGGCCCAGATAATCGTCGGGCACCATGATGGTCGCCTTGATCCAGGGCTCCTCGATATGGTCGATTTTCATGACATCGGGATAGTCAGCCGGATTATGAAGTTCCGTCACCGTCCCGTTATTCATGTGAATACGATAGACCACCGAGGGCGCCGTGGTGATCAGATCCAGGTCGAACTCGCGTTCCAGCCGTTCCTGAACAATTTCCAGATGCAGCAACCCCAGGCAGCCGCAACGGTAGCCGAAACCCAGCGCCGCTGAACTTTCCGGTTCGTAATGCAGGCTGGAATCGTTCAGCGCCAGCCTGGCGAGGCTGTCGCGCAACGTCTCGTAATCGCTCGCATCTACCGGGAAAAGGCCGCAGAAAACCACCGGTACCGACGGCTTGAAGCCGGCCAGCGCCTCGGTCGATGGGTTGCGGTCATCGGTCAATGTGTCGCCCACCTTGCAATCGGCCACCGACTTGATGGCGGCGGTGATAAAGCCGATCTCGCCCGGACCCAGCTCGTCGACCATCAGCGCCTTGGGCGTGAATACGCCGACCCGGTCTACCGGATGGGCGGCGCCGGTCGATAGCATGCGGATCTTCATGCCCTTCTTCAGCACGCCCTCACGCACGCGTACCAGCGCGACCACGCCCAGATAGGCATCGTACCAACTGTCCACCAACAAGGTCTGCAGCTTCGCATTGCGATCGCCTTGCGGTGATGGCAGGCGCTTGACCAGGGCTTCCAGTACGTCATCGATGCCAATGCCGGTCTTCGCCGATATCTCCACCGCGTCCGACGCGTCCAGGCCGATCACGTCTTCAATTTGCTGTTTGACACGTTCCGGCTCCGCCGCGGGCAGGTCGATCTTGTTGAGAACCGGAATGATCTCATGGTCACTGTCAAGCGCCAGATAGACGTTGGCCAGCGTCTGGGCCTCGACGCCCTGGCTGGCATCGACCACCAGAAGCGATCCTTCACAGGCGGCAAGGCTGCGACTGACCTCGTATGAAAAATCCACATGGCCCGGCGTATCCATCAGATTCAGCGTATAGGTCTCGCCATCCTTCGCCTTATACAGTAGCCGGACCGTTTGCGCCTTGATGGTGATGCCGCGCTCGCGCTCGATATCCATGCTGTCGAGCACCTGGGTCTTCATCTCGCGCGAATCCAGGCCGCCACAGCGTTCGATCAGCCGGTCGGCGAGGGTCGATTTTCCGTGGTCGATATGGGCAATGATCGAGAAATTACGGATATGATTCAGGTCGGTCATGCAGTCCATTGGGTCGGCTGTTCAAGGGTGACGGGAACATAGGCGCGCAATCCCCGCCGTGCAACGGATAGAATGGTTATGCCGCGGGTCATTATCAACGAGCGCCGGTATTATTTGCCGCAAAATCCCGCTTGGAATAGAAAACTGCAGTGTTTAATCGAAAATAAGGGTCTCATTAAGATTTAGACGGTATCGTTGGCGAATGGAAAATCCGCCCAATGGTGTCTTCTCTAGGATGGGGTGGGTACCGCCAGGGGGTCATTAAACGGATGCGTGAACGAAAATGGGCTGGAACGAAAATATAATCGCGGGACGGGACGCCTTTCAAATGGGCGAGTATGAGAAAGCGGAACGCTTTTGCTCCGGGGCGCTTACAGACGCACAGAAATTGGGCAAAACGGATCCGCGACTGGCTCAGAGCCTGAACGATCTCGCGATGCTGTACCATTCGCTCGGCCGGTTGACCGAGGCCGAACCGCTTTATCGCAAGGCGATCGGGATCGACGAAAAACGCGGCGACGAAGCCAGGATGGATATTGCGGTTACCCTGGAAAATCTGGCGGAACTGTATAAAACCCAGCAGCGGAATGGTGAAGCCGCGGCCATGTATCGCCGCGCCATCGTTGTTGTAGAAACGCTATATCACGCCGCCGAGGAGAAGTTGGGCAAGGCGCATCCGGACATCGTGCTCTATCTGAAATCGCTG
Organism: uncultured bacterium; assembly: GCA_965603635.1. Classification (GTDB taxonomy): domain Bacteria; phylum Pseudomonadota; class Alphaproteobacteria; order UBA8366; family JADFVY01; genus JADFVY01. Next base: position 17,592 of record CBFDDT010000006.1, on the reverse strand, counting down.
GCGTCCCTGGCGGAAGCGCAGGACAAGACGGACGAAGCCGAAAGTCTGTATCGCCTCTCCCTGAAAATTCAGGAGCACTCGCTTGATAAGAAAAGCGTCGAGATTGCCGGCACGCTCGGGCAGCTCGCCTATGTGCTCACCTTGCGAAGCAATTACGACGAAGCGGAGAAGCTGTACAAGCGGGCTCTCGAGATAGAGGAAACCGTTTTAAATCCGGATCATCCCGACGTCTCATCGACACTGATCGGCATGGCCACGCTCTATCACCAACAGGGTCGTGACACCAAGGCGGAGATGTTTGGCTGGCGCGCATTGTCGGTTCTGGAAACCGCCTATGGACAGAATCATCGCGAAACCTCCGCGGCGCTTAAAAGCCTGGCGGCGCAATTCGCGGCTCAAAAGCGCTACGCAGAGGCCGAACCACTGCTAAAGCGTTTGTTGGCAATCGGCGAAAAAATCCTTGGCAAGGACCATCCGCATCTGGTGACCGAACTGATCGATCTGGCGGGTCTCTACTGTGATCAGAACAATTACGAAAAGGCCGAACCGCTTGTACGTCGGGCGATGAAAATAGCCGTGCGAAGCTCCACGAAAACTGACCTTTCGGTGGTCAATATCATGGAGCTTTATGCCTGGCTGCTCGAAAAGCTCGGCCGGACCTCGGACGCGACCGAATTTTCCGCCCGCGCCGCGGTCCTTCGCGCCAAGGTCGCCTGAGCCCGGTTCTCACTTCGTAACCCGGCAACGGTCTTTCAATCAGACGTGATGGCTGAACAGCGTATGTTGTGCTTCCGCCATTAGCTCACGGAATCCGTCACCCGTGACATGCACCAGCGTCCGGTGGTCGCCGCTCTCGAAATAGACCTCGGGCAGCCTGTCGAGTTCCTCGTCCACCAGAGTCTCCAAGTCATAAGCCAGGCCGGTGGGCGGTACCGCCCCCACCGCGCAATCCCTGAAAATAGTTTCGACATCGGCTTCCGTGGCGATATTCAGTTTACAGCCCAGGGTCCGTTCCAGCGTGCCCAGCTCCACGCGATGGGTGCTGGGGACAACGGCGAGGACGTATCCGTCATCATGCTGCAGGACGACCGCCTTGGCCAGCCGATCGCCGGGTATATGGGCAGCTTGGGCGGTCTGGCTACTGCTTCCTGTGCGGCGATGCTCGACAAGATTGAAATCGACGCGCGAGTCCAGCAGGTATTCCTTGAATTTTTGTCCGAATGACATGGCATATCTCCCTTTTTCACCGGCCCGGCGGCGGGGGAGTGTTTGAATCGGCCGATCGCGACCACTCATGATGTCAGTACGGCTGTAGGGCCATCATGCTTGCCGACCGATTCATCGCAGGGAGCCGGCAGCGACTACAGGAAAGATAAAATACCACATAATTGCCGCGGATGCATCTGTTACCGCTCGACCAACTCCACTCGGCGGTTCTGGCCCCGTCCCGCATCGCCCCGATTCGAGGCGACCGGCGCCAGGAACCCGACGCCTGCCGGAGTTAGCCGCGCCGCATCGATGCCGTGGCCTTCCGATAGCGCCTTGACCACCGACGCCGCCCGGCGCTTCGACAGGTCCATATTGTAGGCCAATTCGCCCTGGTTGTCGGTGTGGCCGACCACCAGCAATCCCAGATCGGGCCGCGCCTTCATTAGCGTCGCGATTTCGCCCAGCGCCTCATCCGACTCCGGTTTGATCTTGTCGCTGCCGCTGTCGAAAAATATCCCGTAGATCGCGATATGGCCCTCGGTGTCGAGACCCTTGCCAATGGCGTCGGCGTCCACGGCGACCTTACCGGTCTCCATTTCCGCGCTCTCGATAATATCGAGCTGGACCATGACAGTGTTATGCTTCGGGCCGCCGATGGCATAGGCCTTCACGACATAAAGAGAGACATAAGCGGTACCTTCCGGGCGGGTCAGCTTCGCGGCCAGAAAACGCTGATCCTTGTAGTTTTCGCTCATATCGCCGTATTCGACAACGAGGTGGTTGAAGGCCCGGCCGCCGCAAGTTTTGTTCTTGCACTCGAAGAGGGTTTCGAAGCCGGCGTCCGCCAGGGCCTTTTCGTAGTTCTTGTACACCTCTAGCGACGTCCGCTCCTTGTCGATCTGATAGCGGATCTGCGTTATCGCGCCTTCGACGGCCTGATGCTCGCCCGGCTCTTTCCCCTTGGGCTTGCCCAGCAGGAGCGCATATTCGTTGAATTTTTCCTGCTTGTACCGAATGATCTCCGCGCCTTCGTAGCGCGAGACCAGCGGGTGGTCCTTGCTTCCCTTGACGTCCTTGGCGTTGGCCGCCGACACCGGCACAATGCAGACGAGCAGAAGCGCAAACATGAAATTGCCCCAAATTCCGTACTTTTTCATTATCTCCCTCCCTCAAGGATATGGCCAAAGGTCCTCTGATCATTCAACCTGTTATTAGCATACCGATGAAGGGAATAAGCGCAAATCGCATTTTGGAACGATTTGTCTTACATCATCCGGATTCGATTTCCTCTCGCAGCATCTCGATTTCCAGCCACTCCTCTTCGGCAGCGCCCTTTTCCTGTTGCGCCTTTGTCAGAGCCGCGGTCGCATTATTGAAGGCCATGGGGTCGCGGGCGTAAAGCTGTGCATCGGCGAGTTTTGCCTCCATCGCCGCGATTTCCGTCTCCAGCGCATTGATTTTGCCGGGCAGTTGCTCCAACGCGCGCTGTTGATTGTAGCTCAGTTTGCCCCGAACCCCGGGCCGCTTGGGTTTTCCCTTGCCCGACGCGCCCGACGCCTCCGCCGGGCGAGATGCGGTCCTTGCCTTGCCGCCGCCCGGTCGCTGGCGCAGGTAATCGGTATAGCCACCGGGATATTCCATCGTCGATCCGTCGCCTTCCACGGCGATGGTGGAAGTCACCACGCGGTCCAGAAAATCCCTGTCATGGCTGACCAGCAGGATCGTGCCCTCATAGTCGGCCAGCAGTTCCTGCAGCAGGTCCAGCGTTTCCATATCCAGATCGTTGGTCGGTTCGTCCAGCACCAGCAGGTTTGACGGCCGGGCCAGCGCGCGCGCCAGTAGCAGCCGGTTGCGCTCGCCGCCCGACAGGCTTTCCACCGGGCTGCGAACCTGATTGTCGGCGAACAGGAAGTCGCGCATATAAGAGACCACATGGCGCGGCCGATCGCCGACCATGACCTGATCCCCACCGCCCGGACACAGCATGCTCCAGGGCGTCTCGCCGGGCCTCAGCGCTTCGCGCGTCTGGTCCAGATAGACCATCTCGATATTGGTCCCAAGCCGTAATTCGCCGCTGTCGGGCGGCAATTCGCCAATTAGCATGCGCAGCAATGTGGTCTTGCCGGCGCCGTTGGGGCCGATGATGCCGATCCGGTCGCCGCGCACGATGCGGGTCGAAAAACCGCAGATGACCTTGTTGCCGTCATAGGCCTTCGTAATTTCGCTGGCCTCGATTACCCGCTTGCCGGCGGTTCCCGACTCTGCCGCCTCCATCCGTACATTGCCGGTTCGCGCGGCCTGACCGGCGCGAGTAGTGCGCAGCTCATACAGGCGCCGCAGGCGGCCCTGGTTGCGTTTTCGCCGGGCCGAGATGCCTTGATGCGACCATGTCGTTTCCTGGGCGATCAACTTGTCCAGCTTGGCGCTCTCCGTGGCCTCGCGCTCCAGGATTTCCTCGGACCAGGCCTCGAAATGCACAAAGCCCTTGTCCGACCGCAACAGCCGCCCGCGGTCCAGCCACAGGGTGCAGTTGGTGACGCGTCCCAGGAAAGCACGGTCATGGCTGATTACGACGAGCCCGAACCGTCCGCCCGCCAGCCGTTCCTCAAGCCATTCGATCGCCGGCAAGTCCAGATGGTTGGTCGGCTCGTCCAGCAGCAGCACATCCGGATCGCCGACAAGCGCGTGGGCCAAGGCCGCGCGGCGCGTCTCGCCACCCGACAGACCCGCCGTGCTCCTTGCGCCGTCCATCGACAGGCTGTGCAGCAACGCGTCCGCCATATGGACCGAGTGTTCCTCGTCCTCGGGCAGGCCGGAGGCGGCGTAATCCAGTACAGTGTCGAATCCGGAAAGGTCTGGTTCCTGCGGCAGATAGGCGACCCGGACCCCCTGTTGAGTCAACCGCTCGCCCGAATCCGGTTCGATCTGGTCGGCCAGCAGCTTCAATAGCGTCGACTTTCCCGACCCGTTGCGCCCGACCAGCGCAATGCGCTCGCCCCGGCCAATAGCCAGGTCGACCTTGTCGAATAATGGATTGCCGCCAAAACCCAGCGACACACCCTTCAATGAAAGCAGCGGTGCGGCCACGAAAACGATATCCAAGTGATTGCGCGGCGGATGTCATGCCCCAGGAAGGGCTCAAGCGCAAGGGTGCTATTTCTGTTTGGTCAGCGTCGCAACGGCCTCGTTCAGCTGGGTCATGCGGCGATGTTCGCCCTGACTGCTGTCCGGGTGGTGGATGGCCGCCAACTTTCGGTAACGCTTCCTGATTTCGTCTTTTTCAGGCCTGGCATCAGGCGGGAAACCCAATACATAGAGCGCGTCTGCGCGCTTTCTGACCCCATGCTCCAGCGGTTCGAAGAACATCGCCTTGATCTGATAACGCAAGCGCGTGAGTTCGGAGCGAGCCTCTTTCAGCCGGTGGTCACTGCTGGGGCTTCGCCCGTCTTCGATCTTGACCGTATAATCGCCCTGACCCATGGCCAGCGCCAATGCAAGGGCACGGCGGATGCCCGCCGTATCGTGGCCGTCGGCCAGGCGAACCTGCAGGCGTGGCTTGCGCCGCCAGTTTTTGCCCAGATTGGCGCCGGATTTCAGGACTACCGTCTCGCGGTCACCGGGCTCCGGCCCGCCCGGGTCGGGAAATCGCGCCGCGTCCTCGGGCATCAATAGTAAAACGGCGCGCGCCAATTCACCGGCATTCACGCCACGCCGTTCGGCCAAATCCAGCATCGCATCACGGAATGCGCTGGAACAGGGAACCACATAGGATCTGTTCTTCGGCTCTGACAATGGTTGATCGTTGGCGCGCGGCATCTCGTCGGAATCGTCCGGATGTTCCAGTTTGTCGCCCAGCCACATCCGGCGGCGGCGGTACTTCAGCACCTGCGCCTTACGCAGCGATTCACCGTAGACTATCCGTGGGTCCGTCATATCCGTCAACTAAGAATGCAGTTTCCAATCTGGAAGCAGGTAACAGAATGCCCGTTTCGCCCCTCGCGAGCAGCAAGTATCGTGCCTAATTTTAGTTAACGGAGAACAAAGCTCAGCCGCGCAGAGTGCCGCCTGTCTGCTTGATGACCGCGGCAATGATCGAGGCCGAGACTTTCTCAATGTCCTCGTCAGTCAGCGTCCGCTCGGTCGGTTGCAGGGTGACCGCAATCGCCACCGATTTCTTGCCGTCCCCGACACCCTTGCCCTCATAGATATCGAACAGCCGGACATCGGTGATCAGCGCCTTGTCGGCGCCCTTGGCGGCGCGAATCAAGCTGTCCGCGGTCACATCCGCATCGACGACGAAGGCGAAATCGCGGCCCAGCAGCTGAAATGGCGAAGGATTCAGTAACGGCCGTGTCTTGCCGCCCTTGGTCCGCGGTTTCGGCGTCTTGTGGATGAAGATTTCAAAACCGGCGGCCGGGCCTTTTACGTCCATGGTCTTCAGCACGAGTGGATGAATTTCACCGAACCAGGCCAGAACGTTAGGCCCCAGGCGCAGGGCCCCCGAACGCCCCGGGTGATACCAGGCCGGCGCATCGCGGCTGACCTGTAGATTGCCCACCGGCGCGCCGCAAGCCGCCAGCACGGCCATCGCGTCGGCCTTGGCGTCGAAGGCGTCGACCGGTCGCGGCGGTTGGGCCCAGTGGCGTGGGCCGCTGCGGCCGGTGCGCACGCCCGCGGCCAGGATGTCCTCACCCTCGGGTGTGTCATCGCGCCAGGCCGGACCGACCTCGAACAGGCCGGCATCGCTGTAACCGCGGTCCGCGTTTCGGCCTGCCGCCGCCAGCAGGTTGGGCAGGATTGACGGGCGCATGATCGACAGATCCGCGCTGATCGGATTTTCCAGGCGCAGCGAGTCCGGCACGCCGCCGAACAGCTTTGCCTGATCCTCATGCATGAAGGACCAGGTTACGGCCTCCATCATGCCCCGCCCCGCCAGTGTCTTGCGCGCAAACCCCTCGCGACGCTGACCGACGGTCAGGATTTGCTCGGGCAGGCTGCTATCGCGTTGCAGGGTCACGACAGGGATGTTGTCGAACCCGTTGACCCTCAGGATTTCCTCTACGAGGCAGGGCTCGTCGTTGATATCCGGGCGCCAGGACGGCGTCGTGGCGACGATCTGGCCCTCGGTCGTATCTGTCGTAAAGCCCAGCGCCTCCAGTATCCGGCGCTGGTCGTCAACCTTCATATCCACGCCGCCCAGGGTCATCACCCGGTCGGGACGCAGCGTAATCTGTTTGTCGGTGTCCGGCATCTTGCCGGCAATGGAAAGCTCGCTGGCCTCGCCGCCGCAAATTTCCAGAACCAGCCGGGCCGCGACTTCCGCACCCCACAGGGCCGACGCTGGATCCACCGTGCGCTCGAAGCGATAGCGGGCGTCGGACTCAATGCCCAGCTTGCGGCCGGTCGTCGCGGATCGGATCGGGTCGAACAGCGCGACCTCGAGAAACATCTCCGTGGTGTCCTCGGTGCAGCCTGATTTCTCGCCACCCATGATGCCACCGATACCGTGCACGCCCTTGCCGTCGGCGATGCAGGTCATGCCGTCCTCGAGCTCGTATTCCTTGCCGTCCAGCGCAAGAATTTTCTCGCCGTCCTTGGCGAGGCGCATGGTCAGCGAACCGCCTTCCAGCTTGTCGGCGGCGAATACGTGCAGCGGGCGGCCCAGGTCGAAGGTCACATAGTTGGTGATATCGACCAGCGCCGAAATGGGTCGAAGGCCGATGGCCAGCAGACGGCGTTGCATCCAGTCCGGGCTGGGACCGTTTTTGATGCCGCGGAAATAACGGCCCGCCACCATCGGGCAGGCGTCTTCCGCGCTGGCTGGGAAGTCGCGCTTCCACTGAACCGGGCTCTCAAAAGTTCCCGCGATCTCTTCGGCCGCCGCAAATGGCTTCAGCGTTCCGATGCCGGCGGCGGCCAGGTCGCGGGCCACGCCGCGCACACCCAGACAATCGCCCCGGTTTGGCGTAATCGCGATATCGATGACCGGGTCGTCCAGCCCCATCAGTTTCGCGAAGGGCTCGCCCACCGGCGCGTCCTCGGGCAGGTCGATGATGCCTTCATGGTCGTCCGATAGTCCCATCTCGCGCTCGGAACAAAGCATGCCGTTCGATTCCTCGCCCCGGATGACGCCCTTTTTCAGGTCGACGCCGGTGCCGGGGATATGGGTTCCGGCCGGCGCGAAAACGCCCTTCATGCCGGTGCGCGCATTCGGCGCGCCGCAGACCACCTGGATTTTCTCGGTGCCGGTATCGACGATACAAACCTGCAATCGGTCGGCATTGGGGTGCTGCCTGGCCTCCACGACATAGGCGACGGTAAATGCGTCAAGATCCTTGGCAGGGTCATGGACGTCTTCCAGTTCCAGGCCAAGCGCGGTCAGCGCATCGGTGATCTCGTTCAGCGACGCGTCCGTGTCGAGGTGATCCTTCAGCCAGGAAAGTGTGAACTTCACGGTGTCAGCCCCCTGAACAAGGTGGGCACTTCAAGCGGCACGAAGCCGTAATGCTTTAACCAGCGCAGATCGGCGTCGAAGAAGGTGCGCAAATCGGGAATGCCGTATTTCAGCATGGCAAGACGCTCGATCCCAATACCGAAAGCGAAACCCTGATATTCCGCCGGATCGATGCCGCAGGCGGCCAGTACCTTGGGATTCACCATGCCGCAACCCAGAATTTCCAGCCAATCGTCGCCGGCGCCGATTTTCAACTCGCCGCCCTTGCGGGTGCAGCCGATGTCCATTTCCGCGGATGGTTCCGTAAAGGGGAAATGGCTGGGGCGGAAACGTGCCGGGACGTCCGCGATCTCAAAATAGGCGCGAACGAATTCGATCAGACAGCCCTTCAGATGCCCCATATGAATGCGGCCGGTTTTGTCCACCACCAGCCCCTCCACCTGATGGAACATCGGCGTATGGGTTATATCGCTGTCGCAACGATAGGTGCGGCCCGGCGCAATAATACGCAGCGGCATGCCCGACCCGTCCTTGCTTGCCATCGCCGCCTGCATGGCGCGGATCTGTACCGGCGAGGTATGGGTGCGTAGCACCATGCGGCTGCCGTCTTGCCTCTCCGGCAGATAGAAGGTGTCGTGCATCTGCCGGGCAGGATGCTCCGGCGGAATGTTCAGAGCCGTGAAATTGTGGAAATCGTCCTCGATGTCCGGGCCCTCGGCGATCGAAAAACCCATTTCGCCCAGGATCGCAATGATCTCGTCGAGGGTCTGGCTGATCGGGTGCAGCCGGCCTTCGGCCTCCGGCCGTACCGGCAGGGTGACGTCCACCGTCTCCGCCGCCAACTGGCCTTCAAGTTCGACATTTTCCAGAGCGCTCTTGCGTGCCTCCATCGCCGAAGCGACGGCATCCTTGACCGCGTTCAAGGCTTGACCTGCCTCGCGCCGCTCTTCCGGCGACAATTGGCCAAGCGTTTTCATCAGGCCGGTAATGCGGCCCTTCTTGCCCAGCGCCGAGACGCGAAGTTCTTCCAGCGCCTCCGCCGAATCCGCGGATTCGACGGCGGCGAGAAGCTCTTCGCGCAGTGCGTTCAGATCGTCCATCGGGAATTCACCGCCGGCGTCCGGCGGTGCTCCACCCTCTAAAGCCTTATTTCGCGGCCTCGGCCAGCGCATCGCGCGCCTGGCCGACAAGCGACTCGAAAGCCGCCGGTTCACTGACGGCGAGTTCGGCCAAAATCTTACGATCCAGGTCGATCTCGGCCCTCTTCAAACCGTTCATAAACTGCGAGTAAGTCAGGCCGTGCAGACGCGAACCGGCGTTGATGCGCTGGATCCACAGGCTGCGGAAATCGCGCTTGCGCGTGCGACGGTCGCGATAGGCATATTGCAGGTCTTTCTCGACCCGCTGGATTGCGGCCCGGAAGGTATTCTTCGCGCGACCGCGCGACCCCTTGGCCAGTTTCAGAATTTTCTTGTGACGGGCGTGCGTGGTGACGCCCCGCTTGACGCGTGCCATTATTCAGACTCCTTGGACTGGGTATCAGGCGTTGGGCAGGAAATAGCGTTTGACGATCTTGGCGTCAGCCGCAGACATGATCTGTGTACCGCGATTGGTTCGCTTCATCTTTTGCGAACGGCGGCGCAACATATGGCTGAGGCCTGCGCTATTGAAACGCACCTTACCCTTGGCGGTCAGGCGGAAGCGCTTTTTAGCGCTGGCTTTGGTCTTTAACTTGGGCATTTCGTGTCCTTTCGATTTAAAGGCGGCCAGGCATACCCTCGGGCCCGGACGCGCCAGTTCGCACGGGATTTCAAACCCCATGCCGCGCGGCCTTATAACGGTAGACGCCCACCGATGCAAGGGGTGAGGCGGGAACTTTACATGGCTTGTCCGGCGACTCGGTCCAGCACAACAATGAAATCCCCTAAAAGTCGTTTCAAAACCCGGCGCGCGTTAACAATTACGCAGTACATACATGCCATCTTTGCAATCCTAGGAATGGGTCGAAAGAAACCAGAGTGACTAAGGGTGACATACAACAGCTGCTGCAAAAAAGCTTTCGCAGCCATCCCCCCCCGGCCGGAGACGACCTTGTGTCGAATAAGGGGGATGCAAAGGTAATCAATACTGTTCGCGACCGGTTTACCGGGCGGCGATGGTATGAGCTCGACCCCGAATTCGTGGTCCAGAATGCCGACTGTTTCGCGTCGATGGCGCCGGAGGCCCAGCGCTATTACGTTCCGGCCTTTCTGCTGGCGACGTTTCACGCGCCGAAGGATTGGGTCTACACCAATAACCTGATCCTCAGTCTGTTTCTGCCGCTGCGGAACGAGGATGATCCGGCGCGCGACCAGTTCATCAAGTTTCTGGATATTCTGACGCCAGTCGAGAAATCGGCAATTCAGGCTTTTTTGAAATATACGGCGGTCGAGCATCCCTCTCAGGGCGAGCGCGGTGCGGCGAAGTTGGCGCTGAGCGTTCTTTGGCGCAAGTACGAAGCTGTTGCGCCGGAACAGGACCGCAAGAGCGCTTGAGGGCCAAAAAAAAGGTGCGGGACTGAATGCCCCCGCACCTTTTAATCGTTAGCGAACTTGCCGCGGCTTACTTCAAGGACGCCAGCACCATGATCATTTGCCGGCCCTCCATGGCCGGCTCCTGCTCGACTTTGGTTTCTTCGACGGTGTCCTCGCGCACGCGGACCAGCAACCGCATGCCAAGTTCCTGATGCGCCATTTCGCGCCCGCGGAAGCGGATTGTCACCTTGACCTTGTCGCCTTCGCCGATGAACTTACGGATCGCCCTCATCTTCACGTCATAATCATGCGTGTCGATATTGGGGCGCATCTTGATCTCCTTGATCTCGATGACCTTCTGCTTCTTACGGGCTTCGCTCTTCTTTTTTTGTTCCTGAAACCTGAGCTTTCCGTAATCGAGTATCTTGCAGACGGGCGGGTCGGCGTTGGGAGAGACCTCCACGAGATCCAATCCGGCCAGATTGGCGCGCTCGAGAGCATCTGCAAGAGGGACGACGCCCATCATTTCGCCGTCCGCATCGACAAGGCGAACGGAGGGGACGGTGATCAATTCATTGGTGCGGGGGCCTTCACGGACTGGCGGCCCTGCATGACGTGGTGGTCTGGCTATAGAAACCTCCTCAGCTTCTTTTCCAAAAAAACAAAAATTCGTGTCGTCGCCACAGGATTATCGCACGTCCGGCGGCTGCGATTCTTCCCTAAGTGTATTTAATGCATCGCCGAGCGCAAGAATTTCCTGTTCCTTGCCCCCAAGTCGGCGGATTGCAACGGTTCCGGCCTCGGCCTCGCGCGCACCCACGATCAGCATTACCGGTACTTTAGCATGGCTGTGCTCGCGAACCTTGAAATTGATTTTTTCCGGCCTTGTGTCAATCTCGGCCCTGATCCCGGCTTCTACCAGCGTACGGTGCACCTCGATCGCATAATCGTCGGCATCGTTGGTGATGGTGGTGACCACGGCCTGCACCGGCGCCAGCCATAGCGGGAAGCGCCCGGCATAATGCTCTATCAGCACGCCGATAAACCGTTCGAATGACCCTAGAATCGCACGGTGCAGCATTACCGGCCGGTGCTTGACCCCGTCCGTGCCTACATAGGATGCGTCAAGCCGTTCGGGCAGCACGAAATCGACCTGCAGCGTGCCGCACTGCCAATCGCGGCCAATGGTGTCCTTGAGCACGAATTCCAGCTTCGGGCCATAGAAGGCGCCCTCGCCCGGATTCAACGTGTAATCCAGTCCCGCCGCCTTTGTCGCCTCAAGCAGCGCCGATTCCGCCTTGTCCCAGATCGCATCCTCGCCGGCACGCACTTCCGGCCGGTCGGAGAATTTCACCACGACGTCGGTAAAGCCGAAATCGCGGTAAATCGATAAAAGAAGCTCGCAAAACGCCTCGGTCTCCGAGGTAATCTGGTCCTCGGTGCAGAAAATATGTGCGTCGTCCTGGGTGAAGGCGCGCACCCGCATCAGCCCGTGCAGTGCGCCGGACGGCTCGTACCGGTGGCAAGATCCGAATTCGGCCATGCGCAGCGGCAAGTCCCGATAGCTCTTGATGCCCTGGCGGAAAATCTGCACATGGCCCGGACAGTTCATTGGCTTCAGCGCCAGCATGCGGCTGCTGGTACCGCCCTCGCCGGCATCTGATTCGTCCACTTCCGCGACGAACATGTTTTCGCGAAATTTCTCCCAGTGTCCGGATTTTTCCCAAAGCGACCGGTCGACCAGTTGCGGCGTCTTCACCTCGATATAATCGGTCGCCTCCAGCCGTCGGCGCATATAGGTCTCGCAGGCGCGGTACAGGATCCAGCCCTTATGGTGCCAGAAAATGCTGCCCGCGGCTTCGTCCTGAATATGGAACAGGTCCATCTCGCGGCCCAGCCGGCGATGGTCGCGTTTTTCGGCCTCTTCCAGGCGATGCAGATAGGCCTTCAGTTCCTTGTCGGTGCGCCAGGCGGTGCCGTAGATGCGCTGCAACTGGGTATTGCGCGCGTCGCCGCGCCAATAAGCGCCGGACAATTTCATCAGCTTGAAGGATGTGCCCAGCTTCCCCGTTGACGGCAGATGCGGTCCGAGACACAGGTCCAGCCACTCACCCTGGCGGTAGATCGAAATATCCGCGTCATGGGGCAGCGTCTCGATATGCTCCGCCTTGAAGTTTTCGCCCTTGTCCTTGAAGAAACGGATTGCCTCGTTCCGGTCCCAGACCTCGCGGGTGATGACCTCGTCCCGGGCGACGATTTCCCCCATGCGTTTTTCAATCTTGACCAGATCGTCTGGCGTAAAGGGTTCCTCGCGATAAAAATCGTAATAAAACCCGTCCTCGATGGACGGACCGAAGGTCACTTGTACGCCAGGATACAGTTCCTGCACCGCTTCCGCCATGATATGGGCCGCGTCGTGCCGCAGCAACTCCAACGCTTCCTCGCTGTCACGGGTGACGATGGCGACCGTGGCGTCGCCGTCGATCACGTGGGCAAGATCCTTCCCCGCGCCGTCAACGACAAGCGCGAGCGCGGCCTTGGCGAGGCCCGGGCCGATTGAAGCGGCAATTTCGGCGCCGTTAACCGGTTTGTCGAATTCGCGGACGCTGCCGTCCGGAAGCGTAATGGCTACCATGATTTTTGCAATAACAGGGATCGATTCAGTTCAGTCTATACGGCCAGGGCCCATTCAAGCGCTTTCATCTAGCGCAAGCGCAAGGCTGCCGCAACCTCGCTGACCTGCAGGTCGGCCAGATTCTCCTCGCGGAGCATTACGACATAGCGTCCGCGCGGTGCGTTGCGGTCCGGATCGGAGGCCGCCGATAACATTATGGCGGCAGGGCAGCCAACGGCCGCCAGCAGATGGACAATGCCGCTGTCGTTGCCCAGTACGGCGGCGGCATGGGTGGCGAGAACCGTCACATCGAACAGCGTTGTCTTGCCGGTCAGGTCCATGGCCTCGGGTGAGGCCGCGGCAATAATCTGGTTGGCCGCCGCGTCCGCCGAGTCACCAATTATAACGGGCCGGCGGCCCTCGATCGCCAGCCGCCGCGCCAGTTCGGCGAACCGGTCGGCAGGCCATCCCTTTCCTTCGCGCGCCAGAGTTCCGCCCGGCGCGATCAGCACATAGCCGTCCTGAAGTCCGTAGCGCCCGCCATATCCCGTGGTCAGCCAGGACAGATCGGGAGCCGGCATCTCGGTGATGCCCGCGTCCCTCAATTGGCGGACCAACTGCTCGACGTAATGTTCCGGGATATTCTGCGAGGCCCGCAAAAAGGGTAGGAAACCCCTGCTACTGTATGACCAATCGGCCTTGTTGCCCCAGAAATCCCGCATCCAGAAGCGGTACCGGCCGCTACGCTGCGTGTTGTCCAGATCGTAGACACGGTCCAGCGGTGTACGGCGCAGACGGCGGATCAGTTTGATTACCTTGCCAAAACGCCCCCGGGACGGCGCGCCGTCTTCCCAGACCTCATCGAACCAGCCGCTCTTGCGCGCCAGTTCGCCGTATTGTTTGGTGGTCAACAGGGTGATGTGGGCTTCGGCATGATGACGCCGGATCGCATTAAACGCGCCAAACGCCAAGACGAAATCGCTGAAACCGCCCAGTTTTACAACAAGAATCCGCCGAACCGGCTCCTGCGTCATTGCGATCCATCCAGCAGTTCGCGATAGACTGCAATGGTGGCGTCGCACATTTTGGCCGTAGTGAAATTATTCCGGACCCGTGCGATCGCGGCTTGTGCCAATTGTTCGCGGGCCCCGGTGTCCAGATCCAGCGCTTTTTCCAGCGCCCGTGCAAGCGCTTGTGGGTCGTTTGGCGGCACCAGCCAGCCGGTTACCTCCGGCAGCAGGATTTCCGGCGCGGCCCCGTGATTGGGCGCGATCACCGGTTTGCCGATTGCCTGGGCTTCGGCGACGATACGGCCGAACGCTTCCGGTTCGGTAGAGGCCGAAACCACCACATCCGACAGCTTGTAGGCGGCCGCCATGTCGCGGCATTCGCCGACGATATGAACGACGCTCTGCAGGCCCAGCTTGTTGATAAGTGCGTCGAGGTCCCGGCGGTATCCGCTTCGGCCCTGGTCGTCGCCCACGATAAGACAGCGCAACGGCCGGTCCTTGAGCCGCGCCAGCGCCTCAAAGAGTACCCGGTGCCCCTTCCAGCGGGTCAGCCGTCCCGGCAGCATCACCACCGGCACGCCGTCCGGGATACGCCATTCATTAGCCAGATGGATGACGCGTGCCGCAGTGGTTTTTGCCGGATCGAAAACGTCGATGTTGACGCCGCGATGAATAATGCGGATATGGTCGGGATCGACCTTCCGGTAGTTATCCAGGATATAGCCGCGGATAAATTCGGAAATGGCGATCACCCGGTCGCCGCGGGTCATGACGGAATTGTACAGCCGCTTGAAGGGCAAGCCAAAGCCATATGGCCCGTGCACGGTGGTGACGAAGGGTGTTCCCGTCCGCCGGGCCGCGGCCAGTGCACTCCAGGCCGGCGCGCGGCTGCGTGCATGGACCAGGTCTACGCCATGTTCGCTGATGACTTTGGCCAGCCGGCCGATATTTTTGCGCATGACGAAGGGGTTTTTCGAGTGGACAGGCAATTGGATATGCTTGCCGCCCGCGCGCTCAATGTCTCGGACCATCGGGCCACCGCTGGAGGCCACCAGGGCTGTCCAGCCGGCTTCCGTCAGGGCCGCCGTCATTTCCACGGTGCCGCGCTCCACCCCGCCGCCGCCCAGCGAGGGCAGTACTTGCAGAACCACGGGCATGCGCCCGGTTGACGGGCCGGCCGTCATGCTGGTTGTATCGGAAACTGTCATAGGCTGAGTCGTTCTCCTGGAGGCCTCGACGGCCTCACTTCGAACCGGACATACCAACTGGACGCCGTAATTTCAATGCTGCTTAAAACCCCTGAAGCCAGTATCGCCTTCAATCGAACCACCGGAATTGGCCCGGAGATCATGTTTTGCGGCGGTTTTCGGTCGAATATGGCGGGGACAAAGGCACTGGCGCTGGAGGCGCATTGCGTCGCCACGGGACGCGCCTTTACGCGCTTCGACTATCGCGGTCATGGCGAGTCGGATGGAAAATTTACCGACGGCACGATCGGCGACTGGCTGGAAGATACGGTGGCAGTGTTGGATCGGGTGGTGCAAGGGCCGGTCGTTCTCGTCGGCTCGTCAATGGGCGCGTGGATTGCGCTGCTGGCCGCCAGGGCGCGGCCCGACCGCGTGAAGGCCATGGTACTGGTCGCGCCCGCGGTCGATTTCACCGAGGCCCTGATCTGGGATCGCCTGCCCGCGGCCGATCGTGCAATCCTGGAACGCGACGGTGTCTGGTTGCGGGAATCGGATTATGTCGATGAGCCCGACAAGATCACGCTGCGGCTGATCGAGGAGGGCCGGAATCATCTGCTACTCGGCCGACCGATCGCATTCGACGGCCCGGTGCGTATCCTGCATGGTATGGAAGACGAGACCGTGCCCTGGCAGTTTGCTACCCGTACGGCCGAGGCATTGACCAGCCAGGATGTGATGGTAACACTCGTCAAGAACGGCGACCATCGCCTGTCGGACGACGAAAGCCTGTCTCGGCTGATGGATGCGGTCGAGGAAGTGGCGGCACGGATTGCCCTACAATAGCCCCTTGAGCCCCTCTCGGTAGGTTGGCCATTTCAGCCGGACACCAAGTTCTTCCTTGATGCGCCGATTGGATACCCGCTTGCTCTCGCCATAGAAACTCAGCGCCATCGGCGACAGACTGTCCTTTACCGCGTCAAACTCCTGCAGAGGCGGGGGGTCGATGCCAAGCAGCTCACAGGCGTACGTGATCACCTCGTCGGGCGGAGCAGACTCGTCGTCGGCCAAATTGTATGCCGCCCCAGGGTTCGGATGCTCCATGGAGGCTTGCAGCGTCTGGACGATGTCGTCCAGATGGATGCGGCCAAAAACCTGCCCCGGCCGACGAATGCGCCGCGCGTGCCCCTGCCGCACGGTCTCCAGTGCATTACGGCCAGGCCCGTAGATGCCGGCCAGGCGGAAAATATGGACCGGGATGCCATGCTCCTTCCACAGGTCAAGCCAGGCGTCCTCGGCCATGACCCTGCGCCGGCCGCGCTCCGACGCAGGGATGCGGTCGGAATTTTCGTCCACTGCGCCGCCTTGCCTGTCGCCATAGACGCCAGTCGTCGATAGATATCCAACCCACCGCAGTCCAGTGATTGCAGCGATGCCGGTACCATGCGCCGCAATGACCGGGTCGCCGTTCTCGCCGGGCGGAACCGACGACAGCAGATGTGTGGTTCCGGCCAGGGCCCGCGCGAAATGTTCCAGCGGCAGATCGTCGTCGAACGGGAAAGCTTCCCACCCGAGGCCTGCCATGGCTTGCCGCGCGTCGGGATCGCGGCTTGTCCCGGCTATACGCCATTCGGCGGATGCCAGATGGCGGGCCAATGCCTGTGTGGTATAGCCCAATCCAAAGCAGAACAAATTGTTTTTCATAGTTTTTTTACGTTTACCGGATGTTCATGAAAGTCGTAAATTCTTTGGTCATATCTATCCTTCAGTATTAGTCTCAAGGTTCGGTAATCAGGGTTATACGGACCGAAGAACAAACGTTACAGATTACGGACAGTTAAAGGGGAATCATTATGTTGGAAATAGTCTACCTTGTGCTGGGTATCATTGTTCTTATTGTTCTGAACACGGCTTATATCGGGTGGCGTGGCGATCAGCTGCGCAAGGCCGAGGTCGACCGGGACAGAGGGTAAACTGGCTTTCGGGGGGCCGGCAATCCTGGGTCGTGCGGCCCTGACATAATCCAGTCGCTCCCAAAAAACGATTGCTGGATAACCGGCCTTCCGGATTACTCTGCCTGTTTGTCGGCAGCCCGCTGTTCTTTTGCCGCGCGACGATGCGCCTCGGCGCTTTGCGCCTCGATGAAGATGCGCTTGATCTGCGGATGTTCGGCCTTGATCGCCTGCTCCAGTCTGGTGGTGGCGGCTTCTACTTGCTCGGCGGACAGGCCGTCCGCGAAGTCCAGGCTAAGGTTGGCCAGAATATCGTCCGGGCCCAGATGCATGGTCAGCACCTCGTTGACTGAATCGACGCCTTCCTGCGCCGAGACGGTCTTGCGGATGCTCACGATGACCTCCGGGCTGGCGGCCTCGCCGATCAGCAGCCCCTTGCATTCGTATGCCAGCAGCCCCGCGGTGGCGGCCAGGATCAGGCCGATGACGATGGCGGCCGCGCCGTCCAGCACCGGCATGTGAAGATACTGGGCCAGCGCAATGCCGATCATCGCCACCACCAGCCCAAGCATGGCGGCCGAATCCTCGAACAGCACGGTGAATTTGGTCGGATCCTTGCTGTGGCGGATTTCCGCCATCCATCCGCGCTTGCCCTT
>CBFDDT010000005.1:0-60637 GCA_965603635.1 uncultured bacterium | reverse complement strand
GCCGCCGATTTCGCCGATCATCACGACAGCCTCGGTGCGCTCGTCCTCGTCCAGCGCGACCAGCGCGTCCCTGGTCGTCGTGCCGATGATCGGGTCGCCGCCGATGCCGACGAAGGCGGAGATGCCGAAGCCGTCGCGCACCAAATTGAGGCAGACCAGGGTGCCCAGGCTGCCGCTGCGCGAGATCACGCCGACATTGCCGGGCTTGAAGATCTTCTTGTTGAAGGCGGGCATGAAGCCGGCGAAGCTTTCGCCCGGGGTCACCAGGCCGGCCGTGTTGGGCCCGGCGATCCGCGTGTCGGCCTCGCGCGCCGCGGCCATGACATACATCACGTCCTGCACCGGGACATGCTCGGTCAGGATCACCAGCTTGCCGATCCCGGCCGCAATGGCGTCCAGCGCCGCGGCCTTGACGCCCAGCGGCGGGATGAACAGGACCGAGGCGTCGATTTGCCTGTCCCCCGCCGCATCCACGGCCGAGCCCCAGACCGGACGGTCCAGATGGGTTTCGCCGGCGCGTTTGGGGTTTACCCCGCCGATGATTTTCGTGCCGTATTCCATCATGCGTTCCGACCAGAAGCTGCCCTGCTTGCCGGTGATGCCCTGGATCAGCACGGTCTCGCTGCCGCGGATGATCATGCGCCCGCTCCCTTATGCGCGGCCGTCGCCGCCCTGGCGGCCTCGACCGCCGCCTTGACCGCGTCGTCCATATGGTCGAAGGGCTCCATGTTCAGCCGTTGTTTAAGCAGCGCCACGGCCTCCTCGTCGCCGGTGCCGTGGATCGAGAAGAACACCGGCAGGTCGGGTTTCAGCTCCTCCCAGGCCTCGACGATGCCCTGCGTCATCACGTCGGTGCGGGCGAAGGCGCCGCAGAAATTGACCACCAGGCTTTTGACGTTGGGGTTATCCAGCACCAGGCCCAGCGCCTCCTTGCCCAGCCGATAGGCCTCGCCGCCGATCTCCAGGAAGTTGGCGGGGTCGCCGCCGAAATGGCGCACCGAATCCATGGTGGTCATGGTCAGCCCGGCGCCGTTGGCCAGCACCGCGACGTCGCCCTCCAGCTCGATATATTTCAGGCCGTGTTCGTGGCTGCGGGCCTCAAGGGGCGTGAATTTTTCGGGCGCGGCGCGGGTCGCCAGTTCCTCGTGCCGTTTGGCCCCGGAATCGTCCATGGTGAATTTGGCGTCCAGCGCCACCAGGCGGCCGTCGGCGGTGGTGGCCAGCGGGTTGATCTCCAGCAGCTCGGCGTCGTTGGCGGCATAGGCGGCGTAGAGTTTCTCCAGCAGGGTGGCGATTTCCTCCTCGCGGCCGGCGGGGGCGCGGTTGGCGAGGCTCGCGCGTAGCGCGGCGGGGTCGAGGCCCTTGCGGATGTCGATTTCGATCCTCAGCAGGGCGTCCGGGCGCTCAACGGTCAGCTCCTCGATCTCCATGCCGCCCTCGGCCGCGTAGAGCAGCAGCGGGCCCTTGCTCGCCGGGTCGTTCATCACCGCGGCGTAGGATTCGGACGCGATGTCGGCGGCCTCCTCGACCAGCAGCTTGTGCACGATGTGCTCGCCGATCCGCATGCCCAGGATCGCCTTGGCGGCGGCGCGGGCCTCGTCCGGCGTGGCGGCGGTTTTGATGCCGCCGGCCTTGCCGCGCTTGCCGGTGGGGACCTGGGCCTTGACCACGCAGGCGCCGATTTGCGCCGCGGCGCTGGCCGCCTCGTCGGGCGTGGTGGCGGTGATGCCCCGGGGGATCGGGATCCCGGCGGCGGCCAGCAGGGGCTTGGCCGCGTATTCCTCGAAATTCATGCGCTCGTTGTCCTTGTTGGCTCCTGGCTGTCAGCTCCTGGCCGTTAGCTCTTGGCCGTTAGCTGTTAGCTGTTAGCTCTTGGCCGTTAGCTGTTAGCTGTTAGCTAAAAGCCAAGAGCTAACAGCTAAAACCTCTATCGGCGCTTGACCAAAACTTGCGGATTCTAATCCGGGAAACTCACTCGCGCCTACTCCGAACTACTTGCCGTACTTCTCCCAATATGCTCCGAAAAGCTCGTTTTCCGCCGGTTTGTCTTCCGGGATGGTTGTCACCAGATGGGTAATGTTCACAAAATTACGCCAGTTCAGATTGTCGTCGATCGAGTTCCCGGCCCAGGTCCCGCAGCCCATCGACAGCGTGAAGGGCAGCCCGTTGTTGAAGCCGCCGCCATTGCCGAAGGTGTGGGCCTGGTTGACCAGCACCCGCACCGCATCGGTCTCTGCCGCCAGCTCCCGCGCGTGGTCCATGTCGGCTGTGTGGATGCCGCAGGAATGGCCGCGTCCCTGGTGGGCCAGCACGTCACGGACGATGCGCTTGGCGTCGGCCCAGTCGCGCGCCTTGTAGACGGTCAGCACCAGCGACAGCTTCTCGCCCGAGAACGGATGGCCGGGGCCGATGCCGTCATCCTCGACCAGGAAGAATTTGGCGGATTTCGCCGCTTCCGGCAGCCCGGCGCCCTCGGCGAAGACGTCGGCGTCGCGCGCGATCAGGGTGCGGCTCAGGCTGCCGTCGGGCCATAATGCGGCCTGGATATTGTCCTTGTATTCGGTCGCCCGCCAGGCGCCGGCGCGTTCCAGCGCGGCGATGGCGTCCTCGTAAATCGCCGCTGGGATAACCACCGAATTTTCCGATGAACATGAGGTCGCATTGTCGAAGATCTTGGAATCGCGGATCATTTCGGCGGCTTCGTCCAGGTCGGCGCTATCGTCGATGATAACCGGCACGTTGCCCGCGCCGACGCCGATCGCCGGCGTCCCGCTGGAATAGGCGCCGCGCACATTGTTCTGGCTGCCGGTGCAGACCACCAGATCGACGGCCTTCATCAGGGCGGTGGTAAGCTGGCGGTTCACCGGCGCGGGCAGGATCTGCACCAGGTCTTCCGGCAGACCGATCTTGGCCAGTTCGGCGCGCATCAGATCGACGGTCGCGCCGGAGATGCCGGAGGCCGCGGGCGATGGCGCGATAATCACCGCGTTGCGGCCCTTGATCGCCATCATCGCCTTGTTGACCGGGGTCGCCGAGGGGTTGGTCGAAGGCGTGATCGCGGCGACGACACCGACCGGCTTGGCCCATTTGACAAGGCCCTTGGCGGGATCTTCCTCGATGATGCCGACGGTCTTGACGCGCATCAGATCGCGCAGGGTGCCGAAGGTCTTGCGGGTGTTTTTAGTGATCTTGCTTTCCACATTGCCCAGCCCGATTTCGGCCACCGCGCGCTCGGCCAGGCTTTTGGCATGGTCCGGCTTGTAGAGCGACCAGGCGAGCGCCGTCACCGCCTCGTCGACGCGGGCCTGATCGGCATCGGCGAACAGCGCCATAGCGGCGCGGGCGCGTGTAACCAGCCCGGCGACGATCGCTTGCGCGTCGTTTTCGGTGGAAATCGGAATGGCCGTGGATGTGCTCATCTGTCTTGTCCCAAACTAAAACTAAATATCGAGTTCCTTGCGACTGCCCTTCAGCGCCCGGTAGACGCTGGTCAGGACGGTCGAGATGCCCGCCAGCAGCAGGACGGCGACGATCGGCCGCGTGACGAAGTCGCCGACGTCGTAGCTGACCATCTGCATGCCCTGGGCGAATGTCTGCTCGCCAATCTTGCCGAGGATCAGCCCCAGCACGATGCCCGGCACGGAATATCCGGTGCGGCGCATGAAATAGGCCAGGATGCCGGCGGCGAACATTACCGCCACGTCGACCACTTGACTGCGCGTGGCGTAGGCGCCGACCGTGGACATCAACAGGATACCGGGAGCTAGGATCTGGAACGGAATGCGCAGCAGATGCAACACCGTCTTGGTTTCCACAAAGCCCAGCACCAGGATGCATACGTTAGCGAAAAACATTGCCGCGAAAACGACCCAGACCAGATCGGACGAGTTGATGAAGACCAGCGGCCCGGGCTCGATATCGTGCATCTGGAAAACGCCGACCATCATGGCTGTCAGTGCGCCGCCGGGCAAACCCAGCGCCAGCAGCGGGATCATGGCCGCGCCGGTGGCGGCGTTGTTGGCGGTCTCGGAAGCAACCACGCCCTCCAGTTCGCCCTTGCCGAATTTCTCCGGCGTCTTCGACCAGCGCACCGCCTCGTTATAGCTGAGGAAGGCGGCCAGAGTCGCGCCGATGCCCGGCAGGATACCGGCAAAGAAGCCGAGCACGACCGATCTCGCCACCGCCCATTTCAGACTTATGAACTCGGCCAGGGTGGGGAAGGTTGTTGCGAATTTCGGCATGTCGAAGCTGCCGCTGGCCCGGCGCTCGGCCTGGACCAGTACTTCCGACACCGCAAAGAAGCCCAGGATTACCGGTACGAAATGCAATCCCGCCATCAGATAATAGAGGTCGAAGGTATAGCGCTCCTCGCCGGCCACCGGATCCAGCCCCACGGTCGCCAGCAACAGGCCCAAAAGCACGCTCAGCCAGCCTTTCCACAGGGTCTTGGCACCGACCGACGAGGCGACGGCGATACCGAAGAAGACCAGGGCGAAGATTTCCGGGGGGCCGAAATGGACGACCGCGATATCGGCCAGCAACGGCGTCGCCAACATCATGAATATCACCGAGCAGGTGCCGCCCAGCGCCGAACAGATAACGGCCGCGCCGATCGCCTTACCGGCCTTGCCCTGCTGGGTCATCGGATAGCCGTCGAAGGCGGTTGGCGCATTTTCCGGCGCGCCCGGTATGTTGAACAGGATCGCCGTCACCGCGCCGCCGTAGGTGCCCGAACAATACAACACCGAATAGAACATGATGGCGTCGGCCGCGCTCAAATACCCCGAGAAGGGCAGGAAGATCGCCGCCAGGGTAAGCATGCTGACGCCCGGTATGGCGCCGAACAGCAGGCCGCCAATCAGGCCGGCGAAAAAAATACCGATACTCATCGGGCTGCTGAAGAGTGTCGCCGCGCCCTGAAGGAAAAGATCCATGATTCGATGACCTGTTTGTGGCGACCTTCGTCAGCCGCGGAGAAGAATGACGACCTGGTTGCCGAAATCGTAGAAACCCGGCCAGTAGCCGATCGGCAGCCCGACATAGAGCACGCGCGTGAAGATGACCGTGATAACCCCATAGATCGACAGCGGCACGAAGATCAGCATCTTTACGCGGCGTTCACCCGTCAGATACAGATAGAAGGCCAGGAAAAACGGCGTCAGAAAATAGTAGCCCATGCCCTGCAGCAGCATCGCATAGACCAGCGGCAGGGCCAGCGTCAGCCCCATGCGAATTATAAATTCGACCCCATGTTCGCTGAACTGGCTGAAATAGCCGGGATCGTAGACGGGATCGGTTTTCGCCTTGCGCAGATCCTGGACGAACTGTCCGACGGCGCCGAGGAAAATCATCACGATGATTACTCGTGGCCAGCCGGATGCGCCGAATATATAGCCCTCGACCTCGCGGTCGAATTCGAAGCTATAGCCGAAGGCCAGCCCAGCCACCGCCAGCCAGATGACGATTTCGGTCCATTGTCCAGAGGTCAGTTTGCCCATGACGGCGCCCTTTTTGGAAAAAGGCCCCGGTGGGTATATCCCGCCGGGGCCGATAATCGTGCAAACAGCGGGATTACTTGATCAATCCCATATCCTTGTAAGTCTGCTTGTAGATTTCCATGGTGTCATTGATCAGCACCTTCGCACCCTCGGTGTCGCGGAAGCTGGGGATCAGATCCATGAACTTGGACTTGTTGAAGGCCTGATAGCTGTCGGTGAAAAAGCCCTTCTGGAAGGCCCACTGCAGATATTTCACGCGGTCCGGCGGCGTATCCTTGTGGACATAGAAACCGCGGAAGCGCATCAGCGGGGTCCATTTCAGGCCGACTTCGGTCATCGACGGTGTGTCCGGAAAGGCGCCGGCACGTTCATGCAGCAAGGTCAGGATCGGCTTGAAGTCGCCGCTTTCCAGGAAGCCGCGCACGTCGCCCGGCTGCTCGAACAGTGCATCGACCTGGCCACCCTTCAACGCCGCGTAGCGCGGGCCACCCTTGTCGAAGCTGATTTGCTGAGCCTTCATGCCGAAATGGTCGGCGATGCGGTTCATGTTGATGCGCTCCATCGAGCCTTCGCCGGCCACGTTGGCGATGGTTGATTTGCCGCCCTGGGACTTGACGTACTCGACGTATGAGGCCCAGTCGCTGAAGCGATCTTCATTGGTGCGGATATAGATCTGGCTGAAGGTGATTTGCGAAATTACCAGCGGGATCAAATCGTTGGCGGGATGAATATCGCTTTTGCCGATCGCGAATGCGCTGGTCGCATCGTCGATATGCTCAAGCACTGTGTAACCGTCCGCCGGGGCCGCCATGTAGGTCTTCAGGCCGACCATGCCGGAACCGCCCGGTTTGTAATCCGGCGTGATGTCGATGCCGGTGGCGTCCTTGACGCCCTGGATCATGCCGCGCGAAACCTGGCCGGAACCGCCGCCCGGACCGTAAGGCACGATCATGGAAAGGGGACGTTCCGGGAATCCGCCCGGCTTATCCATCGTATCGGGCAACGTGCTGTGCTTGTCCGCCTGGGCCGGAAGGCTCATGGCGATCGCGGCGACCAGTCCAAGGACGGGCACACCCCATTTGAGTTTTGTGTTCATTAAAATTCCTCCCGTTGGCATATTTCTGCCGTTAGGTTGATGTTGCCGTGGCAACGTTACGGTGGCGGCAGGTTAGCAACAGCGGCCTGTTCATTACCACCGGGATTCTCGCTTTTGCGGCACAAATTCACAATCGACGCCAGAATATCAAAAAACGAGACATGATATCTCATTTTAAGAAGTTTCTGCAGATACTGTCAACCCGCATGTATCGGCAACAGCTTTTCCAATCCTTCTGAAATCTCGTAAACACTGCTGACCGCAAGGTCGCGACCAAATATAACTCCTTCTTTTTCCGCGCGTTTCCGCAACCGTTCCTCGTGATAATCCAGAACGTCCCTCGGAAACGGCATGTCGCCCGGCTGCAATATGCGCAAATAGCCATCCACGTCACGCGCCGGCAATATCCGGCTTTTTACAAATCGGTTGGGCGACCAGGGGATGTCCAGCACCCCGGCTTCGCAGGCGCGGACCGTGCCGATTGCCACGTCGCCGTCGCCCATCTCCAATATCCTGTCCATGATCGAGCGGACTTCTTTACAGATCATTTCCTTTTCGCATTTGAATTCCGGCGTGTCGTCTATGCGAATCTGCCGCGCCAGATAAACCGCCATGCGGGTCGTGCGCAGGCCTTCCGCGTTGGCTTCCGGCGTTGGGATGCCGAAAGCCTCATGGGTGCTCTTGGTGGTCACGCTTACCGCGCCGCCGATGGCCGCCAGCGTCCCGCCGTAGGAAACCAGCGCGGCGGCCTGGGCGGCGTCATATGGCCAGGCGCCCATCCAGTGCAGCGAGGTCACCGGTGTGAACACATCGTGATAGCCGGCTTTCACCAGATATTCCTGAGCCAGCTCGCGGCAGGCCCGAATGGCGGCGGCATCCTGGAAAAGATGCAGCGTCTGCGCCAGCTCCAGCCCGTAATTGCGCACACCCTGTTCCGCGGCCAGCAGCACGTCGACGACGCCGGTGATGATCGCAATGCAGGGCGGGACGTTGGTGCCGGTCAGGAACCCGGGCTGGCGCCGATGCAATTCCACCCCCTTTTCCTGATAGAGCGCGGCAAGCCGATCGAGATACTGATAGTTCCGTATTCCGTCCTCGATGGAGAGCGTCTTTGTATAAGAGGTCGTATAAGCGAGGCCCGAGCCGAGATAGCCGGTGTATCCCGCCGCGAAGCCGACTTCACTGGTCAGTTTCGGAAAGGATGTGCCCGAAAGGACAATGGCGGGCTTGTTGATGGACTCAACCAGCTTTCGCGCGGCCCTGGGCCCATAGTTCACGATCGGAAAACCGTTCAGCATGGACCGGCCGGCTTTCTCCGACTCCTCGATGCCGACCGCGGCGTTTTCCCATTGTTCGTTGCGGGTATAGCTGTCGGTCGTGGTCGGCACAATATCGGCCATGCCGTCCTGGTCGAGTTGGCGCATGAGTTCGAGTTGCAGTTCCATCGTTCCGAAACCGCCGCGCGGCTGGGTCAGGCATCTTCCTTCCGCATCCGCCTGGCGTATCACCGCCGCCAGATTTTTATGCGCCGGCATTGCCTGGTGGTAGGCGACGGCCTCGTCGATATCGACCTCCGCGCCGGTCGGCCAACGGGCAAGGTTTTCCCGCCGCATTGCCGCGAAAACATCATCGTCGATACGCGCCGCCGAAAAGGGCGGGCGGGTTCCCTCAGCCTGTGCCGCGTTGCTCATCTTCGCCTCTCGTCAGGGTCATTCCGTTCATCGCCATCGCAAATGCCGCATCGGGTTCGACCTGGGCCAGCAGCCCCACGGCGTAAAGCAGGTAGTCGTGATCAAGATATATCGCCGGCGCGGCGGGTCGAAGCGACGTCCGGTCATTTCCGTCGGACAGGGCCGCCGCGAGAATGCCGGCCGGCGCCGGCGCGTGGGCCAGCGCGCCGCCGGTTCCGATCAACACGGCGACACCGGTCAGGTCCTTGCCTTCCTGGACCGTCACGGGGCCGTTCGCGGTATGGGCAATCCGGATCGTTCCCGCATGGCGCTTCATCGCGACCGCGATGGCGGCGCGGGCCAGCGCCCGGTCGATGGCGACCTCTTCCGCCTTCTCCGGCAGAATTTCGACATCCGCCTCGACTTTCGCCAGCCAGCCTTCGACTGTTTGCGTGCTCGCGCCTGCATCCTCGACAACCCATTCCAGACCCGCCGTCTCGACGATCGCACGCGCATTGTGCCGCATGCCCAGATCGCCCTCGACCGTACGTTTCTCGTAAGGTTCCGGCAGGCCGTACTGCACCACGCCCTCGCCCGCCGGGTTGCCGGCGGCGATCGAATGCACATCCGTCGTGGCCCCGCCGATATCGATAACCACAAGCGGGCCGAGACCGGAATTGTCCAGCGTCCCCTCCGACAGGAATTTCGCACCCGCCATGACCGCCGCCGGAGTCGGCATCAGTACGGCGTCGAACATCTCCGCTGCCCGGTCGATACCTTTTGCATGAACAATCCGGTCGATAAATACCTGGCGGATCGCCTCGCGCGCCGGGTCGATATCGAGTTCCTGAAACGCCGGCATGACATTGCCGGTGACGGTCAGCGGCTTGCCCGCCGCCTTGAACAGGGCCGCGATTTCATCGGCGGCGTTACGATTGCCGGCGAAGATCACCGGACAGTCGAGCGGGCAGCCCGCCAGCCTGGCCGCGTTATGCAGGATAACCTCGCTGTTACCGCCATCGGTGCCGCCGCTCAGCAACAACACGTCCGGGGCCAGCGCGACGATCCCCTCGACGTCGCCATCGGTCAGCCGGTAGGCATAGCTGCCCACCAGCCTGGCGCCGGCGCCCAGCGCCGCCTGCCGGGCCGCCTCGGCGGTAAGTTCCTTGACCAGTCCGACCGTCACCATGCGCAATCCGCCGGCCGCGCTGCTGGATGCGAGCCGGTGCTTGAACTCGGGCAGCCCGCCCATATGCGCCGAAAGATCGTCCAGCGCGGCCTGCATGCCGATTGTGATGTCGGTGGTTACTGTGGAGGGACCCTGACCGGCCGCCACAATGGCGCCCTTTGCCAGATCGACGGCCCTGAGTTTGGTGTAGGTACTGCCAAAATCGATCAACAGCGCCATGTCCGCGCGATTACTCATTCGGCGATCCGCTTGCCTTGTGTGCGCGCGGTGAAATCGGCGTTCAGTTTCTCGATCACATCGTCGCCGCGCGTGCCGGGCGGAAAGGCCCGGTCGAAGCCCATCTCCAGAAAGCGGCGCTCGACATCCGCCCAGTCCTGTTTACCGACCACCAGATTGCCGCCGACATAGATCAGGATGTCTTCCAGGCCCGCCTCGATGCACATATCGCGGAAACCCCGGCAATCCAGTTCGCCCTGTCCGTACAGCGAGGAAACCATGATCCCGTCAGCCGCCGTTTCGATCGCCGCCTTGATGAAATCCTCGGCCGGGGTTATCGCGCCCAGCGTAATGATCTCGAAACCCGCTTCTTCCAGCGCCATGGAAAGAATCCGGTTGCCGACGATGTGGGTGTCGGCGCCAATCACGCCGGTCACCAGTTTGCGTCCCTTCGCGGCCTCCGCCGCTTGCGTATTCATCTGCCCGTAAACTCCTTCTTGCCGACGGTAAGGTCTTTCAATATCGCCCTGTCGATTTCCGGCATCCCGCCGGCCTCAAGGATCATCGCCCCGTTTTCGACCCTGACGGGCCGCGTGAAGATGCTGGCGGCCGGTTTCAGAAATCCGTTCATCTCACCTGCGTTTTCGATCATGCTTGCGGCCACGCAGGCCTCCATCCAGCAACCGACATCCCCGGCCACGCCGTTGCCCAGCACCGGGATCATTCCCAGCTCCCGAATGCGGGCCAGCGCCGCCGCCAGACGGTCCATACCGCCTGCCTTCATCAGTTTGAACTTTATAAATCGGGCCGCGCCCAGTTCCGCCGCGCGCTCAACATCGGCGATGCCGAAGATGGATTCGTCCAGCATCATCGGAACCTGGGCGACCCTGGCCAGGTCGGCGGCGGTTTCCCAGTCGCCTGCGTCGGCGGGCTGTTCCAGCAGTTCGATCCCTTCGGGCTCCAGCGCGGCGGCGAAACGCAGCGCCTCGTCACGGGCATAGCCCTGATTGCCGTCCACCCGGATCGCGGCGCGCCCCGCGACGAATTGCCGGATCCGCTCCACCCGGGCGAGGTCGGGCTCCAGGTCGAAGCCGACCTTGACCTTGAGCGTGCCGTAGCCCGCCGCCAGGTGGGTCTCGATTTCCGCCTCGTATCCCGCCGGATCGTCGGCATTGACGATCGCCAGCAGCGGCACGGCGACGGTCTCCTGGCGCGTCAGCATCGGATGGCTGAACAGCATCTCGCAAGCAGTCGTGAACGCGGTGGCGGTGAAGGGACCTTCTTGCAGCAGCGAAGCCGCCTGCGCCATGATTTCGCCGGTTGTCCGCCCCGCCACCTGCTCCGCCAGCGCGGTGGCGCGGCCCCAGGACTCTCCCATCGTCTCCTCGGAATAGCCGGGCAGGAAGGTCGCCTCGCCGAACCCGACGCGGCCGTCCTCGCCGGCGATTTCGACCAGGATCGTATCGAATGCCTCAACAGGGCCGAAGGACAGCTTGTAGGGAACGCGCAAGGGCGCGCGCAGCCGGTGTAGGACTATGCGCGTCACGCGCTGGCCCGCGGCGGTTTCTCTCGGCATACCGCCGGCCATTTCCGTCATCCCTCCCCGCAATTTTCTTTAAGGGCCGACTCCATTCGGGCGGCGGCCTCGCGCAGTGCCGGCAGATGGTCGCGCAGCCCGTCGATATCCAGCCGGGGTACGGGGCTGTGCATGGCCAGCCCCGCTATCACGCGGCCGCCGCCGTCGCGAATCGGCACGGCCAGGCCGATCAGCCCGAGGTAAAATTCCTGACTGTTGAAGGCGCAGTCGTCCCGGCGAATGGTCTGGCATTCCTCTTCCAGCCGCGCCGGGTCGGTGATGGTGTTATCCGTGAAGCGCGTCAGCGCCATACCGGCGATCAGCTTTTCACGGGTCCGGCCTTCCAGAAAGGCCAGCATCAGTTTGCCGTTGGCGGTGCAGTGGGCGGGCACGCGGCTGTTGGGCGCCAGTTGCAGCCGCAGCGGCCAGTCGCATTCAACGCGGTCCACATAGACGATTTCCGTGCGGTCGAGCAGGCCGATATTGCAGGTCTCGCCCATGTTCGCGACGAGCTCGGCCAGGATCGCATGCACCGCGCCGCCCTGTACCGCGCTGGAGAGCGCGTTGATCGACAGGGCGCAGAGGCGCGGGCCGACGGCGTAGCGGTCGCGCAAGGGTTCGCGCCGCAGCAGGCCCTCGTCTTCCAGTTGGCGCATGATGCGGTGGACCGTCGGCTTGGACAGGCCTAGCCGCTCGGTCACCTCCATCAGGCCAAGCGGGCGGCCTTCCGCGGCCACAAGATCGAGAACCGCCATGCTCTTGGCCAGCGCCGAGCCGTGGGCGCGGTCGTCTTCGGCTAGCCCGGACCTCGATTCGCTGGGCTCCAGCAAGTCCTTCATCTCGTTTCACGGCCTCCGCGATAACTGGAATCGTTGCTAAATTCGGCTTGCGGGTCTATTCAGTTCCAGCATGCCGGCTCGTTTGAACTACTAGAAACTCATACACCATATCTCGTTTTTTGCCAAACCATGGCAATCCGGTGCGCGCTGCCTGGAAGGAAACATCGTTGGAAGACCTGACCTGGATAACGATTCTCGCCATTGCCGGCGGACTGGCGGCGGGCGGAATGGTCAAGGGGGTAACCGGAATGGGACTGCCGCTGGTAGCGGTCCAGATAATGACCCTGTTCGTGCCGGTGCCGGTCGCCGTTTCCGTCATGTCCGTCCCAATCATTGCCTCCAATCTGTGGCAGGGCTGGCAGGGTGGCCGATGGCGGCAGGTCGTGCGGCGCGCATGGCCGCTGCTTGCGGTTCAGCCCTTCGGCATGGTCGCCGGTGTCGCCGTCCTGGCTTGGGCGGAGCCGCGGATCGTGATCGGCATGCTGGGCGCCCTCACCATGCTGTTCGTGGCCATGGTTCACTACCAGCCGGACAGCGTTATGTCCGCCGCCCAAGAGCGCTGGGTGGCGCCGGCCATGGGGCTGTGTTCCGGATTTTCGGGCGGGGTTTCCAGCTTCTTCGGCACACCGATTGCCATCTACCTGTTCCTGCTGGGCCTGAAGAAGGACGAGTTCGTCGCGGCGATCGGCGTTACCTATGCCTATGGCGGGATTATCCTGCTTATCACGCTGTGGGCCTTCGGTGTGCTGGGGCTGGAGTTGACCGGCTGGTCGCTGGCGGCGACACCCGCCGTCTTTGTGGGCATGTGGCTGGGTCAGCAGCTTCGCCGCAAATTGAACGCCGACACCTTCCGCACGGTGGTGCTGGTGGTCCTGTTCATCGCCGGAATCAACATGCTGCGCCGCGCGTTCATGGGGTAACGGTTTGGGTCGCCTCTTCACGTAGCCAGGCCGCGAATGCCGCGACCTTAGGGATTTCCGCCTTTTCCCTCGGGCAGACGATGAAATAACCGAAATCCACCGGCACGGTGAGTTCGAACGGGCGCACAAGCCGCCCGGCGGCCAGGTCATCGACGGCCAGCACGTCGGTGGCCAGCGCCACGCCCTGGCCCGCGATGGCGGTCTGCATGACAAAGCCGGCGTCGTTGAAGCGCGGACCGCGCTCGACATCCACGCCCTCCACCCCGGCGGCCAACAGCCACATGCGCCAACTGGGCCAGGTGGCGTTTTCAGACGTCCAATCGACATGCAGCAGCGTGTGGCGGGCCAGATCCTCGGGGACATTCAGCGGGGGACCGCTTTCCAACAATCCCGGACTGCAAACCGGGAACACGGATGTCGATAACAGCGGCTCCACATGCAGGCCGGGATAGTTTCCGGCGCCGTAGCGGATCACCAGGTCCACCCCGTCACGCTCAAAATCGGTCACCCGGTTGGTGGCGTCCAGCCGCACGTCGATATCGGGATGCAGCACGCGAAACCGCTCCAGCCGGCCGACCAGCCATTTTCCCGCGATCGAGGGGGCGGCGCTGACGGTCAGGACATTGTCGTCCCGCTGCCGGGAAAGCTGTAGCGACCCGGTCGCCAGCATGTCGAACCCCTCGCGCAGGACCGGCAACGCGGCCTGGCCCTGGTCGGTCAGCAGCAGTGAGCGCGTCAGGCGGCGAAACAACGGCGCGCCGCAATAGTCCTCAAGCGCCTTGATCTGGTGGCTGATGGCGGCGGGGGTCACATGCAATTCCTCCGCCGCCCTGGTGAAACTCAGGTGGCGCGCCGCCGCCTCGAAGGCGCGCAGAGCATTGAGTGGGGCTATACGGCGGTTCATATTGCTCCGACAGATTAGGAAAACTAACTCATTATATGAAAAATCATCGTTTGTGAAAAGCATATAAATAGTCAAAATTGGAAAACAAGAGAGCTAATGAGCTGAACTTATCTATTAGGAGAACTCAATCATGTTAGACATCCTTTCTCGCAGCATCGCCCGCGCCGCCGGTGTCGAGGTTCCCGATAATGTACGGATTGTGGAGCCGTCCGCGCCCCGCCAGTCCATCTTCAAAAGCCTGGGCGAGGCCTTCGAGCGCTGGAACGTGCGCCGGTCGACATACCTGACCCTGCGCGCGCTGGACGACCACATGCTGGCCGATATCGGCCTGCACCGCGGCATACTGCATGACGTGGCCGACGATATAAGCCGGTTCGCAGTGGCCAACGACAATGAGCTACCGGTCGCGCTGTCGCAACTGGCAGCCAACGACAACCCGCCGCGGGCCCAAGCGGAATGCATCTGACCGCTCCGGGTCGGTCATGCGATAGCGGTGGTCGGGAAAAAGAAAATCGCCAAAAAGTTCCGTTGTAGCGTTCCGGTCGCCGGCGCATGGATCGGCGTCCGGGTCACGGCAGGAGAGAACACATGGCTTTTCCGACAAAGTCCAAATACGTCATCATCGGCGCCGGCATTCACGGCCTTTCCACAGCCTGGCATCTGGCCGCGGGCCTGAAGGCGTCCGGCAAGGGCGACGGCGGCGACGTGCTGATCATCGACAAGGGCGGCATCGCCGCCGGCGCCTCGGGCATCGCCTGCGGCGTGGTGCGCAATAATTATTTCCAGCCGGCGATGCGCGAGTTGATGGCGCACTCCGCGGGCGTCTGGGCCAGCGATCCGGAGGCCTTCGCCTATCACCCGGTCGGTTATATGCAGATCAGCCCCGAGATAATGCATGAAGACGTGGCCACGATCCACGACCAGCAGAAGGCGATCGGCTACGAATCCGACTTCATCGAGGGCGAGGCCGACTGCATGAAATATATGCAGGGCATCTTCAGTGACTGGCGGGCACAGGGCATCACCTCCGTCCTGCACGAAAAGAACGGCGGCTACGCCAACAATACCAAGGCCATGTACGGCCTGGCCGCCAGGGCCGAGGCCGAGGGCGTGCGCATCCTGACCGGCGCGACCGTGACCGGCCTGCGCCGGGCCAACGGTTCGGGCGCGGTCGAGGCGGTGGAAACCGACCGCGGCGCGATCGAATGCGACGAGGTGGTGATCGGCGCCGGCCCCTGGGTGCGAACTTTCTGGGAAATGCTGGACCTGCCCGACACCGTTTCGATCAAGGGCGCTGACGGGGCGATGCATGACAACATCCCGATGTGGCTGTACTGGTGCCTCGAGGAAGGCACGCTGGGCGTCGATCCGGACATTCTGAAGACCAACGACGGCAAGATGCCGCCGGTAATCCATGTGGATACCGATGCGCCGCTCTATTCCGACGTCGATGGATCGCTGATCACCGACAAGCTGTGGGGTATCTACTACAAGCCCGACTTCAATTTCGGCGGTATCCAGGGCGGCGCGGCGCCATACAAGGTTGAGCGCCCGGCCAAGGAGGTCGAGGTCGACCCCTATGGCGCGGAATCGCCGGAATTCATCGTCGACGATAATTTCGCCCATATGTGGTGCTCGGCGCTGGCCTTCTGCCAGGAGCGTTTCTCCGGCCAGATTGGCAAATGGAAGAAAGAGGCATCGGGCGGAATCGGCTGCTTCACGCCGGACTCCTTCCCGGTCTTCGACCGCTTCTGCGAGAATGCCTATTTCATTGCGGATTCGAATCATGGCTTCAAGATGATCGGCGTCGGTCAGCTGGTCGCCGAGGAACTGCTGGGCAAGCAGAGCAAGCTGCTGGAGCCCTTCCGCTTCTCGCGCTACGCCGAGGGCAAGCTGCATCCGGTCTCGCACAGTCCCTTCCCCTGGAGCTGAACGCTTGATTTGAGTCAAAGCCGTACGGGGCAGGGCATTCTATGCTTGCCTCGTTGCGCATTTTGCGCGTCCATTGTTGTGGAGGCGGTTGTTCATGTCCCAGTCCGGCAAAACGGCGCCGGCCCTTTCGCCTGTTCTGTTGCTTGGCTTCGCCTTGCGCCCGGCGCCAAAACCGGCGTTGCAGGCCGTCGCGTCGCTGGCCATGGCCGCCTTGCTGCGCAGCCATCGCGGCGTCTTCGAACGGCTGGAAGGGCAGGCCAACCTCGATTTCCTGATCGACCCGGTGGATTTGCCGTTTCGATTTCATCTCAGCGCGGCCATGCCGTCGCCGCGCCTTTGTGTGCTGGGCGAGGATGAAGAGCCCGAACAGCCGGTCGCGGCCACTATCAAAGGTCCGTTGCCCGCCCTGATAGACTTGCTGGAAGGGCGGATCGACGGGGATTCGCTGTTTTTTTCCCGCGCGCTGGCCATCGAGGGCGACATGGCCGCGGTGGTTGCCCTGCGCAACGCGGTGGACGGGGCCGACATTTCGCTGACCGAGGATTTGCTGCGGCCGCTGGGACCGCTGGGCGCGCCCGCGCGTGGGCTGCTGCGGGCCGGCGGTGCGCTGTACCGGCGCGCGGAACGCGACCTTGAAACCCTGCGGGGGGCACTGCTTGCCCCCGTGCAGCGGCGCTGCGACTCGCAGGAGGCGGAAATGCGCGACCTGGATGAGAAGGTCGCCAGCATGCCCACCCGGCGCCGGGAGCGCCAACCGTGAGCAGGCGAACCCTGGAACTGGTCTGCCCGGCGGGCACGCCCGCTTCGCTGCATGCGGCGGTGGATGCAGGCGCGGATGCGATCTATCTGGGTTTTCGCGACGAAACCAACGCCCGTAATTTTCCCGGCCTGAATTTCAGCCGCGACGAGTTGGCCGAAGGCATAAAATACGCTGGGACGAATGGCGTTAGGGTGCTGGTTGCGATCAACACATATCCCCGGGCCGGCAATCCGGGGCCTTGGCGTGCGGCGGTGGACGATGCGGCGCGGCTGGGCGCCTGGGCGGTGATCCTGGCCGATATCGGGCTGCTGGATTATGCGCGGCAAAACCATCCCGACCTCAGGCGGCATCTGTCGGTCCAGGCATCGGCAGCCAATGCCCAGGCCATAAAATTCTATTGCGACGAATTCGGTGTGAGGCGCGTGGTGCTGCCCCGCGTGCTGACGGTCGAGGAGATCGCCCGGATTAATGATGCGGTCGAGGTGGAGACCGAAGTCTTTGCCTTCGGCGGTATGTGCGTGATGGCCGAGGGGCGATGCTTGTTGTCTTCCTACGCGACCGGCGAATCGCCCAATATGAACGGCGTCTGTTCGCCGGCGGAACAGGTCCACTACGAAGAGCGCGATGGGCAACTGGTCTCTCGCCTTGGCAATTTCACCATCAACAAATTCCGCGACGGGGAACCCGCGGGCTATCCGACCCTTTGCAAGGGGCGCTTCCGGGCTGGCAAGCGCGACTCCTATCTGTTCGAGGAACCGACTTCGCTGGACGTCTCGAGCATACTGCCCGAGCTGATGAAGGCGGGCGTTACCGCGCTGAAGATCGAAGGCCGCCAGCGTGGCAAGGCCTATATCGCGCAAGTGGTTTCCGCTTTCCGCCGGGCGGTCGATGCGGCGGCGCGCGGCGAACGGCCCGACGCGGCCGACCTGTCGTCAATCACCGAGGGCGGCCGGCAATCCACCGGTGCTTACGAGAAAGCCTGGCGATGAGCGACTCCGCCAAACTTACCCTAGGCCCCCTGTTGTTCAACTGGCCGGCGGAATTCATTGCCGAATTCTATAGCCGCATCGCGGAATTGGCGCCGGTCGATACCGTCTGCCTTGGCGAAATCATCTGCCCCAAGCGCGAGCCCCTGATGGGCGAAACCCTGGCCGAGGCAGCCAGCAAACTGGCGGATGCCGGCAAGGAAATCGTCTGGTCCGGCTATGGCCTGATCGCGGACGAAAAAGAATTGGCCGCGACCCGCGATCTCATCGACTCGTGCGACGGCCTTGTCGAGGTCAACGACATCACCGCCCTGCCGCTGCTGCAGGGGCGGCCGCATGCGATCGGGCCGCTGGTCAACGTCTATAACGAAGATACGCTGCAATGGCTGGTAGCGCGGGGCGCCACGAGAATTTGCCTGTCGCCCGAACTGCCGCGCGAGGCTATCGCCCGGCTGGCGGAATCCGCTGGTGATGCGGAACTGGAAGTCCAGGTGTTCGGACGGATGCCGCTGGCCCTGTCGGCGCGCTGCTACCATGCGCGGGCGCACGGTCTGCACAAGGACGGCTGCCAGTATGTCTGCGATCACGATCCGGACGGCATGGCGGTCGATACACTGGACGATGAAGAATTTCTTGCGGTCAACGGGACTCAGACGCTGTCACACTCCAGCG
Organism: uncultured bacterium; assembly: GCA_965603635.1. Lineage (GTDB taxonomy): Bacteria > Pseudomonadota > Alphaproteobacteria > UBA8366 > JADFVY01 > JADFVY01. The sequence goes on along the minus strand of CBFDDT010000005.1, from coordinate 42,379 downwards.
TGGAGCTAAGCGCCGAGATCGACGAACTACTCGGGATGGGAATCGGCCGTTTCAGGTTGTCGCCCCATTATATTGACATGGCGGCGATCGCCCATGTCTGGCGCGGATTGCTCGGCGGCAATCGCGACCTGCAGCGGGCGCGCCGCATCATTCAGGCCGTCGCCGCCTTCGCCCCGCCATCCAACGGCTATTTCCACGGCCGCCCGGGCGCGGAGTTGGTCAGCTAAGCAAAACCGATTTCAACGCCTTCGCCGTTTTTGGCGATACGTAATAGACGCCATCCTCGATTTCCTTGTGGTCCTTACTCCAGACCGTCGACTCGTAATCCCAGCCAATCAGATGCGCTTTTTTCTCCACGTCGCCGATCAGGCGGCGCAAGCGACGGGTCATGGCGCCCTCGAACAGCGACAATGCCCGCCAGTGGCTGTCGCCGGTCACCTCCAGAAGTTCAGTCATCCGGGCCCGGCCGCCGTTATGGGCAAATATCTCCAGCCGTTTGCGGTGATTTTCCGACAAGCCGTTCACCAGGCGCTTTGCCAGGGCCTTGTTCATATCCACCGGCTTTTTCCAGTTGGTATCCGTATTACGCATGGTTCGTTTCGACTCCAGCAGTTTGGGGTCGGCGAACCTGCCGATCAGCTCGCGCTGAGTTTCGGAGGTAAGTTTGCGGAAGTCCTTCGGTTCAATAACGATATGCATGGCTGTCTCCTCAATGCGCGCAGACTAACGCATTACACCGCCAGTTGCCAGAAACATGCCGAATCGCGCCATCAAATGACGGCAGAGAGGCAAAAACCGACTCTGTTTCCGCCGATAAAGCTTCTCTTGGCTTTTCACGGTTAGCCTGCGGCCCTATATAGACACGCAACGACATCCGGGAGCCAATATCAATGGGTTGGAATCTTTTTATTCGAATTGACTGCGGCAAGCCCGCGCTGATCTCGCTCGACCTGGATGCGCGGCCATCGGGCGAGGGCAAGGACAAGTTTCTTTGTATGCTGGCCATGCAGCTTCGCCAGGCGGATGCCGACGGATTCCCCAGCCGCAAGGAACTGGATGGGCCTGTTGCCGGCGTCGAGGATGCGTTGGAACGGATCGCAGGCAAGGAACTGGGCGGTCGTTATGTGGGCCGCATCACCAGCGGCGGCATGGTCGTTTTTTTCAGTTACGTTCCCAATGCGACGATCGCCAAGGAACGGATCAACGCGGCGCTGCCGGCGTTCAACGACTATCGTTTCCAGATCAATGCCAAGCCCGATCCCGAATGGAAGGATTATTTCAAAATCCTCTATCCGACGCCGGAAGAGCTGCAGGGGCTATTGAATGACGGTGTTCTGCGTAATCTGGCGGAACATGGCGACCAGCATTCGATGCCACGCGAAGTGGATTTCCTGATTCGTTTCGCCGACGAGACGTCACGGGCGCGCTTCCGGAAGGCCGTCGAGGCCGCCGGTTACGAAATCCGCGACGAGTCGCATGCCGAGGAACCGGGCAAGCTTCCCTACAAGCTGCAGATCTGGCTCGACATGCCGTTGGACAAGGAAACCATCGACGAAACCTGCCTCGATCTCATGGACCTGGCCGAGGCCTGCGACGCCAAATTCGACGGCTGGGAAACCTCAATTATGAAGGCCGAATAGCCGGTCGCCCCTCACTCCTTCGGCAAATCCGAGCCATCGTCGCGGAAGACGATGTAGATCGCGGGGATCACCAGCAGGGTCAGGGCCGTCGATGAGGCCAGCCCGAATACCATCGAAATAGCCAGCCCCTGGAAGATCGGATCGGCCAGGATGAAGGCCGCGCCGATCATCGCCGCCACCGCGGTGAGGAAAATCGGCTGAAAACGGATTGCGCCGGCTTCGATCAGGGCGGCGCGCAGCGGGGTTCCCTTTTCCCGTTCATGGCGGATGAAATCGACCAGCAGGATAGAGTTGCGCACGATGATGCCGGCCAGCGCGATGAACCCGATCATCGAGGTAGCGCTGAAGGGCGCGTTGAACAGCCAGTGCCCGATCGTAACGCCGACCAGGGTCAGCGGCACCGGCGTCAGGATAACCAGGGGCAGCTTGAAACTGCGGAACTGACCCACGACCAGCAGATAGATACCCAACAGCGCCACGATGAACGCGCCGCCCATGTCGCGGAATGTGGTCCAGGTGATCTCCCACTCGCCGTCCCACAGCAGGGAAACGCGCGATTCGTCGTCCGGCTGGCCGCGATAACGGATTTCAGGCGGACCGTCGGGGCCCCAGTCCAGCGCGGCGATGGCGTCCTCGACAGCAAACATGCCGTAGATCGGCGCTTCGTATTGTCCGGCCAGATCCGCCATCACCATCTCGGCAAAGCGGCCGTCGCGGCGGAACAGCGGATAAGAGGCTTCCTCGTATTTCCACTCCACCACGTCGCCCAGTTCAACGATGCCCTTACGGCCCGGCACCGGGGTGCTGAGCAGCCGCTCGCCCGGGCCGAGGTCGGCCTTCGGCAGGCGGATGGCGATTTCAACCGGGTTGGCGCCGCCGCCGCGATGCGAATAACCGACACTGATGCCACCGAACAGGGCCGCGATGGTGTCGTAGACCGCCTCTTCCTCGACGCCGTGAAATTCCAGATTGTCCTGGTCGATCGACAGGCGCAGCCGTTGAGTCGGTTGGCCGAAACTGTCGTCGGCATCGACCACAAAATCAACGGCCTCAAAGGCCTCACGAACCCGGGTGGCATAGGCGCGGCGCGTTTCCGCGTCCGGCCCGTAGACCTCCGCCAGCAAGGTTGACAGCACAGGCGGGCCGGGTGGCACTTCGACCACCTTGACCGAGGCGCCCTCGGGAATATCCAGATTCGCCAGGCGCGTGCGGATATCCAGCGCAATGTCGTGACTGGCCCGGTCACGCTCATGTTTGGGCGTAAGGTTTATCTGCAGATCGCCCATCTCGGGCGCCGTGCGCAGATAGTAATGACGCACCAACCCGTTGAAATTGAATGGCGCCGCCGTGCCCGCATAGGCCTGGATATGGGACAGTTCCGGCAAACCAGCGAGCTTGTGCGATGCCGCGATAAGGACCCGCTGGGTGGCCTCCAGACTTGACCCTTCCGGCAGGTCGACGATGACCTGAAGCTCCGACTTGTTGTCGAAGGGCAACAATTTCACGGTCACCGTGCGCGTCGCAAACAGGACGGTCGATGCGATCGTTGCAATGCCGACGACCAGCAGGAAAATCCATGACCGGGCCTTGCTCTTCAGGATCGGGCGCGCCGCCTTGCGGTACAGCCTGCTCATCCGGCTTTCATGGCCATGCCCGGCCTTATCGCCGGCCGTTACATGCTTGCCCACGCCCATCTTCAAAAGCAACCAGGGCGCGACCATCACGGCGATGAAGAAGCTGAACATCATCGCCGCGCTGGCATTGGCGGGAATTGGCGCCATGTAGGGCCCCATCAGACCGCTGACGAACATCATCGGCAGCAGGGCGGCGATAACGGTCAGCGTCGCGACGATGGTCGGGTTGCCGACCTCGGCAACCGCCTCGATTGCGGTCTGCGTCAAGTCGGCTTTCGGCTTCATTCGCCAGTGGCGCACGATATTTTCCACCACCACGATGGCGTCGTCCACAAGGATACCAATGGAAAAGATCAGCGCGAACAGACTGACCCGGTTGATGGTGTAACCCATCAGGTACGAGGCGAAGAAAGTCAGCAGAATGGTGGTGGGGATGATGACCAGCACCACGCCGCTTTCGCGCCAGCCGACGAAAAAACCGATCAGGATAACGATGCTGACCGTCGCGATGCCCAGATGCAGCAACAGTTCATCGGCCTTTTCCAGCGCCGTTTCACCGTAATTACGCGTGACATGGACCGCGATATTTTCTGGCACCAGTTCGCCGCGTACCGTTTCCAGCCGTTCCAGCAGCCTGTCGGCCACCACCACGGCGTTGGCCCCCTCGCGCTTGGCGATGGCCAGGGTTACGGTCGGCAGCACCCGCATATCGCCATCGGCCGCCGGCTCGATATGCCAGGCCTGATGCTCCAGCGGCGCCGCGCCGACAACGATGTTGGCGACGTCCTTCACATAGACCGGCCGCCCGTCATGAGTGGCGATGACCAGCAATCCGATATCGGGCATGCCGCTCAGCGTCTGGCCGGCCACGACGGGCATGTCGGCATTCCCCTTGCGGATATGCCCTACCACAAACGAGCGGTTGGCGTTCTCGATCTTCTCGACCAGCCGGTTCAACGTGACCCCATATAGCGACAGCCGTTCGGGATCCGGTTCCACGCGGATCTGATCGGGCCGCCCGCCGGCGATGAAGGTCAGGCCCACATCCTCGACCTTGATCAACTCATGCAGCAGTTCCTCGGCGATATTGTATAGCGCGTTGTCATCCCAGCGGTCGGCGGCGGCGGGCGGGAGATCGCCGCGCGGGGCCAGCGTCAGGGTGACGATCGGCACGTCATTAATACCGCGCCCGGCGATTAGCGGTTCGGGAATGCCGAGCGGGATGCTGGAAAGGTTGGCGCTGATCTCTTCATGAACGCGCAGAATCGCGGCGTCCGCCGAGGTGCCGACGAAGAAGCGCGCCGTCACCACGACGCGGTCGTCCAGCGACTGCGAATAGACATGCTCGACGCCATCGATGCCCTTGACGATGTCTTCCAGCGGCTTGGTGACCAGTTCCACCGCATCCTCGGCCTTCAGCCCGTTGGCGGCCACCAGGATGTCCACCATGGGCACGCTGATTTGCGGCTCCTCCTCGCGCGGCAACACGGCAAGCGCAAGCAGGCCGACCAGAACCGATGCGATCAGCAGCAGCGGGGTCAACGGGGACGTGATGGAAGCGCGCGTCAGGCGCCCGGCGATGCCAAGATCCATTTTTATTGCTCCGCGCGCTTTAATGCTGCAGCAGGATGTCGCCGGGCTTCAGCCCGGACAGGATTTCGATCTGGTCGCCGAGCCGCCGGCCTGGCTGTACCATAACCTCGCCTTCAGCCTTTACGTTGGCAAAGGTTACCCCATGGCGCCGGCGCAGGTAGTCGGCCGGAACAAGAATGGTTTTACGCTTGCCGGTGGCGACATGGACGCGGGTTCGCTCGCCGACGAAATAATCGCCCAGCCCCGCAACTTCCACATCCGCGATAACGCGCCCGTTGGACATCTCCGGGTAGACCTGCGCGATAACGCCCGTGCGCAGATTATCGGCATCGCCGGGGGCCAGGCCACGCTCGCCGACCAGCACCTCATCGCCTTCGCGGATAAAGCGTGCGTGGCGTTCGGGCAGCTCGATCCGCAGCACATATCGTTCGGCGGCGATGGTCGCCACCGGCTCGCCCGGCATGACCACGACGCCCTCGGTCACATGGACATGCAGGACCCGGCCGGCCGCCGGCGCCAGCACCGCGCCCTCGGCCATTCGCTGCTCCAGCACGGCCAGTTCGGCCGCAAGCGCGGCGCGGTTGCTGATTACTACGTTCAGGTTGGTCTGGGCCTCGTCCAGCCTGGACTGGCTTATGTTTCCGCTTTTTCTGAGTTTGCGCACGCGCGTCAACTCGGTCTGCGCCAGTTTGCGCTGCGCATCGAGCGCGCGGATACGAGCCTCCACGGCGGCCATTTGCAGTTTCAGCTTCGGATCCTCGACCGTCGCAATGACCTGGCCCGCCGTCACCGCCGAGCCCTCATCGACGGCAAGTTCGCGAGTCGTTCCACCGATGCGTGCCCGCGCCGCGACGACGTCCACGCTTTGCACCGTGCCGAACACCGCCTTTCGGTCTTCCAGTTCACTGACCGTGATCTGGAATTCCGTTTGCGCCTGCGCGGTTGAGGCGAAAGCGATCAGGAAGAGCAGGAATGTTGGTTTTTGCGGCATTTTTGGGTCGATCTCTTTAGAGGATACGGGTTACGGATAAGCCTTGGCTTTCGACAGCTATGGTTGTGTGATAACTTTTCAAGCATAAATCCACGGCCCGCGTCCACTCGCCGCAGCAGACTTGCTGCCACTTTTGCGCCCTGGCCCAATCGAAAGATCCCTACCCTTTATATTTGTGTTAATATGTATCATTATACTGTGGTATACAGGGTGCTCGTAGTTGTATTGTGATTTTGCATAGGTAAAATGATGCAGGAGCGATACATAAAAATATAGACTCCTAGCATATAAAATAGTCACCAGAAGGGTATGCCAAGAGTATGAAAATACTAATCGCCGACGATCATCAGCTGCTGGCCGACGCGCTGGCCCAGCTGGTAAAGGACAACGAAGTCGACTCGGAAGTTTTACAGGCGGGCTCGCTTGACGACGCCATGGACACGATGGACCGCGAGGGCGCGGTCGAAATCGTTCTGGTCGATTACGATCTGCCGGGCATGGGCGGGGTTGCGGGGCTGGAACGCATGCGCTTGCGCCATCCACAGGTACCCTGCGCGATTTTCTCGAGTTCGCAGGACGTTGGATTGGCGTCCAGCGCGCTGGCGAGCGGCGCCGCCGGATTTATCCCCAAGAGCCTGTCCGCCCCGGCGTTTTTCCACGCCATCAAGCTGATGCAGAACGGGGAAAAATTCATTCCGGCGGAACTGTATGAAAATATCGCCAACCAGGCGTCCGTCAACCGGGTGCATACGGAAAGCGCCGAGAGCTTTGTCGCCCGGACCGGCCTGTCGCCGCGCGAGCTCGATGTGCTTCGCGCGCTGGTCAAGGGCATTTCAAACCGCGAAATCGGCATGGAACTTGGCGTCGAGGAAGTGACGATCAAGCTGCATCTTCGCCGCATATACAAAAAGGTCAATGTAGCGAACCGCACCCAGGCGGTGAAACTGGCAATGGCCAACGGGGTCGGATAAGGAATTACTCGCCGCCCCGCGGCTTTCCATAGGTCTTGAACTTCTCCAGCACGCGCCGCATTTCCGCGGCGGGCAGAATGACGGGCTCGCCCAGCTGCAGCGCCTGGCAATATTGCCGCGCCAGCGCCTCGACTTCCACCGCGAGCGCCAGAACGCCGTCCAGGTCGCGGTCGATGCAGATCATCCCGTGATTGGCCAGCAGGCAGGCCTTGCGCCCGTCCAGCGCGGCCAGTGCATTGTCGGATAATTCCTGGCCGCCGAAAGTGGCGTAGGGCGCGCAGCGGATCGAATCGCCACCGGCGACGGCAACCATATAGTGGAAAGCCGGGATTTCCCTACCCAGGCATGCCAGCGCCGTACAATAGGGCGCGTGGGCGTGCAGCACCGCACCCACATCATCGCGGGCGCGCAGAATATCGTAATGGAAGCGCCATTCGCTGGATGGCTTTCGCTTGCCCGCCGGCCGGCCATCCTTGTCGAGAAACACAATGTCCGCGGGCTTCATGCCGTCATAGGCCAGGCCACTGGGCGTGACCAGAAGGCCATCGCCCAGCCGGGCGCCGACATTGCCGGCCATGCCCTGGTTGATGCCAAGGCGGTTCATGCCGAGGCATGTTTCTATAATCTTGCCGCGCAGGGCGCTTTCGGTTCGATCCGTCATCGGCGGGATTATATCAGTGTTCGTGTCATTCCGCAGCCGCCGCCTGTCCGCGAAGCTCGCCGGCGGCCTGGCGGAGGATCAGCACCGAACTGCTGAGCGCCAGTCCCGCCATGACCAGCGCCACGACGAGGTCGGGCCAGGCGGATCCCAGCGAAAATACGCCCCCGGCGGCCAGCATGACGGCGACGTTGCCGATCGCATCGTTACGGCTGCATAGCCAGACCGACCGCATATTGGCGTTGCCGGAACGGAAGGCATAGAGAAGCCCGGCGCTGGCGACATTGGCGACCAGCGCCAGAAAACCGATGGACCCCATCACGAATGCCCCGGGCAGCGCGCCGTAATAAAGGTTCCAGGTGGCCTGGCCGATGACCCACAGCCCGAACAGACCCATCGTCGCGCCCTTTACAAGCGCCGCCCCGGACCGCCAGCGCATCGACATGCCGAGCACCATCAGGGTCAGGATATAGTTGGCGGAATCGCCCAGGAAATCGAGCGCGTCGGCCTGCAGCGATACCGAATGGGCGAACAGGCCCGAGACCATCTCGACACCGAACATTACCATGTTGATAACAAGCACGATCCACAGCGCGCGCCGAAACCTGGGGTCGGGCGCGCCGTCGATGCCGCAAGACGTGTCGTGACAGCAACCAGCCATCAAATTTCATCCCCACGGCACGAGGAAACCATACAATCAAACATATGAACATTTATTCATGTGATGGGGAAAATGTCAAGCCCGATGGGGGCATTTCACGGTTGGGGGTGGCAATTTGCGCGCCTTTGGGGAATATTGCGCCGCCAGAAGCCAACCACACCGCAAGGAGATTATCTTGGAAGCAGAACTGACCGTCTATCTGTCCGGGGAAATTCATACCGATTGGCGCGAGCGGATCGAAAAAGGGGCCGCCGAGGCCAAGCTGCCGGTCGAATTCCTGGCCCCGGTAACCGACCATGCGACCAGCGATGATTGCGGCGTGGCGATCCTGGGCGAGGAGGACAATCCCTTTTGGAAGGATCACAAGGGCGCGAAACTGAACGCCATCCGCACCCGCACGATGATCGAGCGCGCCGATGTCATGGTGGTTCGCTTCGGCGACAAATACCGCCAATGGAACGCGGCCTTCGACGCGGGCTATGCGGCGGCGTTGGGAACCCCGGTGATCACCCTGCACGACCCCGACCTCACCCATGCGCTGAAGGAAGTAAACGGCGCCGCGCTGGCCACCGCGGAAACGCCGGAACAAATCGTCCGCATCCTGAAATACGTGATCGAGGGCGCGCTTTAGGACGTCCCGGCAACAGGAGTCTCTGCATGAAAATCGTGAAACTCATTCTGGTCCTGCCGCTGGCGGTTGCCGGATTTGCCCTGCCGGCCCTGGCCGCCGGCACGGAGGAACATGACCCGGCCCACCAGGCCATGCATGGCGGCGCGGCGGGGGGCCCAACCGAGCCGGGACAGGGCGCGTTTGCCGCGATTCAGGAGATCGTGGCAATCCTGGAGGCCGATCCGGCCACCGATTGGGCCAAAGTCGATCTGCCGGCGTTACGCCAGCATCTGGCCGATATGAACGCGCTGGTGATGTCGGCGAAAGTGACCGAGCGGGAAATCCCCGGCGGGTTCGAGGCAACGATATCGGGCGCCGGGCGCGGCGGCGCGGCGGCGCGGCGCATGGTCCCCGCCCATGCCGTGGAACTGGCCAAAACCGAGGGCTGGATTGTAACCGCCACGGCGCCGGCCGGCGGCAACATCGTCCTGCGGGTTACGTCTTTCGACCCGCGCCTGCAGCCCCATATCCGGGGACTCGGGTTCTTCGGAATGATGGTGACCGGCGCGCACCACCAGCCCCATCACCTGGCAATCGCGCGCGGTGAGGGGATGCAGCACTGAGAAACCGGGGCGGCCAAGACAAAAGGCATCAGCGAGCCTTGATATTCAACCCGGTCAAGGCATCTTCGCCCAGCGGCCCTTGCGTCCGGTGCGGGCCTGGGCCTCGGCTTCGTGGTATGCCTCGGCGCGTTTGGCGCGTTCGCTGTCGCCGCCGGGGATGTCGGCCAACGTAACCGTGCGGTCGGCGACGGCCCAACCGGTCTTCAGCATCGCCTCGCCCAGATCCACCGTCCCGGCGTGGCAAACCGCGGATGAGCGATCGATGCCGTCGAACACGCACTTCACCTGGTCCCCGTGCCGGCGCAACAGATCGTCCAGCGCGGCGCGGGCATAGAGGCCGTAATCCCGGTCATCCCCCATATCCGGCGCTTCGATGCCCCACAGGTGGACCACTTCCGACGGATGGCCCATCGCGCCGACGGCGATGCTGTCGCCGGTCACCGCGACGGCCTGCCCGCCCAGAAATTCGATCGCCGAGGCCGGTAACGGCGCGGCGGCGGCCATGGCCAGCAGCAACGCGCCGGCGGCGTATCCCAAAAAGCGTTTCATGGAGCCAAGTTATCGCATAATGGCCCTGCCCGGCAAGCGCAGGGGGCTCCATCAGTTGGTAATCGCACGCGACGAGGGGATGCAGTATTAAGAACCGGAGTAGCGGCGAGTCCGCGCCGCTCCCCCTCACCCCTTGGCCAGGCCCTTGCCGATAGCGCGGTTGACCGCACTCGTGATTGCGCGCAGGGACGCCATGACGATGTTGGTGTCCTTGCCGGCGCCGTACAGGGTTCCGCCGCCGTTCACCTCAATCTCCACGTAGGCCGCGGCCGTTGCGTCGGCGCCATCGCCGATCGCATGCTCGCTGTAGTCCACGAGGCGAATACCATTACCGCCGATCTGGCCCAGCGCGTTCAGGAAGGCATCGACCGGGCCGTTGCCGGCGCCGGTAATTTCCTGTTCGACTCCGTTGACCCTGACCGTCGCCGTGATGTTGCGCTGGCCGCGCACGCGGCGGTCCGGCAGGGTCCGGTAATCGACGACCTCGTAGGGACCGGTCCGCGCCAGATATTCATCCTCGAAGACAGCCCGGATATCGGCGGGCGACAGTTCCTTGCCGGTCCGGTCGGCGACCGCCTGCACGATCGGGCTTAACTCGATCTGCAGCCGGCGCGGCAGGACCAGGCCGTAATCCTGCTCCAGCAGATAGGCGATGCCGCCCTTGCCGGACTGGCTGTTAACGCGGATCACGGCCTCGTAGCCGCGCCCCACATCGGCCGGATCCAGCGGCAGATAAGGCACCTCCCACTGGCCGCTGTTCGACTTGCGCTGGGCCGCCAACCCCTTCTTGATCGCGTCCTGGTGCGAGCCGGAAAAGGCGGTGAACACCAGTTCACCGGCATAGGGATGGCGTGGATGCACCGGCAATTGCGTGCAGAATTCCGACATCTTTACCAGCTCTTCGATGTTCGAAATGTCGAGGCCCGAATCGACGCCCTGAGTGAACAGATTCATTGCCAGGGTTATGACATCGACATTGCCGGTGCGCTCGCCATTGCCGAACAGCGTGCCCTCGATACGATCCGCGCCGGCCATCACCGCCAGTTCGGTGGCCGCGACGGCGGTGCCGCGGTCGTTATGCGGATGGATGCTGACGATCACGGAATCGCGGTTGGCCAGATTGCGGCAGAACCATTCGATCTGGTCGGCATAGACGTTCGGAGTCGCCATTTCGACCGTGCTCGGCAGGTTCAGGATCATTTTGTTTTGCGGTGTCGGCTTATAGACCTCCATCACCGCCTCGCAGATTTCGACGGCGTAATCGAGCTCGGTTCCGGTAAAGCTTTCCGGCGAATACTGGAACACCCACTCGGTATCGGGTCGCGCGGCGGCCAGTTCGGCGATTTGTCTGGCGCCCTCGACCGCGATTGCGGTGATGCCGGCGCGGTCGAGGCCGAACACCACGCGGCGCTGCAGTTCCGACGTCGAATTATAGAGATGCACGATAACCCGGCGCGCGCCTTCCATCGCCTCGAAAGTGCGCTCGATCAGCGCCGCGCGCGATTGCGTGAGGACCTGGACGGTGACGTCATCGGGGATCCGGTCCTGCTCGATGAGTTCGCGGATAAAGGCAAAATCGGTCTCGGAGGCGGCCGGGAAGCCGAGCTCGATTTCCTTGAAGCCCATTGCCACAAGCGTGTCGAACATGCGGCGCTTGCGCTCGCTGTTCATCGGCTCGATCAGGGCCTGGTTGCCATCGCGCAAATCGACGCTGCACCAGATGGGGTGGCGGTCGATCACGCGCGACGGCCATTGCCGGTCGGGCAAATCGATCGGGGCGAAAGGTTTGTACTTGCGGGCGGGAATGACGTTCATGACTGGACTCTCCTTGGTCAAATGCTGTTGCGAAAGTAGACGGCCAAAAGACAGCCGCCGGGCAGCCGATCAAACCCGGCGGCCGCCACTAAGTCGCAGCAGAAGGAAAGAGTTGAACAAGAGGGAGGCGCCGCATGCGGGCGGCGCGAAAGACGCAAATTTATTGGCTGATCTGAACATCGTGAAAATCCTGCGGGGTAACGGTTGAGCGGAAACAGGCGTGCCCCGGCGCTCCGTTCAGGAGGCCGGGCCCATAAGAAGGAGGCTCAAAAACCGTGTGCAAGACATCGTGTTCATGGGTGCAAAAGTAGTGCCTCCACGGGTCCGGGTCAAGTGTCGGCGAAAATGACCGGCTCCAGCATGGCTATTTTTGCACGATGTTATGGTCGGGACCGAAGGGGAATTTCGTGATGTTCTCGACGCTGTCGCGGCCGACGATCAGGATGTCGTGCTCGCGGTAACCACCGGCGCCGGGCTCGCCCTCGGGCAGGGTGATCATCGGTTCCATCGAGACCACCATGTTCTCCGCCAGCACGGTGTCGATGTCCTCGCGCAGCTCCAGGCCGGCCTCGCGGCCGTAATAGTGGCTCAGCGTGCCGAAGGAATGGCCGTAGCCGAAGGTGCGGTAGCGCAACAGATCATGCTCGGCATAGATCTCGTTCAGTTCGGCGGCAATGTCGCGGCAGACCGCGCCGGGGCGGATCAGTTCCAGCCCGCGGCGATGGACCTTCACATTGACCTCCCATAATTCGAGCGACCGCGCGTCGGCATGGTCGCAGAACAGCGTGCGCTCCAGCGCCGTGTAATAGCCCGAAATCATCGGGAAACAGTTGAGGCTGAGGATATCGCCCTTTTGCACCTTGCGCGTGGTGACGGGATTGTGCGCGCCGTCGGTGTTCAGGCCGGACTGGAACCAGGTCCAGGTATCCATCAGGTCGGATTGCGGATAGGTGGCGGCGATTTCGCGCACCATGGCCTGGGTGGAATGCAGGGTGACCTCATGCTCTGGCGCGCCCTCGGCGATCGCCTCGACACAGGCCGCGCCGCCGATATCGGCAACCCGCGCGCCATTGCGAATGATGTCCAGCTCCTCGGCCGTCTTGAACATGCGCATGCGCATGGTGGCCCGGCCGACATCGACGATTTCGGCGGCCGACAGTGCATCCCCCAGCTTGGCGTGGGCGTCCAGATTCATATGGTCGAACTCGACGCCGACACGCCTGGCGGCGCCGACCTCTTGGGCGACGGCGCGGAAATAATTGTCGCGCTGCCAGTCGGTATAGGTGACCGTGTTCCCGTACCCGCGCCGCCAGGGCTGGCCGTAATCGATGTTGGCGACGATGGCGGTGGATTTGTCCGCCGTCACCACCAGCCCATAGGGCCGGCCGAAGGAGCAATAGACGAAATCATTGAAATAATTGATGTTGTGATAGGAGGTGAACAGCACCGCCTCGATCCCGGCATCGGCCATATGGGCGCGCAGCCGGGCCAGCCGACCCTTGATCTCGGCGTCGGAGAAAACCCGGGGGGCCTTGCCGCCGTTATGGATGGTGATGACGTTCTGAAGCTCGCGATGCGCGGTCATGGCCGGACTCCCCCGCTGAAAGATGAATCTCCGCTCCTCCTATACCGGCGCGGGACATTCGACAAATTGATTTTTCGTATTCTCTTATAATGGAATGAAATGCCCGGGCATGCGGGTTGCGGGCAAAAACTTGAAATAATTCCACCTAATGGTATTATAATTAGTCAATAAGTAGGTGTTGCGGAGACTACAGGTGCCGTTCGTATAATAGAAACATGGCGCATGGCCAAGCGGAGGGACTTATGCCCGACAAGAGTATATCGGACCCGGCAATAGAGATTATCGCGCTGAAGCTGGCGTTGGAAAAACGCACGAGCGAACTTCACGCCGCGCAAAAGCAACTGGAGAAAAACGCCGGACTGGCCGCCCTGGGCCAGCTCGTATCCACCGTCGTGCACGAGCTCCGCAGCCCGCTGGGCGCGATGCTGACCTCCCTGCATCTGGTGGAAAACAGGGTAGGCGACATAGACCCCGCGACAAAAAAAGGGATCGACCGCATTCGGCGCAGCGTCCGGCGCTGCGACGATACGATTACCCGGCTACTTGATTTTTCACGGCACGAGACGCTGGAACCCGAACCCACCCGGATCGACCAGTGGCTGCGCGCCATGTTCCACAATCAGACCCTGCCGGAGGGCATATCGCTGACATTCGAGCCGGGCCTCGGCGACCGTCGCGTCACGGTGGACCGCGACCGCCTAAGGCGCGCGGTGGTTCATCTAATCGAAAACGCTATACAGGCAATTTCGGATGGCGAGAAACCAGGGCATATCGAGGTAAACACCCGGCCTGTCGACGGATTTGTGGAAATCCGCATTGCCGACAATGGACCGGGTATCCTCGATGACTACCGCGCCAGTATTTTCGAGCCGTTTTTCAGCGTCAGAAAATCGGGCATCGGCCTCGGGCTCCCCATCGCCCGGCGCATTGCCGAGCAGCATGGCGGGACGATCTCGCTCGTCAGCCGCCCGGGCCAGGAAACCAGCTTCGTCATTTCGCTGCCCCTGGACGGCGAGGAAACGGAGGGCGACTGAGTCGGTTGGGGCGCGCTCTCTTCCGCTTGCCGGGCGCGCGTGATAGACCGGGACAGCTTTCTGTCCTGGAGGATGACCTCATGTACCGTAAAAACCAGTTCAAGAACCGCATGCTGGCGGGCGAGCGTTGTTTCGGCTGCTGGCTGCATCTGTGCAGCCCTATTGCAGCCGAGGTTCTGGCGCTGGCCGGCTTTGACGCGATGATCATCGACCATGAGCATGGGAGCGGCGAGTTGGTGGGCGCCATCCAGATCATGCAGGCGATGTCGGCGACCCCCGCCTCATCCATTCTGCGCGTGCCCTGGAACGACCCGGTGGCGCTGAAGCGAGCGCTCGACGCCGGCCCCGAGGGTGTGATGATCCCCAGCATCAATTCGGCGGACGAGGCCCGGGCCGCGGTGGCGGCCTGCCGCTATCCGCCCGGCGGAACGCGCGGCGCGGCCTACGGGCTGCTTCGCGCCTCCGACTACGGGCTGGCGGCCGAGGAATACCTGGCGAGCGTCCAGGACAATCTGCTGATCGCCTGCCAGATCGAGACGGCGGCGGCGGTGGATGCAATCCCCGAGATCGCGGCGGTCGATGGCGTCGATATGCTGTTCATCGGGCCGAACGACCTGTCGGGCAGCATCGGCAAGCTGGGCCAATTCGACGACGCGGAGGTCATCGCGCTCAGGGAACGGGCCGAGCAGGCAATCAAGGCCTCCGGCAAGTTGCTGGGCGGGTTGGCCGTGCCCAATCTCGACCTCGCCGATATGGCGGCTATCGGCTATGACTATGTCACCGCGGATAGCGATGTCACCCTGTTGCGCGATTCTGCCCTGGCGCAGTTGAAGGAAATGCGAGGAACCTGATGCCCGATATCATCCTGCACCACTATCCGCAATCGCCGGTTTCGGAAAAAATTCGCATCGTGCTGGGCATCAAGGAGCTGGACTGGCGATCCGTCGAAATCCCGCGCCTGCCGCCCAAGCCCGACCTGATGCCGCTGACCGGTGGCTATCGCTTCACCCCGGTGATGCAGATCGGCGCCGACATATTCTGCGACAGCCTGTGCATCGCCCGCGCGATCCAGGAACGCTTCCCCGAACCCACGCTTTATCCCGGCGGCGCCGACGGCATGGCGTGGGGCGTGTCGCGCTGGACCGACGGCCCCTTCTTCCTGACCGCGCTGGAAGTGGTGTTCGGGGCCCAGCATCAGAAGATGCCGCCCGAATTCATCGCCGACCGCGGTCAGATCTATTTCGGGTCGGACTGGAACATGGAGAAGCTGAACGCGGACCTGGCCAACAGCATCGCGAACCTGCGCGTGCAGTTTGGCTGGGTCGAGGAACGGCTGGCCACGGGGCGCAAGTTCATGCTGGGCGACGCCCCGGGCATGCCCGACGCGCTGGTTTATTACCTGACCTGGTTCATTCGCGGGCGCTGGGACGGCGGGCCGGAGTTTCTGGCGCAATTTCCCTACCTTTGCGCCTGGGAGGAGCGGGTGGCGGCCATCGGCCACGGCAATGTAACAGACATGACACCCGGCGAGGCGCTGGAGATCGCCGGCGCCTGTGAGCCCGCGACACAGGAGACCCCGGACCCCGGCGACCCGCGCGGCCTGAAACCCGGCGACGCGGTGACGATCACGCCCGACAATGGCGGCTTTACCGTCGAGGGCAGGGTCCTCAGTCTGCGCCGCCACGAGATCGCCATTGCCCGCGAGGACGAACAGGTCGGCCGCGTGGCCATCCATTTCCCGACCATCGGATATCGCGTGGCGAAAGCCTGAGCGACAGTGTGACCCGCATGAACATTCCCATGATCAAGGCGATTGTTATCCTGCCGGGAACGGCCCTGGTTTATGTCCCGGCGCTGGTCGCCTGGCTGACGCGCGACACCGGATATGCGGCGGGCCTTCCGGGAACATCGCCAATCCCCTGGCTGGCGGCGGTTCCATTCGCCGGCGTCAGCCTTGTCCTGATGGTCTGGACGATGCGGCTGTTTGCGTCGAAGGGTGGCGGCGGGACGCCGGCGCCGTGGGAGCCGATCAGGAACCTCATAATCCTCGGTCCCTACCGCTATGTGCGCAACCCGATGCTGACGGGGGTTATCCTGTTTCTGGCGGCCGAGGCGATTTTCCTTCAGTCTGTGCCGATCGCCCTGTGGATGGCGTTTTTTTTCGTCATGAACACGGTCTATTTCGCGTTTTCGGAAGAACCGCAACTGAAGAAGCGTTATGGGCAGCCCTATGCGGATTACAAACGTAACGTAGGGCGATGGATTCCACGCCTGACGCCCTATGACGGAACCGATGAAATTTGAACGAATCACCGTGGCGCCACTCGCCCCCGCGCTTGGCGCGGAGGTCTCGAGGGTCGATCTCTCGCAGCCCATAAACGAAGCGACCGCCGACGAGATCCGCCGCGCCTTCGCGGATTATCTGGTGTTGTTCTTCCGGGATCAGGAACTCACCCCGGAAGGCCAGGTAGCCTTCGCCGGACTGTTCGGGCCGGTCGGCGCCTATCCCTTCGCCGAACCGATCGCCGAGCACCCCCAGGTCATCCCCATCATCAAGGAGGCACACCAGACCACCAATTTCGGCGGTATCTGGCATACCGACACGCCCTATCTGGAACAACCGTCACTGGGATCGGTGCTCTATGCCCGCGAGGTTCCGCCATTTGGCGGCGATACGATGTGGGCCAACGGCTACCGCGCCTGGGAGACCCTGTCGGAGGGCCTTCGCGCGACGCTGGAACCGCTGCGCGCCGTGCAATCGGCGGCCAAGAACAAGGCGGAATTGCGCGCCGACCATCTGAAGGACGGCGCCATGCGAGGCCATAATATCGAAGAGATGGACCTGCGCCGGGCCGAACATCCGGTGGCCCGCACCCACCCCGTAACCGGGCGCAAGGCGCTCTATGTCAGCCCGGCGCATACGACGAATTTCGTGGGCTGGACCGAGGCTGAAAGCGCGCCGCTGCTGGACTATCTGTTCAGCCATATCACGGCCGAGGAAAACACCTGCCGCTTCCGCTGGACCAGGGGCACGGTAGCGGTCTGGGACAATCGCTGCAGCCTGCATTACCCCCTGAACGACTATCACGGCCACCGCCGGGAAATGCACCGCGTCACCATCGACGGCGAGCGACCGGCATAAAAACGCGGGTTCGAGCCCATGCGCCAGTGTTTTCCGCAGGTTTCAGCGGGGATATTATGGAAAATGGCGACCTCCGGCGACAGGCCGCCGTCCTCCACCAGATAGGTGTTCTTCTTCACCGAGGGCCTGCGCGGCCTGCCCTAAATCGCGGTCAGGCGTTGGATTAGTTCGACCGGGTCGATGGGTTTGGTCAAAATCTCGATGGCGCCGGCCTCGATGCCCTGGTTGGCGACATCCTGGGCGCTATAGCCGGTCAACAGGAAGCAGGGCAGGTCGGGCCGGGCGGCCCTGATCGCCCGCAGGCACTCGACACCGTTCATGTCCGGCAGCCCGATATCGATCAGCGCAACGTCGAACGCCGTGTTTTCGACCAACGATATCGCCGCGCGCCCACCATGCGCCATCGCCGACTCATGGCCACCGAGTTCGAAAACTTCCATCAAGCCGTCGGCGAAATCCTCATCGTCGTCGACGATCAGAATATTAAGACTCATCCGTGTGTCCTTCCGGCGGCGGCGCATTCAGAGGCAGCCACAAACGCACGAGGGCGCCCTGGCCGGGCTCACTCTCTATCTCGATGCCGCCACCATGTTCTTCCATGATGCGGTTGACCGTTGGCAATCCCAAGCCGGTGCCGAAGCTCTTGGTGCTGAACAGCGGCTCCATGACCTGATGAAGGCTATCGGCCGGGATACCGGGCCCGGTATCGCGGATCTCGCAAACCAACCGACCGTCACTGATGGCGCAGGCAATCGATATGCGGCCTTCGACCGAATCGCGCCCGCCCGGCCCATTCTCGATGGCCTGGCAGGCGTTGTCGATGACATTGATGAGGGCGCGGCGAAAATCCTCGCGATCGACGGGAACTTTGGCATCTCCGATTTTCAGGTCCATCGACAGGGAAATGCCGTCCGGAATGTCGTGTTCCGCAATAATAGTCGCGATCCATTCCCCAATCCGCGTGGGTTCGCGTTGCAACCCCTTCGCGCGGGCAAAGTCGAGCAGTTCGGTGATAATCCGGTCGCAGCGGGCGATTCCGCGTTCGGCCCGCGCCAGCGACCGCTCCATGTCCAGCCCGGCGGCGTTGCTCTTGTACCGGATGGCGCTGATCGAGGTCGCGACGGCGCCCAGCGGGTTGCGCAATTCATGGGCAACCGTGCCGGTCAACTGGCCCATGGTCGCCAGGCGTTCGTTGCGCAACAGGTCCGCTTCCAGGCGTTTGCGTTCGGAAATATCCTGGCCCAGCGAGAACCACCCGCGGGTATGGCCATTCTCGTCACGGTCGGCGATCCATCGCTGGTCAACGGAACGGGTTATGCCATCGGGATAGAGCAGGGTATCCTCCAAACGGACGTCCTGGCCGGCAAGCACGGTTTCAATCCTTGGGCGCAGTTTCTCGTATGAAGCAGGCGCTATAATCTCGGATATATGCCGGCCGATGATTTCGGATGCGGGACGCCCATACCACTCCTCCACGACCCGGTTTACGAAGCAGTAGCGCTGGTCGCTGTCAACATGGATGATAAAGGCTGGCAGATTGTCGACGACGGCCTGGAGCCGCGCCTCGCTTTCTCGCAGCCGGCTTTCCGCCGCCTTGCGTTCCGTGATGTTCTGGACCAATCCAAAACAGCCGCGAATCCCGCCGTCCCGCGAAACATCCGGAATGTAGGCAATATCAACGTCACGAAACGAGCCGTCCGGATAATACATCCTTTCCTCGAACCGGACCCGCTCACCCGTTAGCGCCCTTTTGATCCAGGGTTCGACCTTGGCATTGCTTTCGGCGCCAAGTATCTCGGAGATCGTCTTGCCGACGATATAGCTGGCTGGATGACCGTACCATTCCTCGCCGGCCTTGTTCATGAATTCGAACCGGCCCTCCCTGTCGAATTGGGTGATAAGGACGGGCAGATTATCGGTGACGGTGCTTAGCTGTCGTTCGTTCTTTTGCAGCGCCTCGGCGGACTTTTGCCGCTCGGTCAGGTCCTGGGCCAGGGCGAACCAGCCCTGCACTTCCCCATCGGGAGTCCTGTCGGGAGCAAACGTTATCTCGATATTGCGCGTCTTGCCGTCGGGATATTCCATCGTTCCGGCAAAGCGCTCGCTTTCGCCCCGCAACACGGTTTCGACGCTCGGGCGGATGGCTTCGACGTGTTCCTGGGAAAAAAGGTCCGATATCGTTTTACCGACGACTTCGCTGGCTGGCATGCCATACCAGCCGGCGCCTTCCCGATTAATGAACCGGTAGCGCCAGTCCCGGTCCAGGCGGGCCATCAGGACGGGCAAATTGTCGGCAATGGTTTCCAGCTCTTCCTCGCGTTCCAGCAAGGCTTTTTCCGCCTTCTTTCGCGCCGTAATATCCATGGCGATAAGGCCGAGGATGCCGGTTGTCGATCGATCCTCCGGAGCCAGCGGAAAGCGGATGGCGAGGTAATCATGGACAGTGCCGTCGGGATGGGGCGCCAGCTCTTCGGCTTCCACTATCTCGCCGCCCTCGAGTACGGCCCGGTCCCTGTCGGCGAAAATATCAGCTACTTTAGCGGGCAATATTTCACGGGTGTGGCAGCCAACGACTTCTTCATTGGTCTGGCCATGATTGAGCTCCCAGGTTCGGTTAACCTGCAGATACCGTCCCTCGACGTCCTTGAAAACGATTTCGAAGGGAGCGGCCTGCATCAGCGCGTTGAACAGCTCCCTGGCGTCCGCCAGCTCCCGCGCGACTCGTTTCCGTTCGGTTATGTCCTGAGCCAGGGCGAACCAGCCCTGAACCGTATCATCGGCTGCCTTGTCGGGCACGAAAGTTATCTCGACCTCACGGATTATACCGTCAGGATAGGTGATACCTCCGGAATAACTTGCCGGACTGCCTGACAGGACCGTCTCGACATGCGGCCGGATCGCCTCGCATGTTTCGTGGCCAAACAGTTCGGGTATGGAATTCCCGATGATCTGGTCGGCAGGTCGCCCATACCAGCTGGCCCCTGCCCTGTTGATAAATCGGTATCGCCAGTCGCGATCGTGGCGGCTTATGAGGAACGGAAGATTGTCGGTAACGGCGCGAATTTGCTGTTCGCTGTCTTTCAGGGCAATCTCCGCCAGTTTACGTTCGGTGATATCGGTCGATATCAAGCCCATGCCCGAAACCCCGCCCTCGCGATCCAGGGTCGGGAACAGGGTTGTCAGGTAGTGCCCGTCACGCCCGTCCGGCCCCTCAAGCTTCTCTTCTCGAACAACCTTCCGGCCTTGATTCAACACCACCGAATCACTGGCCTCATAAACCTTGGCGATATCGGCGGGCAGAAATTCGGATGGGGTTTTTCCGATAACCTCATCCCGGCTCCAGCCAAACCGCCGCTGCCACTCCTGGCTGACTTCCTGATATCGTCCGTCGCTGCCCTTCAGGACGATGCCGAACGGCGCATGCTCCAGCACGGACTGGAAAAGGTCCCGGGCCCGGCGTAGTTCCTGCTCGACCTTCCGGCGCTCGGTAATGTCGCTGGTCGCCCCGCGGTAACCGGTAAACCGCCCGCTCTCGTCAAAGCGGGGCTCGCCGCTAGTGGAAAGATGCGCGATCGCGCCACTGGCGGCCTTCACGGAATACTCGAACCCCCAAAACGGCCGGTGTGCGTCGAGGTCGGCCAGATGGCGGGTCCATTTTCCGTCTTGCGGGTTAACGGCGATATCCATGCGCTGCCGCCCCGCGAGGTCCGACAGGGTCAACCCCGTGGTGGCCGTTCCTTCATTGGATACGTACGTGAAGCGATGGTCCGGGTCGGTTTCCCAGAACCATTCGGATGAGGGTTCAGGTTGCGGCTCGTTTTCTGGAGTCGTGCTCACGGGTGTGCTTCGTGGCGCGCCGGTATCTTTCTTCACTCACATTTCCTTCGCTTCTCGCCCGGCCCCGCCAACCAGCGCCGTCGGTCCGCATATTGCAATCATACCTCGTAATCGAAGGTCATTACGCAATTTTCGCGCCAAACCCTCGATTCTTATACAGATACTAATGGATATGATATTTGACCGCGCCTTTCCGGCGGGTAAATTACAGGTCGCAAGGCAATCTCGCGGAGAAACCGGTATACCCAATTCCGACAGCCGGCACCTGTGGCAACGGCTTGCAATACCCTGAAATCGCAGGGACAACCCCGGGCATCAACCGGCAGCTTCCTTGGGTCCATCGTCGGTCGGCAGCCACAGTTTAGCCCGCACGCCCTTGCCTTCCTTGCTTTCGATCTCGATGCCGCCGCCATGTTCTTCCAGGATGCGCTTGACCGTCGGCAATCCCAGACCGGTGCCGAAGCTTTTCGTGCTGAAAAGCGGTTCCATGATTTCGGGCATTATATCGGCGGGAATACCCGGCCCGTTGTCGGCAACAATAATTTTCACGCGGCCGCCCTCGACTCGGGTCGAAACGGCGAGTTCCAGGTTGGCCTCGCCATCGTTGCCGCTCGGACCCATTGCATCACAGGCGTTTTCAAGCAGGTTGATAACGGCGCGGCGAAGTTTATCACGGTCGATCGACGCTTCCACGCCGGCGCATTGAAGGTCCAGCGAGAGCCGGATCGCATCGGGCGCTTCATACTCATCGAGGAGTCTGGCCAACCAATCGTCCAAAAGGGTGGATTGAGGCTGAAGGCCCCTGGCGCGGGCGAAATCAAGCAATTCGGTAATGATCGTCTCGCAGCGCCCCATGCCGCGGGTGGCGCGCTCGAGGGCGCGGCCCAGATCCAGTTCGGCATCGGCGGCCTTTTGTCCGATCACCCCCAAGGACATCGCGACGGCGCCAAGCGGATTGCGCAATTCGTGGGCAACCGTTCCGGTGAGTTGCCCCATCGCGGCAAGCCGTTCCTTGCGCAGCAGCTCGGCCTCGAGGCTTTTGCGTTCGCTCACGTCCTGAACCAGCGCGAAGCAACCCAGAACTTCGCCATCCTCGGCGTGTTCCGGAATATAGGCGATCTCGACATCGCGGGTGATGCCGTCGGGGTATTCAAGCCGCTGCTCGAAGCGGACGACCTCGCCCGACAGGCCCTTCTCAATCGCCCAGCGGACGGTTTCATGGGCCCTGTCGCCGAACACTTCGGGTATCGTTTTGCCGATGATTTCCGAGGCAGAAAGACCATACCACTGCTCCGCGGACCGGTTCGCGAACCGATATTTCTGTTCCCGATCCCACCGGACGATCAGCACGGGCAGATTGTCGGTTATCGTGCGGAGTTGCTCTTCGCTTTCCCTCAAGGCCTGTTCGGTGCGTTTCCGTTCTGTGACGTCCGCGCTGATCATGCCGAGGCCGGCGGGCTTCCCGTCCTTGCCGGCAATAAGGAAGGTGATCGTATGGAACAGGTGGGTGGTTCCATCGGGGTGCGGAACTTCGTCTTCGGTCTCGATCGGACATCCCTCGTTCAGCGCCCTCTGGTCCCTTGCCGACAAGCTGGTCCCGAAATCGCCGCCGAACACCTCTTGCGGCGTTTTCCCGGCGGCTTCTTCGTTTGTTATACCGTAATATTCCTGCCAGCTCCGGCTAACCTCGGCATATCGCCCCTCGGAGTCCTTCAGCAGAATCTCGAAAGGGGCATATTCCAGCAGACTTTGAAAACCTTCCGCACGGCCCCTGGCTTTGTGAAGCTCCGCGCGCAGGTCGCGCTCAATCCGCTTCTTGCGCCGCGCCAGCAGGTACTGGCCCGCCGCGATCAGCGACAGGGCCACCAGTCCTGCTATAAGCAATGGAACGGACAACTTTCTCCCCCCGGCCCGGTGGCGGCCCAAAAAAGAATCCGGCCCCCGCACTGGTTAGCGCGGGGGCCGGGTGGTTAGGTCACAACTTGACAGAACAGACGTCAGTTCAGTCGGTTGGTTTCCCACTTGCCGTCGGCGCCCACGGTGTTGACGCTGTAGACACCGCCGACATCGCCGTTGGCGTCGAAGTCGACATTGCCCGAGGCGCCTTCGTAATTGATGTCCTTGCCGGCCGCGATCAGCGCCTTTGCTTTTTTCCATTCGCCCGGCCGAATCACTTCACCGGGAGCGTTGGCAACGGATCGCAGCGCCGCGCCAATCTTGCCGCGGTCGGCGGCGCCCGCCTTTTCAATCGCCAACGCCATCAGGAAGGACGCGTCGTAACCATGCGCCACGTAAGGCGCCTGGGGATTACCGCCGGTCGCCGAGAACGCGGCGGCGAAGGCCTTGTAGGACGCGTCGTCATAATCCGATGCGGACTGGGTGATCGAGATGTTGCCGCGCAGGCTGTCGGCGCCGATCTGGTCGATCACGGACTGGTCAAACATGCCGTCGGCGGCATAGAACTTGCCGAACAGGCCGTTCTCCAGGCTGTTGCGGATGATCGCGATGCCGCTGGAACCGTAATAAGCGAAGATTACCAAAGCCTCGCCGCCGCCCTTGGACAGCGTTGCAAGCTCCGACCGGTAGGACGGCTTGTCGGGCTCATGCGCCTGCTTGCCGGTGATGGTGCCGCCCATGGCTGCGAATTCGGCGGCGAACACGGCGGCGATACCGGCGTTATAATCGTCGTTGGCGTAGGTCATGGCGACCTTGGTGATGCCCGAATTCTTGACCAGCCGGGCAATCGCCGCGCCCTGGTATGCGTCGGACGGGGCCACGCGGAATACCAGGTCGTTGTCCTTGAGGTCGGTGATCGAGGGCGCGGTCGCCGAGTCGGAGACGTTGACCACGCCGGCCGGGATGGTGACCGACTGGACCATGCCGTTGGTGGCGCCGGAACAGCTGGCGCCGACCACGGCAACGACCTGTTCGACATTGACGATCTTGTTGCCCGCGTCAACGCCGGCTTTCGGATCGCAGGCCGAGTCGCCGAGGACCAGCTTGTAGGTGTCGCCCTTCAGCAGGCCGCCCTGATCGTTGACATCCTTGGCGGCGAGGTTCCGCCCGTCGACGATTGCCGCGACCAGTTCGGCAATGGGGCCGGTTACGCCGCCGATCGAGCCGACCTTGATCTCGCCGGCCTGGGCGACCGGCGCGGCGAGCGCGATGGCCGCCGCGGCAAGCATCGTTTTGTTTATAAAGCGCATTGGATTTACTCCCTGTTGACGAAAATTCCCAGCTACGTGGGATACGATAGATTCATCTTGCCCGGCAATGACGGAAAGTCAACAGGCCGCCGCCAGGATATATTCAGCCGCTCGATTGGCCTGATTTTTCCACGGCTTTCGTGGGCGACGTGGGCCGCTGTTCAGGCAGAATTCCATGGGGGAATTTCTGCAACACGATCTGCAGCACCAGACCAATCAGGAATATCCGGATATAGGCGGTGCGAATCGCCAGATCGTCCGGCAGATAGCCGGTCAGGATCTCGGTTGCCGACCAGACGGTCCACATCAGAAAGGCGCCCAGGATCGCCCCCTTGTTGTTGGCGCTGCCGCCGACCACCAGCATCACCCAGACCAGGAAGGTCGCGGTCAGCGGATCGCTGGCGTTGGGTCCGATAAATTTCAGGTAGTGCGAGGTATAGGCCCCGGCCAGCGCCATCAGCATACAGCCGAAGACAAAGCCTTCCATGCGGAATTTCGCGACGTTCTTGCCGGCCGCGCGGGCCGCCGGTTCGTTCTCGCGAATCGCCGTCATAACCCGGCCCCAGGGCGATTTCCGGGCGGTTTCCAGCGCCAGATAAATCACCAGCACGGTGATCAGAACCATCGCCAGAAAGGCCAGGGCGTTCCAGGGCTCGGGCAATGTCTCGAAGGGTTTGGGCACCATCGAAACGCCCCGGGGGCCGTTGGTGGCCCAGGTCTCGTTCTTCAGGATCAGGCGGAATATCTCGGCGATGCCGATGGTGGCGATCGCCAGATAGTCGCTGCGCAGCCGGAGGCAGACCTTGCCAACGCCCCAGGCCAGGATGCCGGCGACAATCATTGCGGCGGCGAAGGCGACCGGGTAGGGCATTTCGTAACCGCCGAGATGCCGCGCCGACGGCGCCGTCGTCAGAATCGCGCTGACATAGGCGCCGATGGCGTAGAACCCGGCGATGCCGGCGTTGAACAACCCGGTGAAACCCCACTGAATATTCAGTCCCAGCGCCAGAATCGCATAAATCCCGCCCATGGTGAGCAGGGAAATGACATAAAGGAAGATACCGTAGGTCTGGTCCATTTAGTACACCTTCCCCCGGAACAGCCCGCTTGGCCGCCAGATCAGCATGGCGACCATGATCGCGAAGGCAACGCCGGCCTTGTAGCCGGGGTTCAGCAGCGGCTCGGTTCCGATCCACGGATAGCTCGACAACTCCTCGGCCATCCCGATCACCAGGCCGCCCGCCACCGCCCCATAGGGCCGGCCGATACCGCCCAGGATGGTCGCGGCGAAGACCGGCAGCAGCAGCTTGAAACCCATCATGGTCTGAACATGGGTATCGAGCGCCAGCAGCACGCCGGCGGCCGCGGCCAGCGCGGCGCCGATGATCCAGGTTGCCCGGATCACCGCCTCCGTATTGATGCCGGTCAGGCGCGCCAGTTCGGGCGAGTCAGACATCGCCCGCATGGCCTTGCCGATCTTCGTATAGGTCAGCAGGTAATGGACGGCGAACATCAGCACCGTGGCGGCGGCGATAATAATGACATGTTTGGGCGAAATGCGCAGCCACTCGAACAGCACCACCGGCATCTGGATGCCGGGCATGATGGTCTTGATCTGCACGCCCCATATCAACTGCACGACCGATCGCACCATCAGCATCATGCCGAAGGACGCAATCACCAGGATGATCGTGGGGCTGGACCGGAAGGGCTTGTAGAAACCCCGGTCGATGCCCAGCGCCACCAGCACCGTCAGCACCATGGCGACCGGCAGCACCGCGACGGGATGCCAGCCGGTAATCTGCACCAGCGACCAGGCGAAATAGGCCCCCAGCGTCATGGTTTCGCCATGGGCGAAATTGGCGAAACGCAGGATGCCGAAGGTCAGCGTCAGCCCGATCGCGCCCAGCGCATAGATGCTGCCCAGAACCAGGCCGGGAATCAGGTAGAAATTGACGAGGTCGCCGATGATATCGATCATGTCACGCCGCCCTCCGCCTCTGCCCCGTTCGCGGGGCCGCCCAGGAACATGGCCGCGACTTGCCTGTCATCCAGCAGCTCCTGGCCCGTGCCGGTGAACTTGTTGCGGCCATCGACCAGCACATAACCGCGGTCGGCGATTTTCAGCGCCTGCTTGGCGTTCTGTTCGACCATCAGGATCGGCGTACCGGCGGCGTGCACGGTCTTGACGATGGAGAATATTTCGCCGCGGAATTTCGGCGAGAGCCCGGCCGTGGGCTCGTCGAGCAGCAGGATTTTCGGTTCCAGCATCAACGCCTTGCCCATCGCCACCATCTGGCGCTGGCCGCCCGACAGCGTGCCAGCCGCCTGGCGGCGGCGTTCCTTCAGGGGCGGGAACAGTTCGTAAATTTCATGCAGGCGCGGGGTGAAATCGTCCTCGCGCACGAAGGCGCCCATTTCCAGGTTTTCCTCGACGCTGAGGCTGGGGAAGATATTGGCGGTTTGCGGCACATAGCACACGCCCTTGCGCGCAACTTTTTCAGGCGGGGTGTTGGTGATGTCCTCGCCATCCAGAAGCACCTGGCCGCCGGTCAGGTTCAACAGCCCGAACACCGCCTTGATGGCCGTCGATTTGCCGGCGCCGTTAGGGCCGATGATGACGACGATCTCGCCGGCGTCGACGGTAATCGAAACGCCATGCAGGATTTGCGTGTCACCGTACCCGCCGACGACGTCCCTGAGTTCAAGGGTCGGCATTATTCGTCCTCCCCGCCGCCCAGGTAGGCGTCCAGCACTTCCGGATTGCGCCGCACGTCTTCCATTTTACCCTGGGTCAGGACGGTTCCCTCGGCCAGCACGATTACCGGGTCGCAGAGGCTGGAAATCAGGTCCATGTCATGTTCGATCAGGCAGAAGGTATAGCCGCGCTGGCGGTGGAGTTCGGAAATCATGTCGCGGATTTTCAGCAGCAGAGTCGGATTGACGCCGGCGCCCGGTTCATCCAGCAACACCAGCCTGGCGTCGGTCATCATGGTGCGGCCCAGCTCCAGCAGTTTTTTCTGCCCACCCGAAAGAATTCCCGCCAGTTCGTCGCGCAAATGTGAAATCGAAAGGAATTCGAGGGCTTCCTCGGCGCGCTGGCGAACTTCCTTCTCGCGCGCCGCCACCTTGGCCCGCGCGATCCAGTTCACATAGATCTGTTCGCCCGGTTGGTCCGGCGGCACGACCATCAGGTTTTCCAGCACCGTCATCTGCCCGAATTCATGGGGGATCTGAAAGGTGCGCACGATGCCCTTGTGAAACCGCTTGTATGCGGGAAGGCCGGCGATATCCTCGCCCTCGAAGATTATCCGGCCCGAGGTGGGCTTTAGCTCGCCGACGATCATGTTGAATGTGGTGGTCTTGCCGGCCCCGTTGGGGCCGATCAGGCCGGTGATGGTTCCGGCCTCGATCTCGAAACTGCAATCGCGCACGGCATGCAGGCCACCGAAGCGCATGTTGAGGTCTTCAACTTTGAGCACGGTGGCTCGAACTCCCCGTCTTGGTCCGGCTTCGCCGGTTATTGCCGTTGCATTTCCACCAGGAAAAAATTGGTGCCCCCAGGGAGACTCGAACTCCCACGCCCGTAAGGACAACAGATTTTGAGTCTGTCGCGTCTACCAGTTCCGCCACAGGGGCACGGGGCTGGTGATAAGCCGCATAATACGCAGGAAGTTCGGCGGGTCAATCTCCGTTCCCATCGATGAATGCAGTCGCTATGCTCGCGCCGCCGATTAATCGATTCGAGGATGGGATGAAATCACCGCTGCGACCGCTTTACGACTGGACCATGGCCAAGGCGGCTGATCGCCGGGCGCTGCATTGGCTGGCCGGGATTTCCTTCGTGGAAAGCTCGTTCTTCCCGATCCCGCCGGACATCATGCTAATCCCCATGGTACTGGCCGAGCGAAGCCGCGCCTGGTTGATCGCCGGGGTCTGCACCGTGGCGTCGGTCGCCGGCGGGTTTCTGGGATATGCCATCGGTTTTTTTCTGTTTGAGGCGATCGGCCAGCCGATTGTCGAATTTTACGGGCTACAGGACGCCTTTGCGAAATTTCAGACCTATTATGAGGAATACGGCGCGATAATCGTCTTTGGATTCGGCCTGACGCCACTGCCCTACAAGGCCATCACCATCGCCAGCGGCGTCGCCATGCTGAACCCCCTTGCCTTCGGACTGGCGTCGCTATCCAGCCGGGGCCTGAGATTCTTCCTGGAGGCCACGCTGCTGTACTGGGCCGGACCGCCGGTGCGCGCCTTTATCGAGACCAAGCTTGAGTTGGTAACACTGGCCGCCTTCGTGTTACTGTTCGGCGGCTTCATCGCCTTGAAATACTTGTTTTAGGAATCAGGAACGGCTTGCATGCGGACTTCCCCAAACACCATTCCCGGCTTCATCCTGCTGGTAACCGTGGCGATCCTGTCGTCGGCCTACAGCGCGCAGTATATCGGGGGCCTGCGCCCCTGCATCCTGTGCCTGTATGAGCGCATTCCCTGGTTTATTACCGGCGCGCTTATGCTGGTGACCATTTTGATGCAGTTTACCGGCCCAGGCCGGCGGAACATCCTGTTGTTAGCTGCCCTGTTGATGCTGGCCGGGGCCGGCCTGGGCGGCTACCACGTAGGCGTGGAGCAGGAGATATTCCAGCCGCCGTCGACGTGCAGCGCGACGACCACGCCATCAACCCTGAACGAGTTGAAGGCCCTGCTGGAAACCACCATGCCGCCCCGCTGCGACGAAATTTCGTGGTCGCTGTTCGGCATTTCACTGGCCGGATATAACGCAATTTCCTGTTTTGCGATGTTCCTGGCCGCCATGATCGGCAGAAGGTCCAGCCGGTGACACGGAAACCCGGCCCACGCTGGATTCCGGGCGACCGCCAGGGCAAGGCGCTGGTCGACCGGATTCTGCGGGTCGACCATGCCGGGGAATACGGCGCGACGCGCATCTATGCGGGCCAGATCGCCGTGCTGGGCGACCGTCACCCGGCGGCGCCGGAACTGCGCCATATGCTGGAGCAGGAACAGGAGCATCTGGAAACCTTCGAGAAGATGATCGTCGCGCGCCGGGTGCGCCCCACCGCGCTGACCCCGCTGTGGCATGTGGCGGGCTTCGCGATGGGCGCGGCGACCGCGATGATGGGCGAAAAGGCCGCAATGGCCTGCACCGTCGCGGTCGAGGAGGCGATTGACGAACATTACGCCGCCCAGGCCACAGCGCTGGAAGCCCTGCCCGAGGAGGCCGAGCTCAAGTCCGTCGTCGAGAAATTCCGCGAGGACGAACTGGAACACCGCGACACCGCGCTGGCCCGCGGCGCCGAACAGGCCCTCGGCTACCCCGTGCTGTCGGCCGCCATAAAGGGCGGCTCACGCATGGCGATCTGGCTGTCAGAGCGGATTTAGACTCAGCCGGTCTCCAGCTCGCTATCCCAGTACAAAAAGTCATTCCAGGATTCGTGCAGGAAGTTCGGCGGGAAACCGCGGCCGTGGTCTTGCAGTTCCCAGGTCGAGGGCCGGTAGGGCATGTGCCGCAAGGTCAGGCCGGAATGCTTCAGCAGCCGGCTACCCTTGCGCAGGTTACACGGGCTACAGGCGGCGACGACATTTTCCCAATTGGTGCGCCCGCCACGCGAACGCGGCAACACATGATCGAAGGTCAGGTCATGCGCCGGCGAGGGCTGATTGCAATACTGGCAGGTGAAGCGATCGCGCAGGAACACGTTGAATCGCGTGAAGGCGGCCGTGCGCTTGGTGGGCACATATTCCTTCAGCGCGATCACACTGGGCAGGCACATTTCCATCGATGGCGAATGCACAAGCGTATCGTATTCCGAGACGATGTTGACGCGTTCCAGGACGACGGCTTTGACCGCTTCCTGCCAGGGCCACAGAGACAAGGGAAAATAGCTGAGCGGCCTAAAATCGGCGTTCAGCACCAGGGCCGGGCAACTATGTGGGTCTGCGTCCATCCTCTTTACTTCTTGCGTTGTCCCCGGGGGTAATACTCCGAGGGGTGCATATAAAATAATCAACTCCGTAAGAAATTACAAGATGTTGGGGCATATGACATAAATTCTTCATCATAATGGGTCCCTCTCCCCTACCGCCCGGTCGCCGAATAGTAATGCCACAGCAGCAGGGCCGCCGGACCGCGCCAAGGCCGCCAGGCCTCGGCGAGTTTTGTGAGAGCGGTGCGGTTCGGGCGGTTTTCCAGCCCCTTCAGACGCTGTGCGCCGATCATCAGGGCGAGGTCGTCGGCCGGAAAGGCGTCGGGCCGGCCAAGGGCGAACAGTAGATAAATCTCGGCGCTCCAGCGGCCGATTCCTTTCAGGGCGACAAGCTGTTCGATAACCGTTTCGTTGGGCAGATTGGCCAAGTCGGCGAGATCGATGGAGCCGGTGACCACGGCCTCGGCCAGGCCGCGCGCATAACTCACCTTCTTACGGCCGAGCCCCACCGCGAGGAGGGCATCCTCGTCCAGCGCCAGAATGGTTTCAGGGCCCAGCGGGTCGGCCGCCGCCACCAGCCTGTCCCACACCGTCCGGGCCGCGGCCTTGGAGATCTGTTGCGAGACTATGGCGCCCAACAGGGCCTCGAAGCCGGGTTCGCGGCTGCGCAAACCCGGCGCACCGACCTCTTCCAATGCCCGGGCGACGTCTGAGTCCATGTTGCCAAGGGCCCGCAGCCCTTCGGCGAGTGTCTTTTTGTCGAGAGTAACGGTTGGCGCCATAGAGCCAGACTACAACAAGTTGGCCTGCCTGAACAACGAGTCGAGCGCCGGGTCGATTTCGGGTGAATTCTGCTTGATGAAGGACAGCAGCGATTTCTCATTGACGTGCAACGTGCCGTCCTTGCCGATCTGTTCCACCAGCCAAACCGCGGCTTCGCTGCCTATGGGTTCACGGGCTTGCAGGGCCCGGCGGCGGGCTTCGGCGTGGCGTTCCCTTTCGATCTGGTCCGTCATGCCGAAAATTTCGTCGGCGTCGAAGGTTTCCTTGGCCCATGAACTTCCGATCGCATAGAGCAGGCCGCGTATGCCGCGCCGTTCCCGCAGCCACGCCGTTCGCCGCCGCACTTCTTCTGTCGTGGGGAGGCCGGTGGCGGCGGACGGATACATCATGTAGTTGGCTATGGCCTTGGTGAAAAAACCGCTCCAGGCCGGGTGATTGGCTGAATCGATCGTTATGTCGTTTAGCTCGAACAGCAGTTCCGCCTCGGCCCGACTGACCACGAGTCCGCCATCGGTCGCCGGCGCATGGATGGCGCGGCGCAGGATTTCAACGTCGATCGCCTCGATCACCCTGGGCATGCGGTCGCGCCCGTAGACGGCATTGTCGGGATCGAGCACGCTCTGCGACACCGCCTCGACCACCAGATTGACCAGCTCCCCCGGACAATAGCCGGCCCAATAGACGATATTGAGCAGCAATTCGAGATCGGCGGCCTCCGTCAGCCGGCCACCCCTGAGTAGATGGGCGACCAACTCCGCGGACTGGTGCTCGCTGACATAGCCACGCGGCGGCGCATGCCAGACGTAAAAATCTGTCAGCGCATCCACATAGAGTTCGTCCCAGGCGGGGTCCTTGTCACGGCATTCGGCCGCGAGTCGAAAGACCAGGCGGGCCTCGTCGAGATCGACCCGGTCGTCGGCGAATATGTCGTCGCGGATCAGCGCGACATCCTGCTCGGTTATCCGGCCGGCCTTCAACAGTTTGTCGAACATAGCGTTATCGGGCATCGGGCTAGTGGTCTGTATCAGGCATATTGCACCCATGGGACGGTCTTGCGAGGACATCCGGCAAGGCGCGGGTCGCGCCGCGATGCCGGCGCATCGCAAGCGGCGCGCAACGCGGCCGGTGGGCTCGCAAGGCCGCCCGAAAGGTCGCGTTTCCCGCCCCCTCGATGCGTCGGGCGCGCTTGACGATGCACAAGCATCGCCCGCGCCCGCCCTCCTGCCGAGGAGACGGGAAACACGATCCCATGGGTGCAATATGCCTGATACAAACCACTAGACCAATCCGGCCAGCGCCAACAGCGGGTCGAGCGAGCTATCCACGCAAGGCGCGTTTTCATGGATATAGGCCAGCAGCGCGCGCTCGTTCCCGTCGAGGACTCCATCGGCCTTGATCTGACCCAGCAGCCATTTCGCCTCGGGGCCATCGACGGCGGCCTGAATGAGCGCCGAATCCTCTTGCGATTCCAGGGGCCGGGCGCCGAAGATACCGGCCGCCTCGCCGCCGCGCAGCAGCGCGTTGTCGATGGTTTCGATCAGGTCGCCGGCCCGGGTTTGCCGTTCCCAGGCGGCCTTCATCCTGGCGCATTGTTCGGTCGTGGTCACCGACGGGGTCGCCGAGGGGTACATCAGATGGCTGGCGATGGCATTGACGAACAGCGGCTCCCAGCCCGGGTCGTTGTCGCCGCCCGATGTGGCGTTGTTCATGGCGAACAGAAGCTCGGCTTCCGGGCGGCTGACCATGATGCCACCGTTTGCCGAGGGGGCGTAGATTGCCTTGCGCAGAATTTCGACATCGACTGCATTAATGACGTTGGGCGGCCGCCCCAGGCCGTAAGCCGGGTTCGGCTGGCCGGTGACGCTCTCCCAGACCACCTTGAGTACCAGATGGCCGACACCGGCGGCGCAGGCATGCGCCCAACTGACGATGTTCAGGAGGAGTTCGAGTTCGGTCTCGCCCGAAATCCGGCCGTCGGCCAGCAGGTTGGGGATCAGATGGTTGGCCTGTTCCTCGCTGACGCTGCCGGCGGGTTCGGTCCGCCAGACATAATAATCGGTCAGCCAGTCGATGTAGGCCTGGTTCCAGGATGGATCCTTGTCGGTGCATTCGCGGTCCAGGCGGTAGACGATTTCCGCCTCGCCCTGGCTGGTGATACCGTCGGGGAACCCCTTTTCTTCCAGCGCCTTTACGTCGGCGGCGGAAATGTTTCCCCCGCTCATCACCGTTGCGATGGTCTGCATGTCGGCCATAACTGTTTCTCCCCTCGGGTCGGCGATGCCGTTTGCCACGAGGTTATTATGGCAAATCCTCCTTAATTGTGCGTTTACGCCGGCACGCAAAAAAGCCGGGAGTCTTGCGACCCCCGGCCCCGTTCGTCGTCGCGCCGGCTGTTTAGCGCAGCCCCGCCACCGCAAATATCGGCGCCAGCGCGGGATGGGGACCGTCCAGCTTTCCGTACAGGAAGGCCAGCAGCGAACGCTCGTTACGGCCAATCTTGCCGTCCTCGCGGATTTGCCCCAGAAGCCACTGGGCTTCATCACCGTCGATGCCATCCCTTGTTCCGGCCTTCGGCGCCAGCAGATGCCCGCCTACCGCCTGGACGAAAAGGTCGCGCCAGGTGATGTCGTTTTCCGCCTGGTCCGTCTCGTGCTCCAGCGCAAACAGAAGCTCGGCTTCGGCCCGGCTGACCGCGTGGCTATCGTCACTGGCCGCCGCGTGGACTGCCTTGCGCAGGATTTCCACATCCTCGGCGGTTATCACTTTCGGGCGACGATCCTTGCCGTAAGCGGCCTTCGCGGGGTCCATAACACTGTCCCACACCGCCTTTAGCACCAGAAAACCCAGATCGGGCGGGCAGGATTGCGCCCGGTCGATCACCCTGATCGCCAAGGCCAACTCGGTCTCGCCGGCCACCTTGCCATCCGCCAGAATATGGCGGATCAGATGCTGGGTCTGGTCTTCGCCCAGCGCGCCGGCGGGCTCGGTGTTGAAGATGTAATATTCGGCCAGAGTTTCAACGAAAAAGCTGTTCCAGCCCACGTCCTTCACCGCGCATTCGGCATCCATCCGGAACAGCAGTTCGGCCTCGGAAATCTCGCGCACGCCATCGGCAAATATTTCATGCCGCAGGCGAATGACATCCTGAGCGGTAATTTCACCACGCACCAGCATTTCGCTCGCACTCAATTGTCTGCCCATTTTTTATCCACCTCTCTTTATACATTGCTACTATAGGTAACATATGGGGACGGGTGAAATCGGGCGCAAGATCGCTAGTGTTGAAATCGGTGTCGAGCGAACATGATTTTAAGGTTACCGTTCAATGGGTTGTTTGATGTAAGCGATATCGCGATGTCCGTTAAACCGCAACCATGGCGGCGGCATCAGGAAAACCCGGCTTCCTCGAACAATGGGTCCATGGACGGCGGTGTTTGCGGCGCGGTGTTTTTAATGAAGGTCAGCAGGGAGATTTCGTTGGCATGCAGGACGCCGTCCCGGCCGATGCGCTCGATCAGCCAGTTGGCTTCCTCTTCGCTGATCGATTCCTTTTCGAAAGCGACCGCCACCGCATCGGCTTGTTCCGCCGCATCGGCCGGTTGTGCGGAGCCTTCCATTGCCTTTTGCGCCGACTCGAATCGCGCCTCGAGGTCGTCACGATGCAGCGACAGCACATCGGCGGCCAGATCCACGGCGCCGCGGCCAACCTGAAGCAGCAGCGGCGCCATGCCGTGGCGTTCCTTCAGCCATTGCTCGCGTCGAATTACCTCTTGCGCGCTGGGGGCGGGGGCGGCGTTGCGCGGGAACATCAGGTGATTGGCGACGGCGTAAACGAAGAGGGACTTCCAGCCAGCGTGGTTTTCCGCCTCGATGGTGGCGTCGTTAAGGTCGAAGATGGCGTCGGCCTCGGCGCGCGTCACGGTGACGCTGCCCTGGGTCGCGGGCGCATAGATCGCGCGTTTGATCAGCTCGACATCGACGGCGTCGATCACATTCGGCCGCCGCCCCTGGCCATACGCGGCCTCATCGGGCTCAAGCACGCTTTCCTTGACTGCGGACAACACGAATTCGGCCAGCTCCGCCGGCACTGAATCGGCCCAGTGAATAACGCTGGCCAGCAAGGCGAGCTCGGTATCGCTTGCGATGCGATTGTCACGCACGACATACCGGATCAGATGACGGGCGTTTTCCTCGTCCACATAGCCGGGAGGCGTTGCGCGCCAGACATAGAAATCCGTCAGCGCATCCACATAAAGTTCATTCCAGCTTTCATGCTTGTCCGGGCAGCCGTCGTTCAGCCGGAAGACCGCCTCGGCCTCTTCGAGATCGGTGACGCCGTCGGCGAAGATTTCGGTGCGCAGCCTTGCGACATCCTCCGCCGCGATCTTGCCACTTATCAAAAGTTCCTGAAACACTTCGCTCGCGGACATTTCGAACCCCGCCTTCCTGCTTTTCCGACTTTGCTATTACCCTGGGCCATCGGCATGGCTATATTTCAGGCGCCATGATCGAACCAGCATACAACGTGACCCGCTTTGCGCCCAGCCCCACGGGACGCCTGCATATCGGCCATGCCTACAGCGCCCTGTTCGCGGCGCGGGCGGCGGAGGGCGGGCGGTTCCTGCTGCGCATCGAGGATATCGACGCCGGCCGCGGCCGGCTGGAATTCGAAGAGGGGATATATGAGGATCTCGCCTGGCTTGGCCTGGAATGGGAAGCCCCGGTGCGCCGCCAGTCGGACCATTTCGACGATTATCGTGCCGCATTGCAAAAACTGGATGAAGACGGGCTTATATACCCTTGTTTTTGCACCCGAAAAGATATCCAGCGTGAAGTTGGCAACGCGGATCAGGCGCCCCATGGCCCGGACGGCGTTCTCTATCCCGGAACCTGCCGCGCCCTCTCGCCCGACGAGCGCGAGGCGCTGATCGCGGCAGAGGAACCCCACGCGCTGCGGCTGGACATGAAGAAGGCAATGGAAAGAGCCGGGCCGCTGACCTTCATTGACCGCGCACACGGATATACCGAGGTGTTGGGGCTGGGCTGCGGCGACGTGGTGCTGGCGCGCAAGGACGTGCCGACCAGCTATCACCTGGCAGTCACCGTGGACGACGCCATCCAGGGCGTGACCCTGGTCACGCGCGGCGAGGACCTGCTGCACGCCACCCACATCCACCGTATCCTGCAGGCGCTGCTGGGCCTGCCGGAGCCGGAATATTGGCACCACGGCCTGTTGACCGGCGAAGACGGAAAACGCTACGCCAAGCGCGACAAAAGCCTAACCATCCAGGCCCTGCGCGAAGCGGGCCACAGCCCGGCGGAAGTGCGGGCGATGGCGAAGTTTACGGATTGACGGGCTGACGCCCGATCACGGCCCTCGCCGCAGGCCCAGGCAAAGCGCCATGTAATCCGGCTCGTTGTCGGCGTCGATCAGGCCGTGGCGGATCAGGAAATCGATGATGACGAGGTTGCAGTTGAACTTGAACTCGAAAGTCTCGCGCACGGTCTCGATCACCCGCTCTATGGGCCAGAGCTCGAAGCTCTCGACCTCGCCGTCGGTGTTGCGCGGGGTGAAATCGGCGGGCAGTTCCAGGTCATAGCTGAATTGCTGGTCGGGCTTCACGCCCTCCTCGAACTGGTGGCAATAGGAAATCGTCCCGGCGGCGCGTGCCTGCCGGGCAATTTCCGCCGGGATGTCCGCCTCCTCGGCGCATTCCTTGACGATATTCTCCATCAGGCCCAAGCCGATTGGCTGGCCGCCGGCGACCATGTTGTCCAGCATGCCGGGATAGGTCTGCTTGCCCCGGGCGCGGCGCGCGACCCACATATGAAGCCCGCCCTCGCGGCGCACGAACCCGTTGATATGGACGCCCCAGGATCGCGCGCCCAGCCAGGAACAGGTGGCGCGCTCAACCTGCATCAGGGGTTCGTCGCCCCATTCCGGCATGATGGGATAATACTCGCCGCGCCAGCCGGGAAATTCGCCCTCGCCGCGCAGAACTTCCAGCACCTCTTCCAGCGCCATGCCACGGCTGGCGAAATCATCCAGCCCCGGCGCCAGCGCGATATGGTCCGGTCCGATCACGAATGTATCGGGGAACGCGTGCAGCCGCTCGATCCGGTCGAGCCGGATATGCCCGACCAGATGCCCGGCCACCGCGAAGGTCCGGAAATCGGCCTTGTTCCAATTGTTGGCGTGGCGGATATGATCGAGGAAGGACATTCGACGTTCACCCCTTTTCGGCGGTCAGGACGGTGGCGACGCCCCAGATCTGGCGCAGGGATTTGGCGATCTGTTGGGCCAGCGGGGCTTCCATTCCGTTCATCTGCAGGTCGATGGTCAACTCGCCGGTGGGCGCTACCTTGCTGTGCCACAGGCTGGGCACCAGGCCGCGCTTGGCGAAAAGTTCAAGCACGCGCGGCATGACGCCTGGTTCGGCCTCTGCGGTGACGGAAAAACAGGCGGTGGGGTTTTTGGTCTTGGGCGCGAATGCGCGCTCAGTCGGTTCTCGAAACATGGTACGCAACCTCATATGTCCGGGGTTCAGCAGGAATAAGCGATGCCCGGCCCTCCAGGAGGACCGGGAGGCTAATTCGCGCCCCGAGGACTATGTTGCGTCGGTTGTTCATAACGAGCGGACCATAAGCACGGATCCGTGAAAAATCAAT
The DNA here is from genome assembly GCA_965603635.1 of uncultured bacterium. Taxonomy (GTDB): domain Bacteria; phylum Pseudomonadota; class Alphaproteobacteria; order UBA8366; family JADFVY01; genus JADFVY01. The sequence continues at coordinate 4,430 of CBFDDT010000005.1, read as the reverse complement.
GAACGCGGAAACCCCTCACGGGCCGACCAGCCAGATCGCGGTTGGAACTGTAATCAGGCCGATGAAGCTGGACAGGACAATAGTGGTAGTGACCGTGTTCTTCGCCGCGCCGTAACGGCTGGCGAACAGGAACGCCGTTATGCCGCTGGGCAGGGCGGCGAGCACCACCGCCACCTGCGTCCACAAATGCGGCAGGCCGAGCAACCGGTCGGCCAGGAGCCAGACGATCACCGGCAACAAAACGAGTTTGATAACCGAAAGCGCGAGCGCATGCGGCGCCTGCCCGCCAATGCCATAGCGCGCCAGTGTGCCGCCAACGGCGAACAAGGCCGCCGGCATCGAAGCCTCGCCCAAAAGCCGCGTGGTCTCGTCGACCACCGTGGGCAGCGGCGGCGCGTAACGACCGTACAGCAGGCCGGCGAGCAAGCCGATCAGAATGGGATTGCGCACCAGATCGCCGGCGATATCGCCCAGCGCGGCCCCCAATCCGCGCCCCTTGCCGCCAGCGAAGGCGTAGCCCAGCGACAGAACCGGGACCATGACCAGCGTATGGATGCCGATAATGATGAATAGCGGCAGCGAGGCGCGGTCGCCATAGGTCGCCAGTACGATGGGAATCCCCATCAGCACCGTATTGCCCCAGCAGGCGGCCGCACCATACGAAACCGCCTCGGTCCCGCCCCGACGGAACAGGCTGGCGCCCAGAACCGCCGACAACAGGAAGATGGCGATAACGCCGCCATAAAAGGCGATGGGCAACTCCCACGGCATATCGTTGGGCAGACCGGCCTGCGCGATCTTGCGGAACAGCAGCAACGGCACGGCGAAATTGAAGACGAATTTGGACAGCCCATCGACGGCGGCTTCGTCCATGAAGCCGAAACGAGCCGCCAGATAGCCGATCGTCACGATTCCGAAAATCGGCAGGATGGCGTCGAAAACACTCTCCACGGATGATTGTCCCAGTCGGTTGGAAAAGATATTGTGCGGGCGTCGAAATTCGCCGATCCGGCCGGCAACCGCAAGCGCGCGTTAACCGGATCGCAAAGTTTTCGTGCTTTTATGTGGACGAATGGGAACAGGAGCCTCATATGTCGAGGCAACCAATAACTCAAGGTTCCCTCGGGGAAGTCATAAATGTCCGATCTATGGATCTATCGTCGTCGTCCTAGCAGTCTTACGCGCTATCGCCATGGCGGCGCGGCTGCTTTTGACCCGGCCGTACGTTCGCCGCTGGTCAACGCGGTGGCGGTCAATGCGTCGCCGGGCAGCGACGAGCAGAAAATCCTGCAGTTCCCAGCGCCAGCGCCAGCCGGGCCGAACGGTCCCGCCAGGCCCAAGCGGGCCGACAAACCCCGCGGCGGCCGCGCCAAACTAACGCCGCCGAAGAAGCGGGACAGCTAAAGCTCGGCGCCGTCTTCCAGCAAGTCCAGCACGTCGCCGAGGATCCGGTTCAAATCGTAATCCTTGGGTGTGTAGATTCGCGCCACGCCCATATTACCAAGCGCGCCCTCATCCGCCGCCGGGATGATGCCGCCGACCACCACCGGCACCTCGCCCATGCCCTCCCCGGCCATCAGCCGGATGACCTCGCGCACCAGTTCCACATGGCTGCCGGAGAGGATCGACAGGCCGACAACATGGGCGTTATTGCTCTTCACGGCATCGACAATCTCGCGCGGGGTCAGGCGAATGCCCTCATAGACCGCGTCGATGCCGACATCGCGCGCCCGCACCGCCACCTGTTCCGCCCCGTTTGAATGGCCGTCCAGGCCCGGCTTGCCGACGACCATGGTGACGGTCCGGCCCAGCTTGCCGGACAGCGTATCCACGCGCTCGCGCAAAGCGGTCAGCGAGACGGCATCGGCCGCGCCCGCGCCGGCGTCGATGCCGGTGGGCGCACGGTATTCACCGAACACGCCGCGCAGCGCGTCGCCCCATTCCCCGGTGGTCACGCCCGCATGGGCGCAGGCGATTGAGGATTCCATGACGTTCGCGCCGTCGCGCGCCGCCTGTTCCAACGCCGCCAGTGCCGCGCGGGCCGCCTCGTCGTCACGGGACTTGCGCCATTCCACGAGTCCGCGAATCTGCTCGTCCTCGGCCATGTGATCGACGGTCAGCACCGTTGCACCGCCCGCGGTCAGCGGCGATTCCGCGCCCTCGGTAAAGCTGTTCACGCCAACCACGATTTGTTCACCGGACTCGATTGCCGCAATGCGCCGCGCGTTCGACTGCACCAGTTGCTCTTTCATATAGCCGGATTCGACCGCCGGGATGGCGCCGCCCAGGGCCTCGATGACGGCCAGCTCGGCGCGGGCCTCTTCCTTCAGCGCCTCTACCCTGGCCTCGACCACGGGCGAGCCGTCGAACAGGTCGCCATACTCCAGCAAATCGGTTTCGTGAGCGACGATCTGCTGCAGGCGAAGACTCCATTGCTGGTCCCAGGGGCGGGGCAGGCCCAGCGCCTCGTTCCAGGTCGGCAGTTGCACCGCGCGGGCGCGGGCATTTTTCGACAGCACCACCGCCAGCATTTCCAGCAGGATGCGGTAGACGTTGTTTTCCGGCTGTTGTTCGGTCAGGCCCAGGGAGTTCACCTGCACGCCGTAGCGAAAGCGCCGCAGCTTTTCATCCTCAATGCCGTAACGCTCGCGGCAGAGCTCGTCCCAGAGCTCGGCGAAAGCCCGCATCTTGCATATTTCGGTAACGAAACGAATTCCGGCATTGACGAAAAAGCTGATGCGCCCGACAGCCTTGGGGAAGTCATCGCCGTCCAGTTGCCCGCCGTCGCGCAGGCCGTCCAGCACGGCGATCGCGGTGGCCAGCGCGTAGGCCAACTCCTGCACCGGCGTCGCGCCGGCTTCCTGGAGGTGATATGAGCAAACGTTGGTGGGGTTCCACTTGGGAACCTCGCGGCAGGTGAAGGCGACGACGTCGTTGGTAAGCTTCAGGCTGGCCGCGGGCGGGAAGATATAGGTCCCGCGCGACAAATATTCCTTGATTATGTCGTTCTGGGTGGTGCCGGCGAGATCGGCGCGCGCCGCGCCCTGGCGCTCGGCCGCCGCGATATAGAGCGCCAGCAACCAGGGCGCCGGTGCGTTGATGGTCATCGAGGTATTCATGCGCGCCAGCGGGATGCCGTCGAACAACGCCTCCATATCGCCGAGATGGGAGATCGGAACGCCGACTTTCCCGACCTCGCCCCGGGCCAGCGGATGGTCGCAGTCATAGGCGGTCTGGGTCGGCAGATCGAAGGCGACGGAGAGGCCGGTCTGCCCGCGTTCGAGATTTGTGCGGTACAGCAAATTGGACGCCTTGGCCGAGCTGTGGCCCGAATAAGTGCGGATCAGCCAGGGGCGGTCGCGCACGCGCCCTTCGCCTGCACCCTTGTCACCTTGTGTGGGGCGGATTTGCTCGTCTTTACCCACCGCTCTGTCTCCCGTTTTTGTCGCGATCTGGCACCATTGCCGGAACGCATTTTGTCATAATCTGTTATGGCCGGTGCACAATCTGAAACAAACGGTCGTATTGTGCAATGCAAAATTATCCTGTAGCCTGAACATCAGATTAGCGCAATTCCGGGGAAGCAGAGCGATGAAAGAACCAGCCGAAGCAGTCGACATCACCGCCAACCTGCCAAAAAAGGATCTCTACGAGATCGGCGAGATCCCGCCGCTGGGGCATATTCCAAAGCAGATGCATGCCTGGGCCATCCGGCGCGAGCGCCATGGCGAGCCCGAGGAGGCGATGCAGGTGGAAGTCGTCGACGTGCCCGCGATCGACAGCCACGAAGTGCTGGTCATGGTGATGTCGGCGGGCGTCAATTATAACGGCGTCTGGGCGGCGCTGGGCGAGCCGGTTTCGGTGTTCGACGTCCACAAGGCGGACTACCACATCGCGGGCTCCGACGCGGCCGGCATCGTCTGGGCCGTGGGGTCGAAGGTAAAGCGCTGGAAAGTCGGCGACGAAGTCGTGGTGCATTGTAACCAGGACGACGGCGACGACGAGGAATGCAACGGCGGCGACCCGATGTATTCGCCCTCGCAGCGCATCTGGGGCTACGAGACGCCGGACGGCTCGTTCGCCCAGTTCACCCGGGTCCAGGCGCAACAGTTGATGCCGCGCCCCAAACACCTGACCTGGGAGGAAAGCGGCTGTTACATCCTGACCCTGGCCACCGCCTACCGCATGCTGTTCGGCCACCGGCCGCATACGCTGAAACCGACCCAGAACGTTCTGGTCTGGGGCGCTTCGGGTGGGCTCGGCTCGATGGCAATCCAGTTGATCGCAACGGCCGGCGCCAACGCCATCGGCGTGATTTCCGACGAGACCAAGCGCGATTTCGTCATGCAGATGGGCGCGCGCGGGGTCATCAACCGCAAGGATTTTGATTGCTGGGGCCGGCTGCCCGATGTCGGCTCGCCGGAATTCAA